>JACPQR010000076.1 GCA_016190375.1 Deltaproteobacteria bacterium
AGCCCTCCCCATCCGGCTCGCTCCGCAACCGCCGCCATTTGCGGGTTCCCGATGCCTGCAAACCGGGAACTGCACCCGAGTCTCTTCGCAGTTCATTCCTCCTACGCGCCTCCGGACCAGAAGATCAGTGCATCAGATGCCGGATGTGACGCGCGTAACGGAGCCGGGACTCGCGAGGCGACGGGAGGGTCAGAGCTCGCCGAAGACAGAAGAGCAGTCGAGCACCGTGAACATCAGGTGCTCGATCCACTCCGTTTGCGCCTCATCGAGGAACTCGCCATCGACCCATGTCACGCCAAGCCGCCCGCCGCTGCGAGCCTTGGGACCACCGATGCTCAGCCGGCCGTTCTCTCCGACTCGCGATCCGGTCGCGAGGTCGAGGGCCGACAGATTCGTCCCGGCCCAGTCGGGCTCGAGCTCCGGCCCGTCGGGTACCCAGTGGACGGCCGTCTGCAAGATCACCGTTCGTGCCGCTTCTGGCACATCGAACAGATCGAAGGACGATTCGACCGAGTATTCACCGCCCAAGGGATCGATCGGCGGCCCGAGGGTGAAGCTGCCGACCAGTCCACCTTCCTCTCTGAAGCGATACACCTCCACGATGGGTGGGTCCACCCCCCAGTCATTGCGGCCGATCGTGTGGGCGACGACGGTCCCAAACTCCGAGCCATCCCATCCGACGAGGATTGGCGATTGGGGGTGCAGTCCCTGCGGAGGGTCGCCGTTGCTGTCCAGCTCCATGAGGAAGAAGGGGTCGGGATCGATGGGCTCCAGGTCTGCATCGAAGCGCTGGAAAAAAGCGCGATCCGTCGTGACCCCATTCCGCTCGTCGGTGAACTCGCGGAACGCCACGCCGAGCACCGACCCCGACCACGCGATGGCAGGCAGGTCCGTCTCACCGGACCAGCGGAACTCCCTCCAGGCAACGAGTGAACCCTCCCAGTCAAGGCGTGCGAGGGAGTTGGGGCCCTGGACCACGATGAGAGCTTCGTCGCCGAGACTCACCTTCCTGTCCGGTCCCCCGTAGGAAACGATCGGTTGCTCTGCGTCGACCCACTCACCGACTCCCTGGCTCGTTCCGGCCCAGAGCCCCCGCTCGGCTCCCGTGACCAGCAAGGCGCCATCTTCGCGCACGAAGATTCCCCCGCATGGCGCCATCTTCGGAAGAAGGATCTCCGACGATGCGATGCCGTCACGATCGAACCCGCGAGGTGTTCGTGCGGACGGCGAAGAGCAGGACGAGGAGGCCGATCCAGAGGCCGCCGGCGGGCGCCGATCCGTGCGTCCGGCAACCGCAACCACCCTCCGAGCCGGGGCCGTCCCGAGCCGGACCCGCGTCGCGCCCACCCGCGTCCTGGGAGCCCTCGCCTGCCTCATCGAGGCCCGCGTCGCCAACCGTCGGCGTGGAGGCATCGGTGCCGGCGTCGGTCCCGCCGATCGATGCGTCCGGCGGCGAACCGGCGTCGGGCTCGCCGGCGGCGGCGTCGGTACCGCTCGTAGACGCGTCCGGCTGCGACGCGTCGGGCTCCGCCCCGGAGTCCGGGCCGGCGTCATCCCCGCCGTTCTGCGGAGCACACCGATCGTCGGCTGCCGTCAGGAGCACGAAGCGTGACGAGCGCTCCGGCACGACCGCGACCAGATCCCATGGCTCCGACAGGTCGGCGAGCCCTTCTTCCTCAGGTCCCTCCTCCGTCCAGAGCGTGATCGCGTACGGACCCGTCGGGAGGTCGTACGCCGAGGGATCGATCGTGGTCGACACGGTACGCTCGCCGCCGGCGACGTCTCCGAGCGGGTCGACGTCGTCGGTCCAGTTCTGAAGGAGGATCCCCATGCCGCAAGTGTCGGGATCGCGCCACGCGGAGGCGTAGACGACCGGCTGGTCCATCCCGTACGGGAAGAAGGTGTCGCCCAGGGCAGGAGGCACGTGAGGGGCATCGGTCGGGGGGTCGCGTAGCCGCTCGCCAAGCGCCACCTGGGCGTGCACCTCGGGCTGAGAAAGGACCGCCATCGTCCTCTGAACCATCTCGAGCGCTTCGGCATAGGAGGGGTACGCGGCCATCTGATCGGCCAGCGACGTGGGCGACAGGACCGATCCGGCCCACGGCGCGTGCCCGAAGAATAGGCGAGCGGACCAGGTGCGCCGCGCGAGCAGCGGGAGCGGGTCCACCAGCGCTCCAGGAACGAGCACGGGCGCGACCGTCCCGGCGATCTGATAGTCGTGGTACACGGTCTGGAAGATCGGCGCGAGCTCGAGCAGGCCCTCGGTCGTGTCCCCCGTGTTGTGGGCGTAGGTCAGCTCGGTCACTCCGAGGAACATCTCGTTCTCGGCCTCGCTGTAGACGAAGAAGTCGGGATCGGATGCCCGCTGGCTGTCCCGCAGCGACTGGACCAGGTCGATCTTCCCCTGCGTCCAGTAGTCGCCGCCGCCGATCGCGTGGCCGTGGCTCGTGTCGTAGCAGAGCTGCGAGGCCGCAAATGAGAAGACGTCCAGGTATATGCCGCCGGCGCCGGCTTCCGCGCGCAGGCGGTCGGCGACGTGGGTCGTGTAGTCGCGTGCGAACGGAGCGGCCTGGCAGAGCCGGCCCGAGGGATTGCCCGCCGAGTCCGGCTCGTAGACTCGCTCCCCCTGCTCGTCCAGGACGACCCACGGCTCGACCGGCGTGCCCTCGTAGCCGGGGACGTACGAGTCGGCCCAGCTCGGGATCGCAGTCCCGTAGGCCAGCTGGATCACGTAGGGAGCGAAGGGGTCTCCCTGCTCGGCGACCGCGAGGCCGCTCGTCACGAACTCGGGAATGATGGGGAACCAGTCGCCCCAGTTCGTGTCGAATTGACCGTCGTACCAGCCGTAGACGAATGACGGGATCGCGCCGACCCCGAAGTAGTCGCGCTGGTCCTCGAGATCGCGGGCCCAGTAGTCGAGGTCCGACGGGCCGGTTGCCTGGCCGAACGCCGCGAACATCTCGGCGTCACGGATCCGCGGCGAGAAGTCCGCGCTGTCGCGCATCGGGCCCTTCGCCGCCCACGGCTGCTTCGTCGCCCACGACCGGTAGAAGCGCGCCGCGTCGTACCAGTCGCCTCTCAGGACGCCGATGACGAAGGAGAACGCGGACGAGTAGTCGCCGTCCGCGGCGAGGTTGTCCTCGGGAACCTGTCGCAGCGTGAAGGACATCCCGTTCGGCGTGCCGTCATCGCCCGCGACCCGACCGAGGATCGTCTCCTTGTAGTGCCCCGTGGCATCTCGCGTCCCGAGGAACACGAGGGCCGGGTCGGCCTCGCTGGAATCGTAGTAGGCCATCCACTGCATGCTCAGGCTGCCCGGGTGGACGAAGGGAATGCCCAGGCCTGACGTCACGGCCGGGTTGTGAATGGGGTCGGGGAGCAGCCAGCCGCCCACGTATGGGAACGTCAGGACCTGGCTCGCCGGCGTGCCGCGGGAGAGGACGTCGACTCTCGGGAAACGGATGGCGTACAGGGAGAACGAGGCAGTCGAGGTCGTGACCTCGACCTCGAGCGTCACGATTGGTTCGTCATCGAGAGCGCGTGCGCGAACCACGACGGTGAAGGTCTCAGCCTCGGGCAACAGGTCGCTCTGCACGTCGGACCAGGTGGCGACGAGGTCGGAGGGCCGCTCCACGATGGCGAAGTCGAATGCCGACTCCGATGGCGTGATGCGCACGACGTCGCCAGTTGCGACCTCGCGTAGCTCGAGCTCCCAGAGGTCGGCGTCAGGGAGCGTGAACGCCGCGGGCTCGAGCGCGTCACCTACCGATTCGAGCACGAGCCCTCGGGCGACGTCCTGCCTGTAGGAGAGCGTGACGCCGCCCGACACGATCGTGCCGGCTTGCGCCGCCGGATGGAGGACGAAGACGGCAGCGACCGCGGACACGAACGGCGCCATCGAGCCACGCTGCGACATGGGGGTCGCGGCGTGCAAGCAGCCGGCCAATCGCGGCTCGCCGCGCGAATCGCCCGCCTGCGTCGCGGTTGTCGCGGCCGAGCGTCGCCCACGGCCGGCGGCTCTCGGTGAGTGTCCCTCCTCGACGGCGACGCAGTCGCCCACGAAACGCGCGGTTGTCCCCACAACCCGTTTGTAAACGGCCACTTACGGACCGGGTGCGTGTCCCCATCTCGGGAAGTTCGGACAAGAAGGACCTCGGGTGGCTTGCGTTCGCGCTACCTAGGGGCCCTCGTGCTCCCACGTGCAGTCTGTCTCCTGGAGCAGACACCCCACCCAATCGGACAGGACGACGCCGTCCGGTGACGTGGTCTGGAAGCCGAGATCACGGCCGCCGTACCCGAGGAAGGTGTGGAGCCAGGTGTCGACGTAGAAGGTCCGGAAGTTGTCGTACTCGGCCAGCTCGCTGCGGACATCGTCGAGCCCGCCAGCCAGGTCGAAGGTCCACCATCTGCCGGGGCCGGTGCAGTCGGTCTGGCCCCAGCTGTAGAACCAGCGAATCACGAGGTCCCGCGTCCCCGAGGTCAGGCCCAGGCGCGGACGGGGATCCTGGTCGAGCAAGTGAGGAATGAGGTTGAAGAGGTGGTCGCGGCATCCGTCGCAGTCCTCTGGCAGCATGTCGTCCAGGCCGAACGTGTCCCGCCATTGCTGCTCGAGGCAGCGGCTGAGGTGCTCGCTCGGCAGCACCGGCGCCGCGTCGTTCACGTGGTAGACGCGGTCCGGGCCGAATGCAGTCCTGGTCTGCTCGAAGTTGAACAGCGCCCCGATGCCACCGGCGCTCGAGCCGGTGAGAAGAACCTGGTCCGCGTCGGCGAACGTCTCGACGAGCAGCTCCAGGAAGGCCGCCATGTTGGCGTGTCCGAAGTGAACCCGATCTTCACGGCCAACCGTTCCGGTTCCTCCATGGAAATCCCCGCTACAGTAGGGGACGTACACGAAGCTCCAGTCGCGCACCGGGCTCTGCGCCAGTCCCCGATCGAGGATCCCGCCGTTCTCGCTGGTCCTGGCGAGTGACTCGAGGAGCTCGGTCGAGTCGATGCCGTCGGGACGTCCCACGTGAGCGCAGCTCGTCTCGTCCCAACATGCGCCACCCCCTTCGAGGAAGATCAGCAAGCTGCTCGAGGCCTGGCTGAGGTTGAACGCCAGGCCCGCAGGGCTGCCGTTCATGCAGTACGTGGGGCCGAGGACCGTTCCGTCGTGGAGACGCCGCCCGTCGAAGGGCACGTAGACCCACCGGTAGAGCAGACCCAGCGGCGGAATCCCGAGAATGCCGGCGATGTCGGCTGGAGCCTCGGACAGATCCTCCTGCGCGCCCATTGCCCCGGAAGACGGCTCGACGGCACAGCCACTCGTGCCTTGCACGGCCACCGCGCAGAACAGCAGCACTGCGACGAGACGTTTCATGCATCCTCCCGTTCACTCGTTCTCCCGGCGAGCCGAATCCAAGCGGCGTGCCAGCCCCCGACCTGGAGAACTACCCGGCTTCTTCCCGCTTCAGGCGAGCACGTCGGGTAGTCGACGCACCACTCTTGCGAACGGCGCACGCCGATCGGGCCGCTCTACGGGTCGTAGCCGTACCTGCGGGCGAGCGAGGCCAGCTCGAGCTTCTCCGGGCACTCTTCGAGGTCGCTCCACTCGAGATTCAAACGCGCCACGCCCCCGCGCTCGAGGCTGTTCGTGTCGGGTGGCACCTCGCGCAGCGCCGCCGTGCAGTCCTCCTCGGTCCGCGGCATTCCGATCATTCGCGTGGCCTCTGCCAGTACCGCCGCGTCCAGGTCCTCCACTCGCCAGCGCAGCCGTGCGAAGGGCTCGGCCATCAGGTTCCACCTCACGACGTAGTGCATCGCCTTGCGAATCGGATCCGTTCGCTCGCCGATGCCGGGGACGGTCCGGGTGATGAGGTCGAGGTACGGCTCGTAGGGGCCCGGCGAGACGAAGAAGCCGGTCGACGCTATCGAGCTGAGCACCGCGAGCGGGTGCCGCGTCTGGTGGAAGACGAGGCCTCGGAAGCCGGACAGAGATGGCACGATCCCGAACGACGCGTCGCCGACCAGGTCGGCCCCGGCCGCCGCCGAGAAGAGGGCCTCGTGACCGCACCTGATGCCGAGCCGGGTGAACAGCTCGGACGCGTACTTCGTCCCCGACCGCCCGGTCCCGACGACGACGAAGCGGAGGGACATCGCGGAGCAGTATAGACTCGCGCCGTGCTCCACGTGATCTTCGTCCTGCCGCCCAACCTCGGGCGCTTCGGGGCCATCGGGATCCCTACGGGCGTGCTCGTCCTGGCGAGCCTGGCCGAGCGAGCCGGGCACACGACCGACTTCTGGCTCGCCTCGGACTCCAGGGAGAGCTGCCCGCGGGATCTGGTGTACCGCCCCTCCGAAGACGGGCTCGGTCCTTTGCTCATCCTGCACGAGTTCACGCGCGGCCTCGAGGGCAAGATCCAGGCGGCGCTCGACGGCGGCCGGCGCCCCGTTCTCGCCATCTCCTGCTTCTCCTCGGCGCTGTACCTGTCGACCACGCTCGTCGCCGCGCGGGTCCGCCACCGGTTCCCCGACCTGCCGGTGATGGTCGGGGGCACGCATCCGACGATCGACCCCGGCTCCCTGCTCGAGGTCGTCGGCGTTCGTGCCGGCGCCCTCGCGAGCCCCGAGCTCGGCGCCGCCGCCGCGCCCGCGTTCGTGGCCGAGCTGACCGCCGCCACCGAGGCCATAGAGCAGCGCGGGGACTTCGTCTTCGACCTCCTGTTCCGAGGCCGGGCCGAACGGTCGTTCGTCGAGGCCCTGGCCGAGCTCGGCGCCCGGCGTCCGGCCGAGCCGCGCGTCATCGAGGCGCGCCCGCTCGAGGAGCCTGCGGGCTTCAGGCTGTCCTGCGACGTCCTGTCCCGCCTCGCCGGTCCAGGGACCGCGGGCACGGCCGTGCGGCGCTTCGACCTGTGCTTCAGCTTCGGCTGTCCCTTCGACTGCCGCTTCTGCATCAACAGCACGCGGCACGAGCGCTGGCGGGGGATCGACGTCGAGCACGCGGTCGAGGTCCTCGAGCACCTCCACCTCCGGCACGGCGTCGCGGGCTTCTCCGTGATCGACGCCAACTTCGGCACGAGCGCGCCATGGCGGCGGCGGTTCTTCGAGCTCGTGGCCCGAAAGCCCTGGGCCTCCGAGATCGAGATCGACATCGAGACCTCGGTCCTCACCTTCGATCTGCCCGACTACTCGATCCTCGACGGCTTCGGTCTGACGCTGCAGGTCGGCGTGGAGTCCTGCTCGGACCGGATGCTGATCGGGATGAACAAGACGAAGTCTCCCGAGCGATACAAGCGGAAGCTCGCCCGGCTCGTCCGCGTGGCGGCGCCGCACGTGGACCTCGTGGGGCTGATGCTGATCTTCGGCTACCCCGGAGAGACGCGCGAGACGCTGGCCCAGACCCTGGCCTTCCTCCTCGACGACTGCGACGTGCTGGCGCACCCGAACGTGGTGCTGGTCCCCCAGCTCTACGTGCCTCTGATGGGGACCGAGGCGGCGAACCGGACGGACCTCGACCGAGCGGAGCACGGCTTCGAGCCCGATCCGCCGGCCTGGTGGCTGACCGCGACGAGCCCTCCCGTCGGCGGGTCCCGGCCGAGCCGCGACCTGTCGATCGAGGACTGCGCGCGGTTCGCGGCGCCGATATGGGACTACTACTTCGGTGACGCGCGCGTCGGCTCTCGCGGCGAGCGGCCGGCCATCACGGTCAAGACGAAGCTGCAGAAGCGGCGGCTGCGTGCCCGCCTCGAGGAGGCGCTCGCCGGACCCAGATGACCAGGCGCCGCCAGGCGTTATCGCTGGACCTCGGCCGCCTATCTCCCACATCCTTGCCGTCATGGCCGACTGGGTCGTGTCCCAGGGATCGCAGGTGAGCTGGACGGGCGGGCGACTCCGCGTGTCCTCGAGCCAGTGGCCGCACCTGGCGATCGTCACCGACGATCCGACAACCCTCTCCTTGCTCCAGTCGTTCACGACGCCTGCCGATCCCGAGCAGGTCATCGGCGGGCTCGAGCCGGGCCTTGGGGATCGGGCCCGGTCCCTCGTGCGTGAGCTCGCGGGCCTGGGCGTCCTCGTTCCCGCTGCGCCCGCGACCGCCGCGGCCGCGGCGCCGCCGCCCGCGCCGCCAGGGATGGACGAGGCCTCGGTGCGATCCCGCATGCAGTCGATGCCGTCCCTCCGCCGCGACGACCTCGGCCTGACCATCACGAGCTGCGGCAAGGACGAGCTGAGCCCCGGCTGCCGCGCGTGCAAGCAAGGGTCCTGGCTCTGCGTGTTCGTGGGCCTGCGCTGCAACGCGACCTGCGCCTTCTGCCCGCAGCCCTCGGTCGCGCGCACGATGGACGACAAGGAGTTCGGAGACGCCTGGCTGGACAGGCTGCTCCGCGGCATCGAGGCGAACCGCTCGCGCCTGAGGGGCATCTCGCTGAGCGGCGGCGAGCCCCTCCTCTACGAGCCGGTGGTCGCGCGGATCCTGCGGTTCGCCAGGGAGCGCGTCCCGGGCGTCTACCTCTGGCTGTACACGAACGGGGTCCTCGCCACGGCCGAGAGGCTCCGGCGCCTTCGGGACCACGGCATGGACGAGATCCGCTTCAACCTCGCCGCGACCGAGTTCGGCGACCAGACGATGGCCAGGGTTCGCGAGGCCGCGAGCATCTTCCCGTGGGTCAGCGTCGAAGTCCCGATGTACGAGGTCACTCGCCGGCACCTGCTCGAGCTCGGCAAGCTCGACGTCCTCGACGAGATGGGGGTCCGGCAGCTCAACCTGGGCGAGCTCTTCTCCGGCGCTCCGACCTCGCTCGTCATGAAGAACCTCGGTGGGTTCTTCACGGCGCCGACCGGCGGCAACGCCGCGTCGAGCCAGCTCAGGCACTGGACGCTCGACGTCTTCGAGCGCGCCGAGAAGAAGGGACTGCGGATCCGCATCAACGACTGCTCGGAGGACGCGAAGAAGGTCCAACAGACGGCTCGCGAGCGCCTGGGAGGTCCCGAGATGCTCGCGCTGACGCAGCTCGCCCACCCGGAGCCGGGCTTACCGCCCGGTGCCGGCACCCCCGCGCCCGACTCGTCCCGGGTCGGTCCGGTGGCGTTCACCACGCTCGCGCGGGGAGACGGAGGGCGCGTGCCGGCCGATGGCGATTGCGTGGTCCTGAGATACGTCGGCTGGAGCTCCTCGGGCGCGGTCGTGGAGAGCTCCTATGGCTCCGGGCTCGACGGCATCCCGTGCAGGATGAGCGATCTCAGCGCCCGTCTGGCCTCCGGCGTCCGGACCATGACGGTCGGCGAGAAGCGACGCTTCTGGCTTCCCGAGGCTCCCGGAGGCGCGAGCCCGGCGGCGCCCGCCTACACGGTCTTCGACGTCGAGCTCGTCGACCTCCTGCCCTCGCAGCGACCGTGCTGAAAGCGCCGCTCGTCCTTGACAGGCGCGCTCGCCCCGTGTGAGCCTCGCTCCTTCGCCGGGGGTTGCCAACCGCTTCGCCCACGACAAGGAGAGACCCGAGATGGCCAAGAAGGACGACTACGCACTGATCGGCAAGGCGATGATGGAGGCCGACTTCCGGCTTCGCCTCCTGAAGAAGCCAGAGGAGACGATCAAGGCCGAGGGCCTGCAGGTCTCGGACGAGATCATGCAGCAGGTCCGGCAGCTCGATCACGACGCCGCCGAGCAGGTCAGCCGGTT
This sequence comes from Deltaproteobacteria bacterium, assembly GCA_016190375.1. Lineage (GTDB taxonomy): Bacteria > Myxococcota_A > Polyangia > JACPQR01 > JACPQR01 > JACPQR01. The sequence continues at coordinate 9,656 of JACPQR010000076.1, forward strand.
GATCTCCTCCGTGTTCGGCCAGGGCACGGGCGAGGTGTCCGACGCGGCGCTCGATTCCGTAGCGGGAGGGATCGTGACGCCCTCGTCGACCGCGGGCTCGCAGCATGCCGTCGCCCCCCTGGACGTCCGCGCCGCCCAGACTGGCGGCGGAGCCGTCGTGCCGCCCCCGATGAAGGCACCGACGACCTGGTAGACCCCTCCACTGCACACCGACCGCACAGACCGAGCCGACGTCCTCCTCTGCAACATGCCGTTCGGGCTGGTGGCGACGCCATCGCTCGCTCTGGGGCTCCTGCAGGCCTCGCTGCTCCCGCTGGCCGTCCGGACCCGGCAGGCCAACCTCCAGCTCGACCTCGCTGCCGCGCTGGGCTGGCGCCGGTACGAGCTGGTGGCGCGCCGCTGGGAAGCGGGCGAATGGGTGTTCGCCGGGGCGCTCTTTCCGGGCCACGACCTCGACCCTGCCGGCTTCCTCGAGCGAATCCTGCGTGCGCCTTCCCTCGAGAACTGGACGCTCTCGGCAGCGGAGGGTCCCGAGGAGGCCGCCGAGCTCGTCGAAGAGACCGCCAGCGCCGCGATCGAGGCGCGGCGCCTCGTTCCCGAGTTCCTCGCCGAGTCTCTCCTGACGATCGCGCGTCGCTCGCCCAGCGTCGTCGCCTTCTCCTGCACGTTCCAGCAGCGCGTGGCGTCGCTCGCCCTCGCCCGCGAGCTCGCGTCACGGCTGCCGGGGGTGTTCGTCGTCTTCGGCGGGATCGAGTGCCATCAGACGCAGGGGCTCGAGCTCTTTCGCCAGTTTCCCTTCGTCGACGCGGTGGTCTCGGGCCCCGGTGACCTCGTGTTCCGCGAGATCGTCGACAGGGTGCTGGCCGGCAAGGAGGTCTCGGGGCTGCCGGGCGTCCTGGCCGGGCCCGACCGGGAGCGGGCCGGCGAGACCGCGCTCTTCGACGCTCCCGCGCCCGCCAGCCTCGACGAGCTGCCGTACCCGCTCTTCGGCGACTACTTCGCGGACCTCGAGTCGAGCGGCCTCGGGTCGATCTCGACGTACCTGTCCCTCGAGACGTCCCGAGGCTGCGCATGGGCCCAGCGACCGTCGCGGCACTGCACGTTCTGCGGGCTGAACAGCGCGAGCCCCGCCCACATGCGCAAGTCCGGCGCTCGCATGGTCGGCGAGATCGAGCACTTCGCCCGCGAGCGCCCGGGCATCCCGCTCGTGATGACCGACAGCAGCCTGCCGGCGAGCTACTTCGACGACGCGATCCCGGAGCTCGCCGCGCGCGGGCTGGGGGCCACGATCCAGTACGAGACGCGAGCGGACCTGACCCGGGCGCAGCTCGCCGCCCTCCGCGCTGCCGGCATTGCGCAGATCCAGCCCGGAATCGAGAGCCTGAGCACCGCCGTGCTGCGGCTGATGCGAAAGGGCACGACGGCTCTGCAGAACGTGCAGCTCCTGAAGTGGGCGAGGGAGCTCGGGCTGACCGTCCTGTGGAACCTCCTGGCCGGGCTTCCCTCCGAGCCCGAGAGCGCCTACGCCGAGATGGAGGAGCTCATCCCGCTCCTGTCGCACCTGCCCCCGCCGCAGAGCTTCCGCTTCGTCAGCATCGTGCGTGGCAGCCCCCTCTTCGATCGCGCGGCCGAGCTCGGGCTACCGTGCGCAGCGGCGCCGCGGGCCTACGCCCACGTCTTTCCCTTCGAGCCCGAGGTCGTGCGAAACCTCGCCAGCCAGTTCCCGCGAGAGCCGGAGGCGCTCGAGCCGGTCGCGCGCTACACGCGAGGCGCTCGGGACGCTGTCGCGACCTGGCAGCGGATCCACTCGAAGACCGACCTCGTGGTCGCCGGCGACGCAGAGGCGGCTCTCGTCGTCGATCGCCGCCCGATCGCCCCGCGCCGAACCGTGGTCCTGCGCGGCCTGGAGCGCTGGCTGCTCGACTCCTGCGCGGGGATCACGAGCCTGGCGCGGCTGCAACGCGGAGCGCTCGAGGCTGGATTCGGCGCCGCGGTGCAGGACGGCCTCGAGTCGCTTCGCGAGCGCCGCCTCGTGATCCGCGAGGGCAGTCGCTGGCTGAGCCTACCGCTCCGCATCCTCGAGAGGAGCCCGGCGGGTCCGAGCATGGAGACCGCAGCATGACATCCAAACGCCTCCCGACCGTCGAGCAGGTCAGGGCCTTCTACGAGTCGGACGTCGTGATCGACACGTTCAACCGGGCATTCTCGGGGCACTGGCACGTCACGGTCACCCCCGAGCGGGCGGGCGCGCCGAGCGGCGAGCGGTACCTCTGCGACCTTCTGGGCCTTCGCGCCGAGAACCGCCTGCTCGACTTCGGCTCCGGCGTGGGGAGCACGACCTGCCGCCTCGCGGGCTGGACGGGCTGCACCGCACGCGGCCTGAACATCTCCGTCAAGCAGGTGACGATCGGCAACACGCTCGCGGACCGGCTCGGGCTTCGTCATCGAGTCCAGTTCGACCTGTACGACGGCGTGGAGCTCCCATATCCGGCGCGCCGCTTCGATCGGGCGATCTTCTTCGAGTCGGTCTGCCAGGTGCCCCACAAGCCGCTCCTCTTCCGGGAGCTCTTCCGCGTCCTCGAGCCCGGCGGTGCGGTCGCCGGCCAGGACTGGGTCCTCGCGGTGGATCGGATCTCGGACGAGGATTACCGGAGGTACATCGTCCCCATAGAGGCTTCCGTCGAGGTCGAGCTCGCCTCGCTGGCGGATTATCGCGATCTGATGATCGCCGCGGGCTTCGTGAATGTCCGGACGGTCGACGCCCGCGAGATCGACCCCCGCCTGGACCGCGAGTTCGCCGATCCGCCGGAGGAGCCCGTCGAGATCACGCCCGAGGACGGCGTTCGGGAGCGGCTCCACAAGGGGGCGCTCGCGCTGCGGGCCGCTTTCGCTCGCGGGCTGTTCACGATCGGGTTCGTCCACGGCGAGGTCCCGCGGCGCGCCTGCAGGCTGGTCGGTCCCGACGGCGTCGACGCTCCGGCGCTGTCGGCCCCGAAGAACCTCGCCTGCATCGAGCACCACCGCAAGACGTTCCACGTGCCGGACAGGCCCGCTCTCGGCGCCTTTGCGGGCCTCGTCGAGGCGCGGACGGACTCGAGCGTGGAACCTTCGTGCAAGGTGGAGGCGGGGCTCGTGCACTCCTCGCGCTTCAACCTCTTCCACCACGGCGGGCGGAACGAGGCGTTCCTCCAGTCGGTCCTCGACTTCTTCGACGAGGCCGCTCGGGTGGAGGACGTCCGTCTCGACCTCGGACCCGTCCGGAGCTTCCTGGACGCCGGCGTCGACTTCCGCGAGGTCCAGAAGGTCGTGACGGGGCTCGATCTGAGGGACGAGCCGGGGCGATCTCGCCTCAAGCTCTGGTTCATGCTGTCCCGCGGACCCCGCCTCGTCGAGCGCGCCATGGAGCTGTTCACCGGCGATCGCGTGCTCGTGGAGGCGCTCCGCTTCCACGACGCGTTCCTCGTGGGCTTCGACCTGGGCTTCGACGGCCGCACCCGGCTGAAGCTCTATCCCGACATCGAGCCGGCCGAGCTCGAGGACGAGCGTGTACAGGAGCGCGTCCGCACGCTCCTGTCCGAGCCGGCCCTCGAGGCGATGCGTCGATGCGTCTGGACCCACGTGTACGTGGCGGAGCGCGGGAAGGACGTCGTTCTGCAGTTCCACCCGGCCGAGCCCGACGACTTCATCGCCCGCACCCTGCCCCAGCAGGCCGGCGCAATCCACGCTGCCTACGCGGGGACGGAGCTGCTCGACATGGTGGTGTCTCTGCCGTCAGGCGAGCTCGGGCCGGGCGCCGAGGTGCGGAGCTACGGCCTCTACTACATGCCTTCCCGCGTACCGGGCTCGCCGGCCTGACCCGCGCGCGCCGGTCTCGAGAGGCTCGAGCAGTCGACGATCCGGTCGACGTTCAGGGCCTCGAGGTCCGCCGGGAGGACGGCGTTCTCGTAGTAGTGCGCGTTCTCGCTCACGAGCACCCGCTCGTCGGGGTCGCCGAGCACGCCCCAGAGCGACAGATCGCGGCAGGGCAGGCCGCAGCCCGCTCCCGAGCGGTAGGCCTCGTCGCTTCCCGTGGCCATCCGCTGGAAGAGGCACTTGCGGCCCGAGGCGATGTAGACGTACGGCAAGTACAGGGACGCCCGGAAGGCGGGATCGAGGCGCAGCGACAATCCCTGCACGACGTTGTCGAGCTCCACCCGCGAGACGCCGCTCTCGACGAGGAATGCCTGCAGCTCGGGGCTCTCCAGGTTAGAGTGCCGCAGGAACGCGGTCATCTCCGGAGCGAGGCGCGAGAGGCCCCCTCGCCGGAAGCCGCGCCGGACCGTGAGGAGCAGCCGCCCCATCACCGGGCGAAACCCGGCTCGCAGCAGCTCGAGCACGCCCCAGTCGTTGAAGACCACCTCCGTCCCGGCCGGCAGCGCATCGAGGAGCCTCTCGATCCGGGCGAGGCCCTCGTCCGTGCAGGGCGGCGTCACCACGGTCAACCGCGTTCGACCATCCGTGCCCTGGAGGAAGCGCCGGATCTGGGGAGCGGTCGGGATCAGGAGCTCGCAGGTCTCGCTGCCGAGGTAGACCCGGTCGCATCGCCTCTCCTGGGCGAGGTCGAGAGCGTGGGCTGCGACGAGGACGGCCCGCTCAGTACATGCAGTCACGATGGCACCCGGCCGAGTACGTCCGTTCGTGAAGGCGTCGCACGAGCTCCGGGTATGGCCCAACCGCGGAGCCGATGGCGTCGATCGCGCTCCGGATGAAGCCGAGGTCCCGGATCTTCTGCTCGAGCGGCAGCTCGCGTCCGACGAGCTTCACCATCCTGACGCCGGCGCGGTGAAGGTCGGCGATCGCGCAGACGCCGCACGAGCGCATCACGACGACGCCGAGGGTCTCGAGTGCCCGCTGCTCGGCGGCCGAGAGAGGGCGGCTCGGCAGGTAGCCGCGGACCGAGCCGCACTGGTACGGCAGCGCCGGATCGACGACGTCGTGCGTGTAGGAGCACAGTCCCTGCGAGAAGTGGCAGTCCTGGTTCTTGACGAACGCCTCGAACTCGACCTCGGGGTTCGCGGCGACGATCCCTTCGATCTCGTCGATCGTGAGGTGGCGCGGCAGGACGACCTGGTCGACCCCGAGCCTGCGGAAGAAGCCGACGGATCGGCCGTTCTGCGCATGGGCGACCGTGCTGAGGACGATCCGCAGGCGGGGGTGCTCGCGCCGGATCCGGGCGATCAGGGTGAGATCTGCCAGGACCACACCGTCGAGGGTCGGGCTTCGATCCAGGAAGGCGAGGATCGCCTCCACCTCCCAGGGGCGGTAGTCGAACCAGTTGAAGGTGAGGTGGAGCCGCCCTCCGAGCCCACCGACGATCTCGCAGGCGGCGCGGACCGAGCCCTCGTCCTCGAAGTTGCAGCCCGGCCAGGGCCTGCAGTTCAGGATGGGCGAAGTCGCCGCCCGCACGCCGAGGACGACCGCGTCGACGCCGGCGTAGAAGTGGCGCGCGCCGGCCCGGGCGAGGGGCTCGATCTCCGCGCAGGCGCGCAGCGGACAGAAGACGTCCATCTGCCCGGTCATGCGGGGCCCACGACCCCGGGCGCAGCGACGGGATCCGTCCGAGCGTCGCCGCACCATCGCACCGTCCACTCGATCCCGGCGGGCGTAGCGCGGAGCCACAGGCGGAGCGAGCCTCCGTCGGCCCCCGCGGGCACCGGGAAGTACACGACGTTCGTCTTCCGCGCGCCCGCGAGCTCGCCGAGCCGCTCGGGCAGGACCACGAGCGCCAGGCCTTCGCCGTCCTCGTCGGTCAGCGGGGGCGACGTCCAGACGAGCTCACTGCCGGTCTGGGTGACGTGGACGGACGCGCCCGTGAACACGGCGTGCGGCTCGGCGAGCGCGGGCAAGCTCGGGGCAAGGCTCGCCGCGCCGGTCGCTCGATCGCCGACGCGCACCACGTGCACCTCGAGCTCGAACGGGTACGGGGCGAGGACGTTCCACCGGCGCCAGCCCTCCAGCACCAGCGCGTGGAACCCGGAGAGCTCGGGGAGCGGCGGCTCGGGCTCGGGCGCCCAGTTCGGATCGCGCCGCATGGGGTAGTGATCCATCAGGTCGGGCACGAGCTTCTCGGCCAGCGAGATCCGCGCGGCGAGGTCGCCCATCTCGTCCATCTTCGCGAGCTGCTCGGCGAGCGGAAGGTCGCGTCCCGCCGGGCTCTCGGGAGTCCAGATGTAGAAGCCGTCGCTCGGCAGGAGGGTCGTCCGATCGGAGCGCAAGCGTTCGACGAGGTCGGGCCGGCCTTCGCGGTAGCGGCGCGGCAGGTGGATGGTCAGGTACCCTCTCTTCGTGCGCCGGAGGCGGTCCACCAGGTGGTCGACCGCCAGGAGCATCTGGCCCGCGCTCGCGTCGGAGACCTCGCGATGCGGCCAGCCGAAGACCTCCCACGGGCTGAGCAGCCCGATGCGGGTGTCGGGGCAGCGATCCAGGACGTAGTCGAGGAAGTCGCGGCAGAGCCCGTAGGTCCAGATTGCCAGCGGCCCAGCGGTCGCTTCCCTGGCGACGTCGTCCAGGATCCCTATGAGCCGCGACTCGTCGCGGGCCCCCACGTTCACGAGTCTGATGGGGACCAGGGGCCCGGCGGAGCGCCGCGCCTCGCGCACCACGCCGGCGAGCCAGCGTGCCGAGTGCACCCTGAGCGGCGCGCCGGACACCTCCTCGGCGAGGCAGATCCGGTTGCAGCGCTGGCTGCAGCCACGCGTGAGCATGAGGATCGGTCCCGAAGGGGCGCGCGAGAGCGACGGGAACCAGCTCCTGGTGGTCGGATCGAGCGAGTCGAAGCGATCCTGATCCAGCACGACCGGTGGTCCCGATCGGCCGTCGGAAGAGAGCAGGTTCGGCGGCACCTCGGCCGCTCCGTTCCGCCGCGCCACCTCCACCAGGCGCGCAAGCCCGACCTCCGCGTCACCCATCGCGACGTAGTCGGCGGGGAGGAGCTCGAACACGCGCGGGCCGAACCACGACGCCGTCAGCCCGCCCACGACGATCGGCGTCTGGGGGCTCACGCGCCGGACGCGGCGCGCCACCGCCCGCACGGCCGGAAGCGAGAAGTACCAGTACCAGTCCATGGCGACGACCCGCGCGGCTCGGATCTGATCGTCGGTGCACTCCCAGGAGTACACACCCAGCTTCCGCCCGGGCACCGTGTTCGTTGTCGTGATCGCGCCCAGGGGCACCTCCCAGTCGTCGAGGAGATGCCCGTGGGGATGGATGAGCAGGAGATCGATCTCAGGCGCGGCCACGAGTCGGGAGGAGATCCGGATGAATAACACCCCGCCCCCTCGGGCCGCCAGCGGCCTGCAGCTTCACGCGCCCTGCGAGCAACGGGACGCGGCACGGCTCAGGTATCTGGCTCCGTCTCGCATCGTGAGGCTGCGGTGGCAGAGGGCGCGGAGCATGCCCTCGACCTCGGCGAGCGAGGCGCCGGTCGTCTCGGCCGCCGTCACCCTGGGCGACCTCTGTTCGGCCCGCAGGGTCGCTCCCCACCTCCCACGCCTCGGCCGCGCGGCCAGCCGTCTTCCAGATCCCAGCCAGCGAACCCCCCCGCCGCCGCTGGCTGACGCCCACGCGCACAGCCAACCACCTCGCCGCCTGACCCTCGGGAGGGGGAGTGGCAAGGACCCCGAGCGGGGCGAGACTCCGCCCCCGTGTCTTCAAGTGCACGCAACGTTCTCATCGCTGGGTCCGATAACGGGCCCGCCATGTCGCTCCAGCTTCCCGAGCTCCCCGCTCGCGGGTCGTGGTCGTGTTCTGCGCTGCTCCTCCTTCTCCTCGCTCGGGTGGGGAGGCGCGGGCGTTCCCTCCCGGTACGCGACGCCGAGCCCGCCGCCAAGATCGAACTGGGAGATCCCGATCCCCCGGTCGCGCAGGGCTCGTGCGAGGATCGCGACGCGGCGTACGGCCTGCACGAACGGCTCGACCTCGACGAGCTGCCAGGCGATGTGGCAATCGATGCCCACGACCTCGAGCCACCTCGACCGTGCCGCGCGCAGGTACAGCGCCTCGGCGAGCTGGGCGCTCACGCCGAGCTTGCTCTCCTGAAGGCCGGTCGCGACGTAGGGGTGCGTGCGGGGACCGACCTCCGGGTTCACACGGATGGCGATCCCCCAGGGGTGATTTACATGCGCCGACAGGGCCTGTACAGAAACTCCATGCGGGGTCGGGCGACTCTGAGCGCGCGGTTGGTCGAGCGGCAGGCGCCTGACCGGCGCGCCCCAAGCGCGCGAGGTGAGCGATGAGCGACCAGCGATCCACGCTGCCGCGGCTGGTCATCATCGACTCGCGCAGCCCGAGCGAGCCTCCGCTGCGACCGATTCTCGATCGTGCGCGCGTCCATCATGACGTTAGCCTGGCGACGAGCCTCGAGGCCGCCGCCGAGACGATCGCCGCCACCTCACCTGTCGCGGTGCTCATGCACGCGGGCTTCGATGTGGCTCCCGGCGCACCTGGAGCAGGCCCGCTGTTCGCCACGCTGGCTGTGCGTCGCGATCCGGATCTACCCTTCATGCTGTTCACGGGAGCCCCCTTCGCGGTCGCGCACGAGGCCGCGCGGCTGGGGCTGCGCTTGCCCGTCGTCTCTGACCTCCGGCTCGCGGACTCCTTCGAGCCGATCCTGGATGCCCTCTTGACGCACGGCGCCGCAACCGCTGCGCTGAGACGCGCGACGAGGGATGCGCCGGACGAGCCGGACGCGGCCCTACCAGAAGGCTTCCTCATCGAGCAATGGCTCGGCCAGGTCGAGCGCGCGCTGCTCCTGGCCTGCCTGCGTGAGCATCAGCATGACAACCTGACCAAGGCTGCAGCGGCCGTGTCCATGCCGTTGTCGACCTTCTGGGCGCACGTCCAGCAGCACGTTATCGAGGTTCCGAACCGCGACGGGCCGTTCTTCGACATGGCCGACACCCTCTTGTGGTGCTCATCCTCTCCCGCGCCTTCCTGGGTCTGCGACGCGTGCGACGCGAGCCGGGTGATACCGAAGAGCGTTGCACCGGGCACGCTGCATTCCGCGACCATGACGTCGACGATGATGCTGGCCGCGGTCGTGGATCCGATCGATGTCGGCAGCGCGGTGGACGCCTGGCTCGTTCGGGGTTCCGTCCGGCCGTTCGCCGTCGTGGGATCCGCGCCCACCCCCGTGAGATTCCTCCTCGAGGACCTCGACCTCGGCCGGAGAACGCCCGGCACGACCGAAATCGCCCGCAACCTCCTCGTTGCCGGTAGGGCCACGGTGCCCCTGTACGACGACGTGAGTCCGGACATCCGCCGCGCCTTCACGCCGAACGGCCGGCCCGCGTGGCCGATGGACCTGCCCGGACTGCTGCGCAGGCTCGACGCGCGCATCCTGCTCTTCGCCGCCCAGACGATCCGGTCTATCGCGGCCGCGGCGCGAGCGGTCGGTCTTGCGGAGAGCACCTACCGGGCACGGCTGGCCAAGGCGCGCCGGTCGGCCTGACAGGTATCAGAGAATCCGCCGTTTTCGGGAACCGAATGATGGCTCGACCTCGGGACCGCCGAGGTGGCAACGTGACGGCGCCGATAGGGGGAGGGAATGCGATCTTTGCGTCGTGTGATCTCGAGGTTTTCGTCGTCGCGGACGCCGCTGGATTCGTCGGCCCCTGCCGTCGCCTGGTCGTCCGGGGCTTTGGTGCCGCTCATGCTTCTCATGATCGGCTGCGGCGAAGGCGTCCCGAGCACGGGCGATGCAGCCGCCGGCGGTGATGCGGACGCCGATGTCGACGCCGATTCGGACGGCGACAACGATGCGGACGGCGACTCCGACACCGACGCCGACAGCGACGCGGACGGCGACTCCGATACCGACGCCGACAGCGACGCTGATGCCGGCACCGATGCAGACGCCGGGCCCGAACCGTGCGACGAGCAGGGTGCGACGAGGACCATCGACTGCGGCTTCTGCGGGACACGGCCCCAGATCTGCGCCGCCGACAGCCTGTGGCACGACGACGGCGACTGCGTGAATCCCGGCGAGTGCCGGCCGGGCGCGATCCAGGAGGACGGCTGCGGCCTCTGCGGGACGTACGAGCGCGTCTGCTCAGCGTCGTGCGCGTGGAACGAGTGGAGCGCCTGCGATCAGGATGAGGGCGCCGAGTGCGAGCCGGGAGGCCAGGAGGTGACGCGCGACGGCTGCGAGGTCGGCGACATCCAGGAGCGCCGCTGCTCCGACTCCTGCCGGTGGGAGGCGCTGCGCGAATGCGGCCCCGACTGCATCGGCGATCCGCGGGACGCCGGCACCGACGCCGAGGAGGTCTGCGTCCCCGGCGGCCCGTTCATCATGGGGGGAGCCGACCCGGACAACCAGGACGACGACCCGGAGCACGAGGTCGTCCTGTACCCGTACTTCTTCGATCGCTTCGAGGCGACGAACGACCGCTACCGCGAGTGCGTCGGCGACGGCGACTGCACCGAGCCCGATCCGTTCTGGTACCGGACCTACGATGAGCCCGACGCAGGCCGCTTCCCGATCACGAGGCTGGAGCAGGAGCAAGTGGAAGCATTCTGTGCGTGGGCGGAACGTCGCATTCCGACCGAGGCCGAGTGGGAGAAAGCCGCCCGCGGGCCTTCGCCGGACCGCCGGACGTACCCATGGGGAGATGAACCGCCGACATGCGACGAGGCGAAGCACGGCTCATGTCCGTATTACGAGGGCGACGAGGTAGACGACCGGCCGGCCGGCGCTTCGCCCTTCGGCGTGGAGCGGATGACTGACGGTGTCGACGAGACGACGGCCGACTGGTACGCAGAGGACTACTACGCCGAGTCGCCCCGCGTCGATCCGCGAGGCCCCGAGTTGGGAAACGCGCACGCGGGCCGCGGTGTCGGCGAGGGCTACCCAGCAGACAGCTTTCCAGGCCTGACCCAGAGGTGGGAAGGCGACGGAGGAGGCGCTCGCTGCGCGCGCAGCGCCGAGGAGCGATAGGCGATGGACGTCACGACCATGTGGACTCGATGCTCAATGATCATCGCGGCAATCCTCTCCGGCTGCTCGCCAGACGAGACGCCCCTGGATCCCGTCGCCTCTCACGAGGAGGAGCTCGAGATCGACGGGACGCGAAGCGACTCGAGCGGCACGACCAATGGCTCCCTGAACATCAGCCTCCTTCATCGCGACCTCGTGTCAGCGTGCTTTGCCGAGATGGAACGTCAGCTTCCCGGGATCTGCAACGGGACGTCGAGCAGGGGCGCCCTCGACACGACGGACTGTGCCGGGCACCAGTGCATGCTGCAGGTGAACCTCTGCATGGGTCACAAGCTCATGCAGGTCGCGGACGAGGTCGCCGAGTTCGAGCTGACCACGCAGCGCCTCAACGTCAACAAGCAGGGCGCGATCCAGCGACAGACCGGCGGCACCGTGACCTACACGATCCCGCCGCAGTCCGCGGCCAACCGCACGCTGGCCTACCGCCTGGCCGGAATGGCGTTCGCCGCGGCCGGAGAGCGCGGAGTGACCGCCATCGGCGACACGGTCTGCATGGCCGACATGATGGCGACCGTTGACGAGACGGACGACGTCACGAAGAACCGCGCCGAGATCTTCGCCGTGAGCTACGCGGACGTCGTCCACGCCTACACCGAGGCGACGTACAAGCTGACGGACAACGAGGTGCGGGTCGCGGGCGACAAGGGTCAACAGGTCCGCGACTACACCGCCGGCCGCCAGGCCCTGTGGAACGACACGGAGAACTCCATTCGTGCGGCACTGGCTGCGATCGGAATGCGCGACGATCCGGAGGGTGTGAGGGAGCCGGTCGAGCTGAACCCCTGCGCGAGGGCCGTCGGCCTCGATTCGATCCAGGATGCCCTGGCGATCATTCGAGCTCAGCCGATCCGCGAGATCCTGTACGACGACCTCACGGACCTCCAGGTCATCGACGACATCCAGGAAGCCTTCGTCCAGGAGTTTGCGGTCGACGGCGCGCCCCGCCTTTACCCGGGAGGCGAGACGCCGGAGGCCTTCCTGGCGCGCTTCAACGTCACCGTGGACGACTTCGCGCAGGCGCGAGAATACGCGAAAGACGAGCACCGTGTCTTCCAGCGCACCGAGCTCGAGACCGCCGAGGGCTCGGGCCGCCTCGCCGGCCTCGCGTCGCCGCCCACGCCGCTGCCGGCTGCCGTGACCCTCGCTTCGACAGCCGGTGCCGTCCGCCTCGCGAGCACCAACATCGACGACCCGTCCTATCGCGCCGCGGGCGCGCTCCAGACGCTCGACTACCTGCGCTGGGGAGCGCGAAAGGCCCTGCGGCAGAGCGAGACCGCCCCGAGCTTCCTCGAGCCGCGGCTCAGGCCGATCTTGGCCGCCGCCGCCGCGGTGGCCGAGACCGAGGTCGGGCACCTGCGGATCCAGGTCGTGGACAGCGGCGCCTATCCGGAGCCCCCGCCGAGTGACATTCCGATCGACGGCTACCCCTCCCCTGGCGGCGTCACGGTCCTCGTGCACGGCGTGCAGCGATGCGACGACGGCCAGTGCGAGGAGCCCGGCATCGGTATCAAGCTCGTCCGGTCGGTCGACGGGCTCCGCTGCGTGCTCCACGGCAACATCGAGGGCGCCCCCTGTGACCCCGACGACTACATCCTCGCGACCGAGCCCGATTTCTTCGACGCGCAGGACCAATACGATCAGCAGCTCGACGGAACGTTCGGCTTCGACATCCCGCCGATCTCCGAGCCGATCTTCGTCGTCAAGCACGCGAGCCCTGACGAGCTCATCGGAGGGTTCTACGCGCCAGGGATGGGAGAAGGCCGAGCGCGCATCCTGTCCATGGGCGGGAAGCTCCAGGACGTCATGGACTATCTTGCTCAGCCATCTCCGGCCGGCTGCGGCGAGCCCCAGCGCTCGTGCGCCGGGCTTCCTCGCGACCTCGTCGTCCCGCTCGAGTCCGAGATCACCGAGGACAACGACCCCTACGAGAACTCCTGGAAGCACTACCTCGACCTGGCCGACCAGATGGCGACCGAAGCGGACTCCCTCGGCGAGGAGCTGATCCGCGCCGGCCTGGAGATGGACATGCGGGGCGAAGCTGCACGCGACGAGCTCGAGTCGATCTGCGGCGGCGTCGTCAACGTCGCCAAGGTCTTCGACAGCGCCGAGGGCGGCAGCGGCGACCTCGAGGACCTGCTCGCCGACGCCGCACAGGAAGCAGACCCGTCCCTCGCGACCTGCCTGCCCGACCCGACGGGCGCCGACCTCGAGCCCTGGGTAACGCTCGGCGACGAGGACCTCTGCGCTTGGCAGTACGGCAACGGCGCCCCCTGCGTCTGCCCGTCCGACCTGGCCGACCTCGATGGCTGCCAGGCCCGCTGCCCCTGGCCGAAGCAGGAAACCTGCGAGCTGCCGGACGACCTGGCCAGATACGAAAGCCCGAACGGGCAGCATTTCACGCTGATCCCCGGACCGATTCGTCGCCTGGGCCTGCTGCCGGCACCAGCGGTCTCGGCCGGCGAGGTCAGGTGCTGGCCACTCGGCGCGCTCCGCGACCCGGAGTACGCGTACCAGGGCGGCAACACGCGCGAGGATATGATCGAGCAGCTCACGAGCCAGGACTGGTTCCGGCCAAACTTCCTCCAGCAGCTCGTCTCTGCATCCAGCTACGACGAGGACTGGCGTGATGGCCTCGAGCTATCCGTCTCCGGCATTCCGGTCTTCTCGACGGCCGAAGGGCCGAACGTCCCGCCGTGCGATGAGCCCGTGGGTGATGCGACTTGGACGACCGCGCCGTCACTCTTCATTTGGAACGCTTGCGGTTCTCCCGGTGCGCTCAGACCGTGGATTCGTGACATGCGGAGAGCTTTCGGCACGCTCGGAGCGCTGGCAGGAGCTCTCGACGGCAACCTCACTCGATCGTGGAAGAACAACGCGGAGGGGGTTCGTTGCGACGACGTGCTCGGAGTCGACGGCGAGCGGCAATGCTACCGATGGGACGAGGACGACCGCGGGGACGACGAGGAGGAGGACCGTGAGGAGGACGCGGAGGAGAGCTGCGACAAGCTCGAGGGGGCCTGTCGCTGTGTCACTGCCGCCGGGCCCGGAGGCGCCGGCTATGGGAACGTCGTCTGTCCAGACGTGCGCTTCGATTCCACGCTGCACGTCAGACGGGCCCTCAATCCCAATGCGGCGCTCAACCGGCTGTGGGGCATCACCGATCCCATCGAGGGTGACGCCACGATTCGCGACATTCTCGACCAGCCCGTGGAGGCGGCACCTCGGAGGTTCGACGCCGACTTCCCATGGGATTCCATCCTCGCGGTCGCGTTGAACGTCGACGTTCCATGGCCCAGAGATCGCGGCATCTTCTACGACCAGCTTTCGGACGGCGAAGTGGCTGGCCGAAGCCGCCTGGAGTTCGACCTCGAGAGCATCACCGATGAGGACATCTACGACGCGCTTGCCCTCGGCTGCTACCTTGCCCTCACCCAAGGCGGCGGCTGCGAGCAGTTCGACCCGACGTTCGTTCCGGAGATCCGCGCTCCCGACGACCTGCGCCAGCTCGAGCAGCAACTACAGTGCGCCGCCGACGCGATTCTCACCTCGACCGGTCGGGGCCTCCTGGCCAACGTCCCGAAAGTCGTTGCCGATTCGGTTGGCTCCGGTCAGCCCCTCTCTCCGTATCCCGGCTATCGCGGCGAGCTCCTCGACGCGCTGGTCGCCTTGCAAGGCGACATCGAGAGCGTGGCTTCCACCACAAACGCGATCCAGGCGCAAGTCCGCCGTGCGGCCAGCGCCGTGTCGCTGACTCGGCAGCGGCTGGAGATCACGGACCTGCAGGCGCAGATCGCGCAGTTGCAGACGATCTCGGGAATCATCGCCACCGTATCGAACGCCCTTGCAGCGTCGATCCAGTCGTTCGGCATGGCATCGGGCGCGGCCTCGGCCGCCGCGGCGGCCGAGGTCGTGATCCTGGACGAGATCAGCCAGATCGAGGGCCAGCTCAGCGATCTCGAGAAGGGGACGATTGTGGCCGAGCTCGCCGAACAGGCCGGCGACATCATGGCGGAGCTCTCGCGCCTCGGATCCGAGCTTCGGACGACGGTGTACCGCCTGAACGCCGACCTCGGGCGGATCGAGTCACTCCGGAGCGCCGCGCTGTCCGCCGCCGCGCGTGCGGCCTTCATGGACCGCGATGAGACCGGCCGGCTCTTCCCGGTCACGACCGTGATGCGCCGCCGCTACAATACGCTCAGGACAAGGTACGAGCGCGCGCGCGACCGGGCCCGCCAGATGGCCTTCATCGCGCGGCGCGCCATCGAGCAGCGCTTCGGCCTGGAGTTGGGCGACCTCGATCGCGATCTGACACTCGTCGAGTCACCTTCGACATGGGCGAGCGACGTCTGCGACTTCGAAGGAATCGACTATGCGCGCATCCGCCAGGCCCAGGTCGACGAGGAGGTCCCCGAGGACGAGCGCATCCCCGAGAACTACGTCGACGGCTACCTGGGCGAGTACGTCGACAAGCTCCGGCTGTTCGTCGAGAGCTACCCCTTCGATTTTCCGTTCCAGGACGGGAATGATCTCGCTGTCATCTCGCTCCGCGACGACATCTACCGTGCGCGGCAGGAATGCGAGGTGGTCGTCCCGAACCTCATCGCATCGTCGGAGCGGGTCGCCGGCAACGCCGAGGCCGGCGCCGACGGAGGGCCGTGGTTCGTCCACGGCTGCCCCGACGAGGACGGTGACGGTCAGACGGCGGCTTGCTTGCATCTCGGGAGTCAGGCCGGACTGGTCGAGGACGGGAGGATGGCGAACCGGATCGCCGACGCGCCCATCGAGCTCGGCTCGTACGGCGGGCGGGTCTACCAGGACGTGGTCATCGAGAACGCACCGACCGAGCTGCTCCTCTCCTGGGTCGACCGCTTCGTCAGCGCAGGCGAGCTCGAGGGCGCTGGAGCGGAGGACCTCCTGGTCGCAGCGCCGGTGGACTATCGCGTTTCGATCGAGATGCTGGACGGCGCCGGCGACCTGCCGTTGCCGGCAGACCTGCGGCCCGACGCCGACGGCGTCGCCACACCCCGGCAGCTCGAGACGTTCCTCGTGACCGAGCCGGGCACTGTCCGGATCGGCTTCGAGCCCTCGGCGATTCCCGGCGAGCGGGGCGACGTCTGGATCTCGCTGCTGCAGCTAGAGTCGCTCGAGCCGGGCGAAGACCCCGTGCCTTCCGACTACATGCCCACGGTCCGTTCGGGTGTGTCGATCCAGGCCGTCTGCCCCGACCTGGCTGGCGACAGCCTCCGGGCGACCTACTTCCAGGACCTGGAGGAGCACATCTGTCCCGCCGGCATGGGAAGAGACTGCGGGCCGGACAGCGAGAACGTGATCCGGACGCTGACGTTCCACGAGGCGACTTTCGGCCTGGGTCTCGAGCAGATCGAAAGGGGTGAGATCATCCCCTCGGCGCAGATCGCACTCGGCAACTACAACTACCGTCACGACCTCGTCGCCGTGAACCTCGTGGGAACGAACGTGCGCGACTGCTCGGAGTCCGACGAGCCCGCGACCTGCTACTCGAACGCGTTCGTGCCCGTTACGCTGATCCACGAGGGCGAGGACATCCCGATACGCAACCACGATGGCGACACCGTGCCGTTCGACTTCGAGCGAGCCTTCATCGAGCACGGCAAGGCCCTCGCATCGGAGGTCGTCCTCACGAACCCCCTGTCGAGCTCGATGGAGACGCTGCTTGGCCCCTATTACAAGCAGGAGCTCCGGGGCCGACCGCTGATGGGCCATTACACGCTGAGGATCTGGGACGACCCGGCCCTGAACTGGGAGAACGTGGAAGACGTTCAGCTCGTCTTCCGCTACCGCTACTGGACGAGGTTCGAGAGGTAGGGCGTGGGACCTCTTTCGCGTCGCGTGGCGGTCGCCATCCTGGCGGGCGCGCTCGGTTGCGATCCCGGCGGCCCCGTGCCCGACGCCGCCGTGCCGGCCGACGCGGCGGCGGACGGGCCCTCGGACGCGGGCAGCCTCGACGCCGCCGGAGGCCTCGATGGCTCGCCAGGGGTCGATGCGGGAGGCGACTCGGGCGACGCAGCGCTCGCGACCGACGCTTCGCCAGGAGAGGACGGCGGCGGCTTGCCCGTGGAGTGCGAGCAGGCGGACGACTTCGCCATTCCCGCCGATCCGGAGGGACTCGTCACCGGTGCGGGAACGGCCGCTCGTACGGGCGGCTTCGTCGTCGCCTGGACCATGGTCGACGGAATCGAGTCGTTCATCCGCGCCCGGCTCCTCGACGACTGCGGCGTGCCCGAGGGAGGCGAGATCGCGGTCGACGTCTCAGGTCTGGTGGTCGGCACGCCAGTCGTTACCGCGGTCGGCGGCACGGACGACTTCGCAATCGCGTGGTCACGCGAGGACGGGGACGGCGACGGAGCCGGCGTGGTCTTCCAGCGCTTCGGGTCCGATGGCAGCGCCAGCGGCGACGAGGCGGTCGCGAACGACGTGACGTTCGACGACCAGATCGCCAGCTCCGCGGTCGCCCTTCCATCGGGCTTCGCGCTCGCGTGGACGGACTTCTCGGCCGGCGTCCTCGTTCGCCCGGACGCGGTCATGGCCAGCTTCGATGAGACGGGCGAGCCTACTAGCGGGGAATTCGCGGTCTCGCCCGTGCAGGACGGGTCGCAGGAGCTGCCCCTCCTCGCGGCGCTCGGAGACGGTGGCCTCCTCGCGGCATGGACCGATGGCGGCTGGACGCCGCTCGCACGGCGGCGCGACGCGGTGGGAGGGTGGACGGACGCAGCAGCCCTGCAGATCGCCGAGCTCGACGCGCACGCGGTCGCTACCGGAGCCGCTGCGGATGGAAGCAGCTTGGCCGTCGGGCTCACCCGCTTCGACGCCGACGATGCTGGCGACGCCGAGATCGCGCTCGTTACCGCCGACGGCGACGTGGTCTCCCTGATCTCGATCGCGGCCGTCGCGGGCGTGGCCGAGCGTGGCGTCCAGGTCGCCGGCCTGCCAGGCGGGGGCTGGCTCGTCGCCTGGACCGACGACAGCGAGCGCGGCGCTCCCCTTGCAGAAGACGCGTCCGGCACGACGGTGAGGGGCGCGAAGGTCGACTCGGAGGGCACTCCGCTCGGAGCCTCCTTCGTGATCCCGACCACGATCGACTTCGACCAGGAGCTCGCTGCCGCTGCCGCCGGTGAGGGAGGAACATTGCTCGTATGGACGGACGCGTCCCGGGCTGGCGGTGACCGTGACGGGGGGCTGCGCGCTCGGCTCGTTCCTGACGAGCTCGGCAGGTGAGAACGAGGAGGGTTGGCAATGCGAACCATTGGGCGGCTCCAGATGCTCTCCATGCTCCTCGCCGGCTTCCTGGCTGGCATAGCCCTCGTGGTCGCCTGTGGCCGAGGCCGGGGAGGGGGCGGGGCCGGTGACGCGAGCGACGACGCCGGCTTCGAGGCCGGCCGTGACGCGGAGGCACAGGAGGAAGGGAGTTGCTCGCAATGGGCGGTCATCGCTCTCGAGTGGGATGATCTCGAGGCTTCGGGCTGGATAAGCGACACGAGCGCCTACGTGGGTCCCGATGGATGGGAGCCCTTCGCGTTCAAGGACAGCGGGAGGCCGACCTGGGTGTTCCGTCGGTGCGTGAGATGACCGATGATGCTCCACAGACCTGGATGCTCCGCCGCTGGGTGAGTGACCGATGATGCTCCGCCGACTGGGTGTCAGGGCGCGTGCCTTGATGAGCGTGGCCACGATGTCGTGGCCTGCGGCGAGCTGGGCGCAGGACGCGGACGAGCTCGATCCACGGACGAGCGAGCTCGACGAATCGGTCCGCGACGATGCGGTCCTGGCCGACGTGTCCGCGGAGCCGGTGGATGCTAGAGCGCTTGACCCGAGGTCGGGACCACCCGTGCTCGACCGCACGGCGTCCGAGCTCGAGCCGATCGCGCTGCCGGCGGGGGAGTCGAAGAGCGGGGTGACGCCGCAGGCGCTGTCGGTGCCGTCTGACGGTGGGTCGGTGGAGGGGCTGGGCGAGAGCTTTTCGCCGCTTCTGTCCTCGGGGACGGCGACGTTCTCGGTGCCGGTTGCGCTGCCGCCTGGGCGGCGGGGGACGCAGCCGGGGCTGTCGCTCTCGTACAGCTCGTCGTCGGGGAACGGTATTTGTGGGATCGGGTGGTCGATGGCGGTGCCGTTCATCGCGCGACAGACGGACAAGGGAGTGCCGCGCTACG
>JACPQR010000078.1 GCA_016190375.1 Deltaproteobacteria bacterium
CCCCCCCCGGGGCGCGCCGCCCCCGCCTGGCTTTGGCACACGGTCTTGTTGGGCCCCGCGGCCTCTTGGGCGCCCCCGGGACCGGGCATGCCATGGCACGCAGGGGCATCGGGGCCGCGTCGCGGCCCCGATGCCCACCCGAGCCCTCGGCGCCTAAGCCCTGCCGCGGCTATGCCCGGTTCCGAGCGCTCCCGCGATCAGATGGGCGACGCGGATTGGCTCAGGGAGCAACCCGTGGAGGCGGAGGCGGCGAAGCATGTGATCGGCCTCGGCGAGCGTCAGGCCGGCCCTCTGGACCCAGAGCCCGGCGACCGGCTCCATCGGACCGGCCTTCTCGACCAGCCGCCACTTGTGCGCGCCGCCGGGCACTCGTCCACCGAAGAGCGCTTTCCGGACGCCCTCCATGTCCGGCTGGCGGCGGGCCACGACGAGAACTGGCAATCCGAGGGCCTCGTGGAGGGCCGCGATGTCGACGACGTTGAAGCCCGCGACCGCGATCCCCTGGAGGAGCACGGCCTGGACGTGCCCTGCGAAGTGCGAACCAGCGACGAGCGCGCTCATCGCGCGCGTGGCGTTCGCGCCGTCGCGGCGCACACGGCCGATCAGCACGCCGTCGAGCCTGACGCCGGCGAACACGGCGCCCACCAGCGGGACGTCCCCGCGGTGCTCGCGTGCAAAGGGAGCGTCGTCGAATGCGACTACGTTTGAAAGCCCGCGCGCCATCGCGGAAGGGCGACCTCAGCGGACCGAGACTCGCTCACCCTCGGAGACACCCGACAGGACCTCGGCCACGACGCCGTCGTCGATGCCCAGGCGGATGTTCCTCGGTGAGTCGCCGCTCGGGCTCTTCACCGTCACTTGGGCGTTGCGCCGCCCGCGCTCTACTGCGGCCAAAGGAACCGTGAGGACGTTCCGCCGCGCCTCGGTCTCCACGTGGACGTCGAGCCGCAACCCGAGCGGCAGGCCCGAGGGATCGGACAGCTCGAACAGCACCTCCAGAACTCGCGTGTCGAAGCGAGCGCGCGGATCGTCCGAGACGATGTTCTTGCGGCCCAGCGTCTGGCCGACGCGCGCGATCCGGCCAGGGAAGCGACGATCTCCGAACGCGTCGGCGCACGCGTAGCCTGCCTGTCCCAGGCGGATCCGGCCGACGTCGGTCTCGTCTATCTCCGTGCGCAGCCGCAGGTGCTGCAGATCGGCGAGCGTGATCGCAACGGTCGGGGGGACGGTCGTCACCTGCTCTCCCGCCTCGACGAGGCGACGCACGATCGTGCCCGCGAACGGCGCTCGGAGCTCCGTGTGCGACAGGAGCGTGCGGGCCTGCTCGACGTCCGCCTGTGCGGCCGCGACCGCCGCCACGGCACGCTGCCGTTCCTCGGAACGCGACCCCTGTCGTATCAGCGCGAGCCGCGCCTCGGCGGCGGCTGCGGCCGCCCGGGCGGCCTCCGCCGCGTGCCGGGCGCCATCGACGTCGGCGTTGGCGACGGCGTTGACCGTCGAGAGCCGCTCGGCGCGCTCGCGGGAGACGGCGCGATCCTGCGCCTGCGCACGGGCCGCGCCCAGCTCGGCCTCGGCCGCGCGGATCTCGTCGGCGCGCGCGCCGCGGAACGCGAGGAGCCGATCCGCCTCGGCCGCCGCGAGGGCCGCCTCGGCCCGCGTCACCATGGCGCGAGCGATCCGGTCGTCGAGCCGACCGAGGAGCTGCCCTGGCTCGACTCGCGAGCCCTCGTCGACGAAGAGCTCCGCCACCCGGCCCGCCGCGTCGAACCCCAGCGAGACCTCGCCCGAAACAGACTCGACGACCCCCGGCGCGACGACCTTCTTGACGACGTCCCTTCGGAGGACCGGCGCCTCGCCGTCGGCGCCGTTTCGGCCGACCGCCCACGCGCCGCCGGTGATCGCGACGACCGCCGCGGCGATGATCCAGACACGTCTCGAGATCCGTCTCATTGTCGTTCGTTCCTCCCGACCTCGAGGCCGGTCCTGATCGCGACGGCTGGGTTTGTCGGGCCGGAGCGGCCATGTGGCTCCGGCGCGAGTGACGGCCTGTCGCTCAGCACGGTACCGTCCTCGACACGAATCACCCGATCCGAGAACTGCTCCAGCCGGTGGTCGTGCGTGACCACGACGACTGCCCGGCCCTCCTCACGCGCCAGCGACTGCAACAGCTTCATGACCGCCAGCCCCGTCTTCGAGTCGAGGGCCGCAGTGGGCTCGTCGCCCAGGATGACGGGCGGGCTGCAGGCCAGCGCACGCGCGATGGCGACGCGTTGCTTCTGTCCGCCGGAAAGATCGGCGGGCAGGTGGTGCATTCGATCCCCGAGCCCAACGAGGCCGAGCAGGCGCGCGGCCTCGACGTGGACCTTGCGCGCGCGCGGGTCCTTCATGCGGATCGTGACCGCGACGTTCTCCAGCGCGGTGAGCGCGGGGAACAGGTTGAAGCCCTGGAAGATGAAGCCGAACGTCCCGGCGCGGACCTGGGGCATGTCGCGCTCCTTGAGCTGCACGATGTCCCTTCCCTTCACCATGACCTGGCCCGCCGTGGGCTTCATCAGGCATCCCATGATCGACAGGAGCGTCGTCTTCCCGGAGCCCGAGGGACCTTCGACGAGGACGACCTCGCCCGCCCGCACCTGTAACGTGGCGCCCGTCAGCGCCTGGACTGCGGTCTCGCCGCTGCCGTAGACCTTCGAGACTTCGCGCAGATCGAGGATCGGGTCCATCTCGCCTCACTTGAAGACCGACGCCGGGTCGAGCCTGATGACCTTGATGATCGCGAGCATCGCTGCGACGGTGCACATCCCGACCGTGAGCACCGCCGTCCCGGCGAGCAGATCCGTCGAGAGCACCACGGTCAGGTTCGCGGCCTTCACGGCCTCGCGACCGCCGAACGCCATGATTCCCCCGACGACGTACCCGACGACCGCCGCGATCAGCGCCTGGTAGACGATGACGCGCACGATCGCGCCGTTCGAGGCCCCCATCGCCTTGAGCGTGCCGTACTCCTTCAGATGCTCGAGGGTGCCGCTGTACAGGATCTGGCCGACGACGACGAGGCCAACGAGGATCCCCATCACCGCCGTCATGAAGAAGCCAGTGCCGACTCCCGTCCGGCTCGACCAGTAGTCGCGCGATCGCGCGGAAAACGCCGCGCGGGTGTACGCATCGAGGTTGGGGATCTCGCCGATCCTCGCCGCGAGCGCGGCCACGTCGGCGCCGGGCGCGGCCCTGACGAGCACGTAGGTCACCGTGTCGGGCTCCATGCCCGTGTAAGCGTGCGCCGTGTCGAAGTTCGTGAAGACGAACGGCGAGGTCGTGAAGCTGCGTATCCCGTCGGTGAGCCCCACTACCCTGGAGCGGACGCCGGTGATCTCGTGGCTCTCGCCCAGTCCCCCGACGCCGAGCTTCGGGAACTCGCTCTGGTCAATCACGATGCCGTTTGCCTCGGAGATCCTCCGGGCGTCGCCCCCAACGATGTTCCACGGTGCCAGGAGCTGGGCGTCACGCTGAAGGCCCATGACCTCCACGCCCTGGCTGCCGCCGCTGGCGAGCTTCCACATCCCGAAGGCGAGGAGGACTCTCTCCGCTCTCTCGACGCCCGGCATCGACGCGACACGGTAGAAGTAGCGCTCCGAGACCGGGCCGGCGAAGTCGAAGTTCTCGTTTCCTTCTCCGGTGACCCAGATGTCGGCCGTGGAGTGGTCGATCAGGTTCGAGGTGTTCTCCATGAAACCGAGGTAGAGCCCGACCTGCAGGAGCACGAGCAGCACGCTCATCGAGACGCCGGCGCCCGCGACCGCGAACTTGATCTTGTCGTGAACCAGGATCTTCCGGGCCAGTGTCCACATCGTCGTTTCCGCCGTCCGGGCTACGGAGCACCACCCGTGCCGCTTAAGACCCAAAGGAAATCGGGGGCCCCGCTCCCACGACAGTAAAGGAACGTTACGCAGCGGGAAAGTTCTGAAAGCTACCGCCCCATCTGCCAGCGGAACCTCGCCCCGCCCATCGGACCGTCCAGCACCGCCACGTGGGCCCCGTGGGCCGCCGCGACTCGCCGAGCGATCGCCAGGCCGAGGCCGGACCCGCCGGTGTCGGGCGATCTGGCGCCCTCGAGCCGGACGAAGGGCTCGAAGATCCGCTCGCGATCGGCGGCGGGAACGCCGGCGCCGTCGTCATCGACGTCGATCGTCAGGGCCGGGCTCGAGGCGACGGTGACGCGGACGGCCGCGCGGGCATGACGCACGGCGTTGATCACCAGGTTGGACAGAGCGCGTCGCAGAAGGCGGGCGTCGGCCCGAGCCTCGGTGGCCGGCGGGCAGTCGAGGTCGACGCGAAGCTCGGGTCTGAGCCGTCCGGCGTCGCGGACCACGGCTCCCAGGAGCGAGTCGACCTCGACGGACTCGAGGCGGAGCGCCCCCGCGCCCGGCTCGAGCCGCGCGTACACCAGGAGCTCATCCACCAGCGACTCGAGCACCCTCACGTCCTCTTCGAGACCAAGGGCCCGCTCCCGCGCGGCCGGACCCGCGTCACGAGCCAGGAGCTCCAATGCGAGCTGGATTCGCATCAGAGGCGTGCGCAGCTCGTGCGAGACGGCACGGAACAGCTCGTGGTGGCCTTCGACCAGGCTCTCGATCCGCCCCGCCATCTGATTGAAGGAGAGGCCGAGCTCGCCCACGGCGTCCCCGGAGCGAGCATCGGCTCGGGCACCGAGATCACCGCCGCCGAACCGGCGAGCGGCGCCCGACAGCGCGGTCAAGCGAACCTCCAGCGGCCGGACGAGCAGCAGCACGGCGATCGCGAGCACGAAGAACTGCGTTCCGAAGACGAGGATCCCCCGGCCCTCGCCGATGAAGCGCACGCCAGGCAGCGGCCCGATCTCGGCCACCAGGTCCTCCCGGCCCAGCGGGGCGTAGATCATCGGCGTCGTGTCGACGACCCTGACCACGGTCTCTCCCCGTGCCAGTGCCCCGCGGACGTCACCCGCGACGCGGACCTCGCGACGCGGGCGCACGCGGATCGAGTACCCGAGCTCATGCGACAGCTCCCGGACGGCGCGGTCGCGATCGGGGCTCTTCGCGATCGACTCAGCGAGGATCTTCGCGGGGATTGCGGTGAACGCCGAGAGCTGGTGCTGAACCGACCTGTCGAGGCTCTTCTTGGCGAAGTACGCGCTCGCGAGGATCGCCGCGACGAGACCAACCGATAGCGCCGCGTAGATCCTGAGGAAGAGGCGGCTCAAGGCTCCGTGCTCGACATCGACAGGAGGTAGCCGACGCCGCGCACGGTCTTGATCCGTACCGAGCCATCTTCGGCGGCGGCGGCGATCTTCTCGCGGAGCTTGGAGACGCGCACGTCCATCGATCGGTCGAGGCCGTCGTACTCGATGCCGCGAAGGACCTGGAAGAGCTCATCGCGCGGGACGGGACGGCCGGCGTTCTCGGCCAGGTGCCACAGGAGATCGAACTCGGCAGTCGTGAGATCGACGAGCTTCGCGCCCACTCTCGCCTCGCGGCTGGACCGGTCGACGAGCAGGTCCCCCACCTCGCGCTTCGTCGCTCCCTCGGAGGGGCGGCCGCGGCGCAGGAGCGCCCGGATCCGGGCCAACAGGAGCCGGGGCGTGATCGGCTTGGGCGCGTAATCGTCGGCCCCGACCTCGAGCCCGACGACCTGGTCGATCTCGTCGCCTCGCGCGGTCAGCATGAGGATCGGTCCGTGGTACCCGGACCGGACGCGCCGGCAGATGCTCAGGCCATCCTCTCCCGGCAGCATGACGTCCAGGATCACGAGGTCTGGCCTGCTCTCGAGGATCCTCTTGGCCGCGAGCCGGCCGTCGCGCTCGATTTCCACGGACAGCCCATTGTGCTGGAGATACTCGGCAAGGAGATCCGCCAGCCGCCGATCATCCTCCACGAAGAGGACGCGCGTGGGCCCCTCGGGACGCATCGCGTCCCATGCTACCGCCTCCTCCGGGCTCAGCGCATCCGTCGGCGTGCTCCACCGATCCCCAGGGAGGCGATCACGGCGAGGAGGGCGACGGCTGCCCTGCCCGGCCGCCCGGGCGCGGTGGCGCAGCCCGACTCGGAGCCGCCTGGCGGATCGACGCCCGCGTCGGCGGGAGCGCCGGCATCGGCGCGGTCGGGACCGGCATCGGGGTCGGGGTCCGAGGCCTCACCCGTGCCGGGCAGGGGCTCTCCCCAGGCGTCGAGCAGGGCTGTCATCGCGTCCAGCCGCTCCTGAGCGCCCACGATCTCGAGGACCTCGAGCGCCGCCGCGACGATCTCCTCCTTCGCGGCATGCGATCGGATGCCCAGCGATTCCGCGTACACGACGAGCTCGTCGTAGGTGACGTCGAGCGCGGCCGGGGTGGTCTCGTACAGAGGCGAGACGCCGACCTCCCACGCGTGCCGCAGCCCGTGGATGCCCTGCTCGCACTCGTCGTCATCGTACGTGACGATGAAGTCACCGGTCGCCGCGCGAGGACCGTTCACCCTCGAGGCGTCGCCGCAGACGTGATGCGAGATCCGGTCCGCCAGCGTGTGAAGGTAGATGCCGAGCCTCGCTTCGGCCGTCCAGGTGGGCTCGACGGCCTCCATCTCGGTCCAGGTGAAGTCGCCGCCATCGGAGGTCTGGATGACGTGATCGCCGAGCGTCGCCCGCATCGGGTAGCCTCCGCCCATTCCGAGGATGGGCATCGTCCCGGAGAGCGTCTCGCCGCCGGGGTAGCAGGTCGCCGCAGTCCCGTAGTCGCCGGAATCGGAGAGAGCCGTCAGCCCCGCGGCGCACATGGGATCGACGTCCGCGTCGCCGTCGCCGAGCGCCCAGGCACGGAAGTCGACCAGGAGCGGCTCGTGCCGTCCGTCGTCGAGGGCGGGATGCAGCCCGTCGATACCGTCGACGGGCGCGGCCGTTCGTTCGTTGAACGGCGTGGAGTAGTGCACGAACATCCCGCCCGTCTCGGCGCTCGTTCGGCCCACGCCGTCGATCACGGCCGTGACCCAATCGCACCACTCGGAACCGGACTCGGTGCCGCAAGCCGCCGGGTCATCGACCAGCGTCTCGCCGCTCTGGCCGAACGGCACGTACTGATTGCTGTCGGTCGCCTGGTCGTAGGCTGCGATCCAGTACGCGCGCTCCCGGTCGATCCCGGCCGCCTGAGCGAGGAGGTACGTGGCATCGGTGTGGACCATGCTGCGGCCGACGAGCTGGAGGATCTTGGCGCCCTGCGCCATGGCCTGCGTCTCGCAAGCCGCGGTCGCCTCGCCCGTCGCGCAGTCGACGTCGTAGCAGTTGCGCAAAACCCCATCCTCGACGCAGAGGTCCTCGGAGAAGGCTCGGGCCGACGACGGTATCGCGATGGCGAGCACGACGGGGAAGAAGCGGCGCATGACGACCTCCTGGCAAGAGTGCACCCCGAAGACGAGGAATAGCCAGGCAGGGACCGCGGGTCTGTTGCGAATCGGTCGCGGGTTCGTCAGCGTTCGTAAGCGGCGGATTGACGCCGCCCGCTCGCAGACCCTTCGCTGGTGACGCCACGGCCGAGTACCGCCGCGCCGATCTCAGTCGTCGTCACGGTCGCGGTGCTCCCGGCGCTCGTGCTCCTCGCCGCGCTCTCCGCGTTCCCCCCGCTCGCCCTGCTGCCCCCGCTCGCCCTGCCGGTCCTGCTCCCCTTGCTCGCCTGTCGCCTCTACCGCGCTCCCGCCCGCCGCGAGCCCGCCTGCGCCGTGCACGAGGGTGCCGCCGGCATGGCCCACCGCGAGCCCGAGCCCGAGTACGACGATCGAACCGGTCGCCGCCGCCGCCATGAGCAGCCCGCTTGCCCTCGCCGAGCGCACCACGGACGCCGTGATCCCGACGACGAGCACGGCGGCGGCGCCCCACGTGAAGGCCTGAGCCCGCTCCTCGTGCTCCTCGATGCTCGCCTCGCTCACGCGCTCCTCGACGCGCTCCTCGTCCTCCTCTCCGCTCCGGAGCGCGATGGCCGCGGTGGCGACCACCACGGCTTGAAGCCCGAGCACGGCCAGCCAGGTCCTCCGGGGAAGGCCCCGCCTCCAGATGGCGACCGCGATCCCGATTGCGACGAGCGGGACGACGGCGGACACCCCGAGGGGGACGTGAACGATCGCAGGGTGCAGCGGGAGCTCATTCATGCGACAACTCCTTCGGCTCGGGCCTCTGACCGAGGTGAGACCGTGCGCCATCAAGCGATGACCGGCCATCCGGCACACGACACACGACCGCAAGAACCGAGTGGCGGCGGACACATGGAGCCTACTTCTCCGGCGGACGACGGAGAGCAGGAGAGGCGGGTTCCCTGGGCTCCGGTGGCCGTGTTCGCGACGATCGGCGTTCTCGTTGCCGCTGATCTCGTGACTGACGTCCGGTCCGGAACGGAGATCGGGCACGCGGCGGTCGAGCTGTTCGTGTTCGCGCTCGCAGGGGGAGGGGCCGCCCTGCTCTGGCGCGCGGCGCGCCGAGCCCGTCGCGAGGCCCGCCGCCTGCGCCAGGACTTGACCCGCGCCCTCGCGGAATCCGAGCACTTCCGGAAGGAGTCGCGGGAGGCGCTCGAAGGGCTCGGGGTCGCAATCGACCGGCAGTTCGAGCGCTGGGCGCTGACCCCCGCCGAGCGCGAGGTGGCGCTGCTCCTGCTCAAGGGATTGTCTCTCAAGGAGGTCGCCGACGCTCGCTCGACGAGCGAGCGCACCGCGCGCCAGCAGGCGCTCGGCGTGTACCGCAAGTCCGGCCTCTCCGGCCGTGCCGAGCTCGCGGCCTTCTTCCTCGAGGACCTGCTCCTGCCGTCCCGGTAGGTCAGCGCACTCGAGCGCGGGGCCGCCGCCTCGCAGCGAGGGACAGCGCGAGCGCCAGGAGCAGGAGAGTCTCGCGCGATCCCCGGCTTCCGGCGCCGATCCGGGCCGGGCCAACCGTGCAGCTCGTCGTGACCTGGAACTGCCCTTCGCCCGCGACTGGTTCTTCAGCAGCCGGAGGGTCGGCGCCCTCGGGGCCGTCGAACAGGCAGTACGCGCCCTCGTTGGTGTCGGAGCAGGCGAAGCCATACGGGCAAGACCGAGAGTCGCAGCTCCGCGTGCAGTAGCCGTCTCCGTCCGCCAGGAGGACGCAGGCGGCCGACTCGCAGGAGTCGCCGGTAGCGCAGGGGGCACCGAACCTGCTGAGACCGGCGCGATCCTCGCCGTCGCCGGTGTCCGCGTCGTCTACTCTGTCGTCGTCGTCTCCGGGCGAACGGTCGTCTTCATCCTCGTCGTCGCCGCCCGGCTCGTCGACGGGATCGAGGTCGTCGCCGGGGTCGGCGTCGTCGTCGGGGTCGGCCTCGTCGTCGGGGTCGGCCTCGTCGTCTGGATGGGCCTCGTCGTCCGGGTCAGCCTCGTCGTCTGGGTCGGCCTCGTCGTCTGGGTCGGCCTCGTCGTCTGGATCGCCCTCGTCGTCTGGATCGCCCTCGTCGCCGGGGTCGGCCTCGTCGTCTGGGTCGGCCTCGTCGTCTGGGTCGGCCTCGTCGTCGGGGTCGACCTCGTCGCCGGGGTCGACCTGGTCATCACCGTCCTGCTCGCCGGGACCGACCCCGTCGGTCACGTACTGTCCGATCCACTCGGCGAAGGCGCCCACGTTCGTGAAGATGTCCTCGGCGTCCGAGCAGGAGCTGGTGATGCGGCTGGAGATCCCGACGACCACGCCGCGTTCGTCGAGGAGCGGTCCGCCCGAGTCGCCGAAGCAGATCATCGCGGTCGTCCAGATGTCGCCTCCCTCGTTCCACGTCACCTCGGCCGAGCCCCTGCGCTTCGCGCCGTCAGGACCGTAGTAGTCGTCGGACTGGCCGTAGCCGGCGGCGTGCACGGTCTCGCCCACCGACGGCGCGGATGACTCGCGCGAGTAGGGGAGGGGGTCGACGTCGAGGTCGACGCTGGTCTCGAGCAGCGCGATGTCGACGCCGTCGATGTCCCAGCCATCGTCGTACAGGTAGACGCTCCGCACCTCGCCGGCAGAAGCCAGCGTCCGACCGTCGCCGTTGGTCGGATCCGCGCCCTCGTACACTTCGATCCAGCCCGCCTGCGTCTCGGTCACGCAGTGCTTGGCGGTCATCACCCAGCGGCTCCCGATCACGCTGCCAGTGCAGGCGGCGCCGCCGAGCGACAGGTAGACGACTGCCGGCTCGCCCGGCTCGAGCTCGCCGCCGACGATCGGATCGCCGCTCCGCTCGACCGCCCCACCGGATCCGGTGCACGCCGCCACGAGGCCCGCGGCGACGAGCAAGCAATACGGAGCGCGGGCTCGCGCCGAGGTCGCGCGCTTCGAGAGCCGGAGCTGCTCCCCCGGTGTGTCCATTGCCGTGGCTCTCGTCGTCTCGGGCATCGGGTGACTGGGGGTGCAACCCGCGCGCCGGCGATCGGCTCACGGGGTCGACGCGTACAGGAGGGCCAGGCACATCTCATCGCCCGCAGCGTCTCCCCAGTTCACGTCGGTGGGAACGCGCGGCTGCTCATCGACGAGGCGCCGGCTGCCCCCGTCGGGCCCGTTGTCCCAGTGGCACTCGATCGCGAGCTCGTCGCCCGGGCTCAAGGTCACCGGCCGCGCGAGCCGCACCATCTGCTGCCAGCCTGGATCCCAGCTCGGCAGGTCGAGGAGACATTCGTCTTCGCCGCTCGAGCGCCGGATCGTGAGTGACCCTCTGGTGCCCAGCGAGCGCATCTGCATCGTCACCGCGTGGATGGCGACGGGCTCTCCCCGCGTCAACAGCGAGGTCGGATCGGCCGCGAACGAATGGGACACGTCCGACTGGCCGGCGGGGATCGGCATCTCGCCGCTCAGAACCCACTTCGGGTCCGCCCACGGGAGTATCTTCGCCGCCTTCTCGACCGAGTCCGCGGTCTCGAACGAGGCGACGGTCCGATCCGGCGAAGCTGGCGCAGTGGTGGTGTCGTAGGCGATCTCGAGCACGACCGCGGAGCCCGGGGGCACGATGAGCCCCGTGCCCTCCGGGGTTCTCGTCGCCCCTGACCCGACCGCCCAGCCTCCCAGCCAGGTCGTGGTCGGATCGGCGGTCCCTGGGCAGGACCAGCCCGGTCCCGGATCGCCCTCGTCCCGCGCCACCAGATCGTCGATCGCCGCCGGCTGGGCGAGATACGCGACGACTCGCCTGACGATCGCCTCGTCGGCGGGCTGTGCCCCGAAGCCCGTGACGTACGTCGCGGTCGCGAGAGGCCAGTCCGCCAGGAAGCAGCGGTTCTCGGTCGCTCCATCCGGCGGAGCGTACTCGACGGGCATCTCGACGGCGACGACCGTCCCTCGAGGCGAGGGCTCCTGGCTCGACGGTTCCCGCTCGGGTCTCGAGGCCGGGTCGCCGGCCGGTCCGCCGCGGTCCGCCCAGCCGGACAGCGTAGCGATCTCGTCGACCGTCAGCGAGGCATCCCCCGCGTAGTCGGCGCAGCCCGGACCGGGCAGCCAGGGCGGCATCGTACCTTCCTCGACGGCCTGCTGGATGAAGCGCCTGTACAGGTTCGCTTGAGCCCACGACGTCAGCGCGAAGGGCGCGCTCCCGCCCTCCTCGTGACATCGCACGCAGCGCGCCCGAAGGATGGGCTCCACGTCGCGGTAGTAGGTGATTCCCGGCGGCCCGTCCTGGGAGCTCGCCGCCTGGGTCGGTACACAGGCGGCCAGGCCCGCCGCCGCCAGGGTGGCGAGGGCTCCCGCGAAAACCGCTCGTCGCTCCATTCGCCCCTCCTTCTGAATCCGGGCTTCGGGCAGCGAGAAGCATGCCCGCTGGCCGCCGGCGACTTTGCTCGCAAAACCGCGCGGCCACGAGCAGGAGCGGGTAACGGATCGTTACCTGGATCGAACGAGCCGATGCAGGCGGAGGTGCGTCGATCGAGGGCCGGGACCAGGGGCCCTCGGCATCTTCGTCGCTCGACGACGCGACGACGCGCCATCCACGTCGCCGCTCAGGTAGCGTCGTCCTTGCACAGGCCGAAGGAGGAGTTCTGGTAGCACGTGTTGATCGCCGCGCAGCTTTCGGATGACGTCAGGCATTCCCTCCATCCAGGAATCGCATCGTACTGGAGGGCCCATGGTGCGTAGCAAGAGAGCTGGTCGACGCATTCGAGCTCCCGCTCTCTGTCGAGGCAGTCACCCACGGCCGCCTGCGCCGCCGGTGACGGATCGACGCATTGCATGGCAGGCAGGGCGCAGGCATCCGACACGCGCTGATCGACGCACTCCGCCTCGATGAGGCAGGCGAAGAAGGGCTTGGAGAACGCCGGCACGTACACGTGGGCGAGCCAGCACCGGCAGGCTTGCAAGCAGTTCCCGATGTTGCCGAGGTATGGGTTCGCGCAATCCTCGACCTCCTGCTCGCAGAAAGCCGCGCAGTCGGCGGTCGGACCTCCATCAGGCACGTCGACCTCAGGACAGCCGGCGTCCACGCCTGCATCCGTGCCCGCGTCGAGGTCGCCGTCTCCGTCCGAATCGGCGTCCGAATCGGAGTCGGAGTCCGAGTCGGCGTCGCCGTCGGCGTCCTCGTCCGGGTACTCGTCGACGCTCCCGCGGACGAGGAGCGAGCAGGCACCCAGCCCGAGGACCAGCCCCAGGAAGGACACGGCGTGACGCTTCAGAACCATCCGCTCACCACGGCTCCGCCGCCGCCGGGGAGGACGAGCGGCGCGGCCGCCGTCTCGCCCGCGCGCGGAGCACCCGATTCGACGAAGAAGAGCGTGACCGCCGCCGCGGCGCCGAGGACCGCGACACCGAACGCGACGTCGGCGAAGAGCGAGAGGTCCTCGGCGCTCGACTTGCTCTCGTCGTACGCGTCGCGCTCGCGTTCGCGCGCGGCGTCGTCCGCCGCGTCGCGCTCCGAGAGCGCAAGGACGCCCAGGACTCCGCCTCCGACGGCGGCGGCGCCCGCGACGCCCGCGGCGATCCACGTGTACAGGCGTCCGCCTCGTTCAGCCGGCGGCGCGCTGCGCGGCCGTGGCCGCGGCGCAGGCGCGGGCGTTGCGGCCACGGGATCTGGCGCTGGAGCCGGCGGCACGGGCAAGGCGACCAGCCTCGCCTCGGTCTCGAGCCTCTGGCCGGGCTCCACGGAGACCCTGATCGACAGCGGCTGGAATCCCTCGCGTTCGACGCGGATCTCGTGCGCCCCGGGGCTCACGCGCAGGGCCTCCGCCAGAGGAGTGATGCCCCGCTCCGCGTCGTCGACGATGACTCGCGCGCCCGGCTCGGAGACCGTCAGCGAGATCGCCGTCGCGTCGAGCCTCGCCTGGATGTTGCGGATGCGCTCCTCGATCAGCGCACGATCCGCCGCGTTCGTCTGGGCGTCGAGGTAGGCGCGGAACGAGGCGATCGCCTCAGTCAGCCGCCCGAGGCGCTCCTGGGCCTGGCCGAGGTTGAAGATCATGAGCGGTCTCGTCCGCTCCGAGGCGAGGCGGCTCGCCTCCTCGAACTCGTGGAGCGCCTCCTCGTAGCGGCCCTGCTCGTAGTACGAGCTGCCCGCGGAAAAGTGCGCGCGCGCCAGCGCATCCTGCGCCTGGCCGAACGCGCCCGGGGACGAGAGGAAGAGCGCCCACAGAGCCCAGAGCCCCATCGCGCTCGGCTTGGTCATCGCGCCCCGAGGGTACCGCCCGCCGAATCGCTGGGGCAAGTATCGCCGAGCAGCGGCAGTGGTCGGGTTTGGCCGGAAGAAGCCAACCGCCAGGGCAGTCGCAGGGGCCCGCGCGGACCCGGATGAGCAGCGCGTGCGTCCGGCGGCTGCCAGTTGCCAGTTGCCTGTCGCCTGTCGCCTGTTGGGCCCGCGTCTGGCAAGCAACCGGATGGGCATGGCCCGGATCAGGCTCCGCGGAGCCGCGTCGTCGCGGCGAGAGGAGCGCGCTCGGCCATGAGCACGAGGAGCGCGGTGGCGGTGCAGAAGGTCCGGCCCGTGATGCAGTGGTGGCCGGTCCAGCTCCCGTCCTCGTTCTGGACTCCGGCGAGGAGCCGCGTCACGCGGGTGTTCCAGGTCGTCCACTGCTCGCTGGAGCCGGCGCGCAACGCCTCGCTCACGAGGAGGTACGACAGGAACTCCTCGCCGCCGTTGTTGCCGAAGCCCTGCACGAACTGAGGATCGGCCAGCCGCTCGACGATTGCCTGGTTGGCGCTCTGGAGCGTCGCCTGGGCCTCGCGGTGCTCGTCGAGCTCTCGACGCGCGGCCTGACGGCCCTCCGGGGTCGGCGCCGCTGCCGCCTGCCGCTCGAGCTCGGGCCTTCTGGCGTCCCGCGTGGCGGCCGCCTCGCTCATGCCGGAGAAGCTCGTGGCGCCTCCGTAGAGCCCGACGCCGGCGGAGCCGTCGCCACGGAACCCGCCCGAAGGTGCATCGAACTGGGTCTGGGCGCGCCGCTCGGCCCTGCGGATCGTCTCGCGGTCGACGTCGTCGCCCGCCTGCGCGGCGCGGTTCAGCCCGCGCGCCGCCATCGCCTCCGAGAGCGCCGGCGCCCAGCCGCCGGAAGACCAGGTGCCGTCGGCCTGCTGGTTGCGCTCCATCTTCGCGAGGATCTTGGCCCGCGCGTTGTGCAGGCGCCTGTTGGCGGCTTCGTCGGGCATCGTGCCCCTGAGCTCGTTGAGCAGCATCAGGGCCGAGAACGTGTCGACGTACTGCCCGATCTTCGCCTGAACGCGCGTACCGCGCACGTCGCTCACGAACAGCGAGGCCTGGTCCGATGCCTCGATCTGGCCCACCACGTACTCGACGCCGCGCAGCACGACCCCGGCATGGGGACCGGACGCGGGCGTGCTTCCGGCGCGGACGAACGCTAGCAGCGCCATCGACGAGTCGGCCACGTTGGCGGTGTCGCGCAGCGCTTGCCCGCCTCCCATCCCCTGGGCCTCGTCGCCCTGCCCCCAGCCGCCGCTCGGGAGCTGATGCGCGAGGAGCCATCGGAGCCCCTTGTCGGCCTCGGCGCTCACGGGCTCCGCGGGGTGTCTATCCGGCGGCGGCACTGCGAAGCGCCGCCCCTCCTCGGTGGGCTCGGGGCTCGGAGAGGCGACCGAGACCGGCCGCCCTTCGCGCCCGGACTCCGAGCCACCCTCCTCGACCCGAGCGGTGGCGACCCCAGGCGCTCGGGGAGAACGGCCACAGCTCGACAGTTGAACCAGCACTACCGCCGCGAGACCGACGCGTCCGACACACATTTTCCCTCCAATTGCGAATACGCGAGTGGCGATGAGACGCCCTGCCCGGCGGAAAGTTCTGAGGCCCCCCTCGCTGGCGGGCGGCAGCAGACTTACTCCTGAGTCATGACGGTCTGCATCGCCGCCATCTGTGCCGACGGGCGGGCCATAGTCGTCGCGGCCGATCGGATGTTGACCATGGGGCCGCCGCTCAGCATGGAGCTCGAGCAGGACAGGCCGAAGATCCAGCCCGTGGGCGGACGCCACCTGACGCTGGTGTCGGGGGACGCGGTGCTCGGGTCGGAGATCGTCCGGGCGGCCACGGGCGCGCTGCGCGAGCGGCGTGACATCGGAATCACCGTGGTCGGTCGGGCTCTCGTGGACGCCTACGTGGCGGTCCGCTCCCGCCTCATCGAGGACCACGTTCTCAGGCCCATCGGCTACTCGCTGCAGCAGTTCCTCGCCAGCGGAGCCGCGCAGCTCGGCCAGCAGATCTTCAACGGGCTCGTCCAGCAGATGGCCGCATTCGTGGCCGGCGTCGAGCTGCTCGCCGTGGGCTTCGACGACTCCGGGCCGCGGATCGCCTTCATCTATCACCCTGGCTCGATCCGCTGGCAGGAGCCCCTGGGCTTTCATGCCATGGGTACTGGAGGCATCCACGCGGGCGTGGCCTTCCTCCTGCGCGGCTGCTCCACGAAGTGCTCGGTCGAGCAGGCGATGTTCGACGTCTTCGCGGCGAAGAAGGCCGCCGAGATCGCTCCCGGGGTCGGCTCCGCGACCGACATGGTCGTCATGACACGCACCGAGCACAGGCCCGTTCCGGAGGGCATCCTGCGCGAGCTCGAGCGCCTTCACACGGTGGCGATCAAGCCCTACGCCGACAGTGACCTGAAGGAGATCCAGCGCTGGTACTCGTCACCGTGACCGGCGCCTCTTTGGTCACCCATTCCCGGCCGCCGGGCCTTATGATCGCGCCCGTTGGCGACCCGGTCCTGCGCGCACTGTGGGGCGACTCTCGCGGCGACGCTCCGGGCCTGCCCCGACTGCGGCGTCGCCGTTCCCGGCGCGCCGGCCGACGATGTGCCCAAGCAGGTGCCGCTGCCCGGTGACGGTGCGCGAGTCCTGCACACGGCCGTCGCCATCCAGGCGCTCGACCTCGCGCAGAGCTTCGATGAGAAGTTCTCGGACGTGCTGCCAGGCTTCCGCGCCGAGCTGGCCAAGCCGGGCATGAGCACGGCCGGCGGCAAGCAGTCGCGGCAGCACATCACGCTGTATGGCGCGAGCGCCGTGTCCGTGGTGATCGGGAGCTTCGACCGCGCTGCCAGCGTGGTCGAGCTCCGGTCGTACGGCCACGTGAGCGCTGCTTACCGCCAGCGCTTCGGTGTCGCGTTCCCCGTCCGCGAGGTGGCCTACAAGGGCTTCGTGGTCAAGGTCGCGCGCTACTTCCACGACGACGAGATCGTCGTGCGAGTCGACGTCGACCCACCAGGCTCCCCCGCGGCGGGT
This sequence comes from Deltaproteobacteria bacterium, assembly GCA_016190375.1. Taxonomy (GTDB): domain Bacteria; phylum Myxococcota_A; class Polyangia; order JACPQR01; family JACPQR01; genus JACPQR01. The sequence goes on from JACPQR010000078.1 coordinate 16,648, forward strand.
CGCAGCGACGCCGCGTCGTCGCCGACGTGGGTCTGGCTCGTGATCGTCGCGTTCGCGGTCGTCGTCGCCGCGGGGGCCGCCATACTGATCTTCGATCCCTCTCGGTAGGTGCGCATGGTCGACCCGACGAAAGAAGGAAGCGGGCGGCAGACCGCGATCGGCTGCTCGATAGCAGCCATCGTGGCAGTCGTCGTCTTCTGGCTCGTGCGCGCGCTCCTCATCGGCTGACGCGCTCAGAGCGCGGACCAGTCGTGGGGCGTCCCCTCCACAGCCGCTTGGTCGATCTGTGCAAGCTGCAAGCGGTCAGACAGGTCGACGTTGACGGCCTGCCACCTCGTGTAAGAGTCGAGCACCCAGATCCCCGACTCGCGGGTGCCGTTTCCGCTCCAGCCGTTGCCGCCGAACGGCAGGTGCGCCTCGGCTCCCGTCGTCGAGTTGTTGATGCTGGTCATTCCCGCGCGGATCTCCGACCGGAAGCGGAGGGCAGCTTGCGGATCGCGGGTGTAGATCGCGCTCGACAGACCGTAGGGTGTGCCATTCGCGACGGCCAGCGCCTCGTCCAGGCCGCCGACCTCGATCAGGTTCACGGTCGGGCCGAAGCACTCCTCCTGCGCGATCCGCATGTCGATCCGGACGCCGTCGAAGATCCTGGGCGCCACGAAGAGCCCTTCCTGTGGAGGAACACGGCCCCCGTCGAGGAGCAGGCGCGCGCCCTCGGCGAGCCCCGTCTCGCGCTGGCGCAGCCAGCCCTCGAGGAAGCGCTCGTTCATCATGGGACCGTACGAGACGTCCGGCTCCCGCGTGGGGTCGCCGATCCGCAGCTTGCGGGTCTCGGCGACGAAGCGCGCCCTGAAGGCGGCGGCGATCGGCCGGTCGAGGATGATGTTCCCCGCGCTCGTGCACCGCTGCCCTGCGGTCCCGAACGAGGCCCACACCGCGCCCTGCACCGCGAGGTCCGGGTCCGCATCCGCCATGACGACCAGCGGGTTCTTCCCTCCGAGCTCGAGCGAAGGCACCTGGAGCGCCCTGCCCGAGATCTCCCCGATCCAGCGACCGACCTTCGTGGAGCCGGTGAACGAGATCTTGTCGATCTGCCCGCGTTCGACCGCCAGGACGAGCTCCTCGCCAGCCCCGCCGGCGCCGGCGCCGTGGACGAGGTTGAGGACGCCGTGCGGCAGCCCCGCCTCCTCCCACAGCCGCGCGAAGAGCGTGGCGATCCCGGGCGCATCGTCCGAGGGCTTCCACACCGCCGTGTTGCCGCACAGGAGAGCCGGGACGAGCTTCCAGCTCGGGACCGCGATGGGGAAGTTGCCCGCGGTGATCGCGCCGACGACACCGATCGGGCGCCGAACCGTGTACAGCTCCTTCCCGGGGAGCTCGGACGGCACGGTCTGCCCGTACAGGCGCCGTCCCTCGCTCTGGAAGAACTCGGCCGTGTCGATCGCCTCCTGCACGCTGCCGAGGGCTTCGCGTCTGCTCTTGCCTACCTCGCGAGTGACGATCCGCGCGAGCCGCTCCTTGTGGTGGCGAAGCAGCGCCGCGAGACGGCCGACGATCGCTCCGCGCCTCGGCGCGGGGGTCGCGCTCCATCCGGGGAGCGCCGCTCGCGCTCGCGCGCAGGCCTCGTCGACCTCGGCCCGGCCGCACCTCGGTGCGACCGCGACGATGTCCATGAGGTTGGCGGGATTCCGGCGTTCGAGCGTTCCGAGACTTCCCTCGGAGCGCCACTCGCCGCCGATCCAGGCCTGTCCAGACACGGTGGGTCCGTAGTCGCGGCCGGCAGGGTTCTCGCGGATGGGGATCTGGTTTGCCATCGGACGGCATCCTAGTCGAAACTCCGCGTCATGCGACTGATCGTGCTCGGCGCCGGGAAGATGGGCAGGGCAATTGCGGCCGACCTGGTGCGGGCCAAGGGAGCCGGAGCCGTGGAGGTCGTCGACGCGGATCCGGGACGAGCCCGAGCGCTCGGCGAGTCGCTGGGCGTGCGCCACGCCGCCATCGACCTGCGCGACCACGAGGCCGTCTCGCGCCTCCTCGAAGGGGCGACCGCGGCGGTCTCGGCCGCGGACTACTCGCTCAACGAGGCCTTGACTCGCATCGCGATCGAGACGCGGACGCACCTGTGCGACCTCGGAGGCAACATCCACGTCGTCGGGCGGCAGCTCGCGATGAGCCCGCGGGCCGAGGCGGCGGGCGTCACGGTCGTGCCCGATTGCGGCCTCGCGCCCGGGTTGGCGTGCCTGCTGGCCTGGCGGGGGGTCGAGCTGGTGGAGGACGCACGCCGCGTGAGGATCCGCGTCGGCGGGCTGCCAGCGCACCCGAAGCCGCCCCTCGACTACTCGCTCGTCTTCTCCGTTCGGGGCCTGACGAACGAGTACCTCGAGCCGTCGGAGGTCCTGCGCGACGGCGAGGTCCTGCGCCTCGAGTCGCTGACCGAGGTCGAGCGGCTCTCGTTCCCGGCTCCCTACGGGGAGCTCGAGGCATTCCTCACTTCGGGCGGCGCCTCGACGCTGGTGCGCACACTCGCCGGAAGGGTCCGCGACCTGGACTACAAGACCATCCGCTACCCGGGCCACGCCCATATCGTCAAGGCGATGATCGACCTCGGTTTCCTCTCCGAGGCGCCCGTCGAGGTCGGCGGACGGCCGATCGTCCCGCGCCAGGTCACCGAGGCGCTCTTCGAGCGCGCGCTCGACCACGGCGACGACGACGTCGTCCTCGTCAGGGTCACCGTCGAAGGTGCGTCCTCGCGGGTCGCCTATCAGATCATCGACCGCAAGGATCCGGCGACCGGGCACTCGGCGATGATGCGGACGACCGGCTATCCGGCGTCGATCATCGCGCTCTTCCTGGCCGACGGCCGGATCACCCGCCGCGGCGTCGTCACCGGCGAGCTCTCGGTCCCGGTCGACGCGATGATCGAGGAGCTCGGCAAGCGCGGCGTCCGCATCGAGATGACGCGCGAGCCGATCTGACCCGGATGTCCCTCGAGCGTGCCAGACGATCGGTCGCGCGGCTGCGCGAGCTCGCGGCGCGGCCCGACGCGAACGGCACGGAGGCACCAGGCCTCGACGCAGCGACCGCGCTCGAGCTCTTCGAGTCGCAGCTCCTCTGCCGGCTGGTCGACGTCGAGTCGCACGAGCTTCGCGCGCGGGGACAGGGCCACTACACGATCTGCAGCGCCGGCCACGAGGGCAACGTCGCGCTCGGCCGCCTCACCAGACCGACCGATCCCGCGCTCCTGCATTACCGGAGCGGTGCCCTGTTCGTCGAGCGCGCGCGACCTTTCCCCTCGATCGACCCCGTCCGCGATCTCCTCCTCTCGCTCGTCGCGTCCGAGGACGACCCGATCTCGGGCGGGCGCCACAAGGTCTTCGGGAGCGTTCCGCTCGGCATCCCGCCGCAGACGAGCACCATCGCCTCGCACCTGCCGCGCGCGGTGGGCCTCGCCGCGAGCTTCGGGATCGCAGCCCGCCTCGGAAAGGGAGACCGCCCGCGCGATGCTCTGGTCCTCTGCTCGTTCGGCGATGCGTCGGTGAACCACTCGACGTCGCAGGGCGCGTTCAACACCGCGGCGTGGATGGCCTTCCAGCACCTTCCGGTTCCCATCCTGTTCGTCTGCGAGGACAACGGCCTCGGCATCTCCGTCCGCACCCCACCAGGATGGGTCGAGGCTTGCCTGAGAGCCACTCCGGGCTTCGCCTACTTCTTCGCCGACGGCTCCGACCTCCTTCAGTCGTACGAGGCGACGCGGGCCGCGATCGAGCGCTGTCGCACCCGCCGCGCGCCCGTGGTCCTCCACCTCGGCTGCCAGCGGATGTGGGGGCACGCCGGCAGCGACATCGACACCGAGTACCGCTCCGGGTCCGAGATCTCCCTCGCCGAGGAGAAGGACCCGGTGCTCTGCACCGCCCGCACCCTCATCGCGGCGGGGATCCTCGACGGCGCCGGGCTCGCCGTCCGGATCGACGCGGCGGAGGCCCGCGTGCGCGCGGCCTCCGAGGACGCAGTCCGCCGTCCGCGGCTCGAGAGCCGGGCGGCGATCATCCAGCCATTGGCGCCGTGGCGACCGGAAGAGGTCCGCGCCGAGGCCACCCGCGTCTGTGGCGCGCCCCGCGCCGACGAGCGACCGCGGCCGATGGGGCTCACGATACGCGCCGCCCTCCACGAGCTGTGCGCGAAGTACCCCGAGATGGTGGTCTTCGGCGAGGACGTCGCTCGGAAGGGCGGCGTCTATGGCGTCACCGTCGGCCTGCGGAGCGCCTTCGGGCCCGCGCGCGTGTGGAACACGCTGCTCGACGAGCAGACGATCCTGGGAGTCGCGCTCGGCGCGGGGATGGCGGGCCTGCTGCCCGTTCCCGAGATCCAGTTCCTCGCCTACCTCCACAACGCGGAGGACCAGCTCCGGGGCGAGGCCGCGACCCAGTCGTTCTTCTCGAACGGGCAGATCCGGAGCCCGATGGTCGTCCGGATCCCGGGGCTGGCGTACCAGAAGGGCTTCGGCGGGCACTTCCACAACGACGACAGCCTGGCGGTCCTTCGCGACATCCCCGGCGTGATCGTCGCCGTCCCGTCCCGCGGCGACGACGCGGTGCGCATGCTGCGCACGCTCGTCGCGGCGGCGAAGGTGGACGGCCGGGTCTGCGTCTTCGTCGAGCCCATCGCGCTCTACCCGGTGCGCGACCTGTACGCCGAGGGCGACGCGGAGTGGTGCTTCTCGATGCCGCCCGAGGGCGAGGCGATCGACGTCGGAGCGCCCGGAGTCTACGGCCCCGAGGACCGTTCGCTCGCGATCGTCACCTACGGGAACGGCGTCCCGATGTCGCTCCGGGCGCGCCGCCGCCTCGGGCTCGAAGGCATCGCCGCGCGGGTCGTGGACCTGCGGTGGATCGCGCCGCTCGCCCAGGACGAGATCCGCCGTCACGCCCGCGAGACCGGCCACGTCCTCGTGGTCGACGAGTGCCGTCGGTCCGGGAACGTCTCGGAGGCGATCGGCACCTGCCTCCTCGAGGACGCCTCGACCTGCGCGGTGCGCTTCGCTCGCGTCACGGCAGCCGACTCGTTCGTGCCCCTCGGCGCCGCCGCCACGCTCGTGCTTCCCTCCGAGGAGGAGATCGTCCATTGTGCGCGGCGGCTTGTCCAGCCGACGGCCGTGGGCTAGAAAAAGCTCCTCACGAGGAGAACACCGCATGTCCGAGGCGTGGATCATCGATGCAGCCCGTACCCCGCGTGGCCGGGGGCGAAAGGACAAGGGAGCGCTCGCGTCGGTGCACCCCCAGGAGCTACTGGCCCAGACGCTCAACCGGCTCGCGGAGAAGACCGGCGTCGAGCGTCGCGACGTCGAGGACGTCGTCATCGGCTGCGTGTCGCAGGCGGGCGAGCAGGGCGCCTGCATCGCGCGAAGCGCGGTCCTTCTGGCCGGATGGCCCCAGGAGGTCACCGGGGTGACGATGAACCGCTTCTGCGGGTCGGGCCTCCAGGCCGTGAACACCGCGGCCATGGGCATCATGGCCGGCCAGCAGGAGCTCACGGTGGGCGGCGGCGTCGAGAGCATGTCGCGCCAGCCGATGGGGTCGGACGGCGCGGGGCTCGACGGCAACAACCTGCGGCTGCGCGAGATCCACCCCATGGTCCCGCAGGGGATCTCGGCCGACCTCATCGCGACGATCGAGGGCTTCGGGCGCGCAGACGTCGACCGGTTCGCCGCCCTGAGCCAGAGGAACGCCGAGGTCGCCCAGAAGGAAGGCCGCTTCGCGAAGAGCCTGTTCCCTGTCAGGGATCCGGAGGGCAAGGTCCTGCTCGAGGCCGACGAGCACCCGCGGCACGGGACGACGCTCGAGAACCTGGCGGGGCTGAAGCCCTCGTTCGAGGTGCTGGGCGCCACGCCCGTCACCGCCGACGGCAAGACCCTCGACGACGTGGCCCGCACGCGCTACCCGCAGGTGTCGAGGATCGAGCACGTCCACACGGCCGGAAACTCGAGCGGCATCGTCGACGGCGCCTGCGCCGTGCTCCTCTGCTCGCCCGGGTACGCGAAGGCGCACGGGCTGCGACCTCGCGGCAGGATCCTGGCGACCGCGACCTTCGGCGACGAGCCCGTGATCATGCTGACGGCGCCGGGCCCGGCCTCGCGGCGAGCGCTCGACAAGGCGAAGATGAAGGTCTCCGACGTCGACCTCTGGGAGATCAACGAGGCCTTCGCCGTCGTCCCGATGAAGATGATCCGCGACCTCGCCATCGATCCCGCCCGGGTGAACCCGAACGGCGGCGCGATCGCCCTCGGCCATCCGCTCGGCGCGACCGGCGCGATGCTCCTCGCGACCGCTCTCGACGAGCTCGAGCGCAGAGACCTCGCGACGGCCCTGGTGACGCTTTGCATCGGCGGCGGAATGGCGGTCGCCACCATCATCGAGCGAATCTGAAGCCATTGCAGCTCGGGGTCTCCCTGTGAGATCATCCGACCATCCGTGGGTGTACGTGGTCCTCGCGCGAGGGACACGTCCGGGTGGAGGCGACCATGAAACGAGATGCTCTTTGGTTGTTCGGATGGCTCGCAGTCGGTCTTGCAGCCCTGGGTTGCGGGGGGACATCGGGCGGAACGGGGGACGACGACGACTCGGGCGGGGACGCCGACGTCGACTCCGATGCCGACGCGGACGCGGACGGCGGCTGCGTCGATCGCGACGGCGACGGGTTCGGCGAGGGCGACGGCTGCCAGGGAGACGATTGCGACGACCTCGACCCCGAGCTGTCGGACGACTGCGGCAGCGAGGCCAACTGCGCGGGCGGCGTGCACGTGACGGGCTGCCCCTGCCAGCTCGAGCAGAAGCTGCCCTGTTACACCGGACCCGAGGCGACCGGCGGCGTCGGCGAATGCCAGGCCGGCCTGAGGGACTGCGTCGACGGCGTCTATCAGACGTGCGAGGGCCAGGGACTGCCAGCCGCCGAGACCTGCAACGGCAAGGACGAGGACTGCGACGGCGCCCTGGACAACGGAGTCCTGTCCGCCTGCGGCGACTGCAACTTCGAGTGCAGCGAGGAGTCGGTCGGGGTGGACAGCGACCAGGCCTTCGATCCCGAGTCGCCGGGCGCTCGCGGGGTCATCCTCTTGCCCGACGGATCGATCACGCTCGGAAGCTCGGTGGCCATCGCCAACCGCGTGATCTGGATCGCGAACAGCGGCGAGGGCACCGTGTCGAAGGTCGACACGACCACGAACGAGGAGATCGGTCGCTATCGCACGGGGCCCGACGCCTATCCAGACCCATCGCGATCGACGGTCAATCCGCACGGCGACGTGGTCAGCGTGAACCGGAGCGCCTCGAGCGCGACCTTCATCATGGCCAGCGACTGCGTCGACCAGAACGGCGACGGCATCGTCACCTCCTCGGGCGGTGCGGACGACATCTACGCCTGGGGCGACGACGACTGCGTGATGTGGAACCTCCCGATCGCCGGCGGAGGCGCGCGTGGCGCGGCGATCGAGGAGCGGGCCGAGCTCGACGGGACCGTGACCGAGTACGCCTGGGTCGGGTCGTGGAGCTCCGCCAACATGTACGAGATCGACGTCGCCGAGGGAGAGCTGACCGGCCGCCAGGCGAGCACCTCGCCCGCGAATCCTTACGGCGCCGCCATGGGCCCCGACCACACCCTCTGGGTGACGACGAGCGGCAACAACATGGCCAAGATGGACACGATCACGCTCGAGGTGACCGTGTACGACGCTCCCCAGGGGCGGAGCTTCTACGGGATCACGGTGGACGCGGACGGCTACGTGTGGCTGAGCGGCTGGAACGGCGCCCAGCGCTTCGACCCCGTCACCACCGAGTACGAGCTGGTCGCGGGCACCGGCGGCTGCGGCGGCGGGATCGCCGCGGACGTGGACGGCAACGTCTGGACGGGCCACGGCTACATCTGCAACCCGCAGGGCGTCGCCCGCATCGACCCCGAGACGATGGAGGCCCACGTGGTCGCGACCGGCGGCGACACTCACGGCGTCGCCGTCGACTTCGACGGCAATGTCTGGGGCATCAACGTGGGCGGCGGCAACGCCCACAAGATCGACCCGGAGGACGAGTCCTTCGAGGTCGCCTGGACCAGCAACGCTGGCAATGGCTGGGGCTACAACTACACCTACAGCGACATGACGGGCTACCAGCTCGTCAACGCGACCCAGGAGCTCGCGACGTACTCGGTCGTCTTCACGGGCTGTGACGACGCGACCGAGGAGACCGAGTGGGCCAACCTCACCTGGGTGGCCGACACGCCCGCAGGCACGAGCGTGGTGTTCAACGCCAGGACCGCCGACGAGCTGCCGGCCCTCGCCGCGGCGACGCCCGTCCTCATCGCGTCTCAGCCTCCCGACGAGTCACCCGTTCACATCGGCGATGCGCTCGACGCCGCCGGCGTGACGCCCGGGCGCTACCTCGAGATAGAGGTCAGGCTCCAGTCGACGGTGCGCGACGCGGCCTCGATCCTCAGGCAGTTCGCGGTGCAGCACTCCTGCGGCGTTCCGTTCCAGTAGGAAGCTCCCCGATTCCGCGGCGCGGCGGCGCCCCACGCTCCCCTTCTCTGCCGGGGTTCGCGTGCTTATCTGTCGAGCAGGACCGATGAGATCCGCCCCGCCAATCGAGGCGCCGAGCTTCCTTCGCAGCGTCGAGGAGGAGGTCGAGCTGCCTGCGCACGTCACCGCGAGAGACGCGGTGCGGGCCGTGTTCTGCACCATGGCGGACCGTCTGGCAGGCGAGAGACCCGCCGCGACGCCGCCCATCCTCGAGCCGCTCCTCCGGCGCTGCGCCAGGCATCAGGGCCAGGGGCGAGCGACCGCGATCTTCGATCGAACGCAGGTCTTGCGAGAGCTGGCGGAGCACGTGGGCGTGGGTCCCGAGCAGGCCGAGAGGATCGCGCGCGCCGTCCTGAGCGCGCTGCGCGGGCGGCTCACCGAGGAGGAGAGGGAGGACGTGGCCGCGGGCCTTCCCGACGACCTCGTGTACCTCTGGCGTGGCCCGTCTCCGCGCGCCGCGCACGCCGCGGCCGTTGGATCCGCCACCAGCCTTCCACCCCCCATCCGCCTCGAGCCCCCGCACCCGGTCGTGGCCGAGCTCGACAGGCGCGGGCTGCTCCCTCCCGGCGCTCGAGGAGCCGACGTCGTCTCATCGGTGATGTGCGTCCTCGCACAGAGACTCGGTCCCGACGTCGTGGGGGCGCTGCCGCATTCCATCCGCCCGCTCCTGCGGCGGTGCCCGGCGCACGGTGAAGCGCGGGGCGGCTCTCTCGACCGTTCCGAGCTGCTTGGACATCTGGCGGAGCACCTCCGCCTTCCCGAGCGCGACGCCGAACGTGCAGCGAGGGCCGTCTTCGAGGCCGTCAACCGGACGCTCCCGCGGGAAGAGCGACAGCACCTCGAGGGCTATCTGCCCGCCGACCTCGGATGGCTCTGGACGCCTGGACCCTAGAGCGGCTCGATGACCAGCTCGTAGTCCCCCGTGCGGCAGTCTCCACCGTCGTTACCGACGTACACGTCGTACGGAAGCTCGCGGATGAAGTAGGTGCCTGGCTCGAGGCTCGCCTCGATCCGGGAGCAGAAGCTTTCCCAGTCGTCGTTCATGTCGAGCTCGTCGCCCTCGGCGTCGTACAGCCAGAGGGTCGAGTCGAAGTCCGAGCAGTCGCCGGACGTCTCGAAGAAGTACTCGCCCTCCTCGAGGATCTGGAGCTGGAACACGTCCGCGTCGCAGCCGCCCTGGCTCGCCGAGATCCTGACGGGGACGCACAGCACGGTCTGCGGCGCCTCGATCTCGTCGTTCGGCTCGACCTCGTCGAGCAGGCCATCGGGCTCGCACTCGGTGCACTCGGCCTCGTCGACCTCGCCGTCGCAGTCCTCGTCGTCGAGGGACTCGCAGATCTCCCCGGTCGCCTGCCGGTCAGGGACGCAGACGAACTCCTCGAGGTCCCGGTCGCAGCGGCCGACGCCGGGCGCGCAGACTCCCAGGGCGCCGGTCTCACACGCCTCGCCCACCCCGGGGACGTCGTCGACCACGCCGTTGCAGTCGTCGTCGCGACCGCGGTTGGCGCAGGTCTCGTCCTGGAGCACGATCCCGTCGTCGACCTCGCCGTCGCAGTCGTCGTCGTCGCCGTTCGGGCAGATCTCCAGCCCCGGGTCTCTGACCGACACGCAGATCAGGTCGCCATCGTCGCACTGCATCGTGCCTGGCCCGCAGATCCCGTCGAGCTCCGTGTCGCAGTCGTCTCCGCGCCCCTCGATATCGTCGATCTCGCCGTTGCAGTCGTCGTCGCGGCCGAGGTTCGCGCAGCTCTCCGGCCGAAGGACGATGCCGTCGTCGATCTCTCCGTTGCAGTCGTCGTCGAGCTCGTTGGGGCAGACCTCGGGGCTGGGCGCCAGGTTGGGTGTGCAGACCTCCTCGATCCCGTTGCACTCGATGGTCCCGTCGGCGCACACGCCCTCGAGCCCCGTCTCGCACTCGTCCCCGAGCCCTGCCACGTCGTCGACGACGCCGTTGCAGTCGTCGTCGCGACCGAAGTTCGTGCACTCCTCTTCCTGTGGCTCGTCGTCCGGTGGGCACTGGACCTCGCCCTCCACGCAGACGGTGTGCCCCGTGGAGCAGCGTCCTTCCTCGCCGGTGAAGCAGAGGAACCCGGTCTCTGGATCGTCCTCGTCGACCTCGCCGTCCCCGTCGTCGTCCTCCCCGTTGCACTCCTCCTCGCGGATGTCCGAGTCGCCGTCCGAGTCCGTGTCGGAGTCCGTGTCCGAATCGGAGTCCGAGTCGGTATCCGAGTCGGAGTCGGCGTCCGAGTCGGAGTCCGTGTCCGCATCCCCGTCGGCGCCTGCGTCCTCGTCACCGGGTGGATCGCTCGTCGCGCAGGCGGCGAGCGACAGCATCAGCAAAAGCGACAAGCTCCTCATCGATTGGGTTCCTCCCCGCCGAGCCAAGGGCGGCCCGACGAGTGTACAGCGAACACACGGGTTCGGTGGAGGCTCGCGCGAACGAGCGAGCTAGGAGGGTCCGTGCACGGTGAGGACGGCGCAGCGCGCCAGCCTGACCACCTGCTCGGCGACCGACCCGATGAGCCCGCGCAGCCGGCCGATCCTGCCATGCGTGCCGATCACGATCAGATCGGCACGGTGCTCCTCGGCGGCGCCCAGGATCGACAGGGGCGGCTCGCCCGCGACCACGATCTCAGTCGTGGGCGGGCGGCCGGATGCCGATTCGCGCACCCGGTGAACCTGACTCTGCAGATCTCGACGCGCCCGCACCAACGCCTCCGGCCCGGCATCAGCGGCCGCCACGTGCACCGCAATGACGTTGCCACCGAACGCTCCAGCCACCTCGAAAGCGGCACGTAGAGCCGGCTCGGAGTCTTCCGTCAGATCGGTAGCCGCGAGCACAGTACGAAACACATCAGAAAGCTGCGGGCCCAGGGCGCGAAGTCAACCGGGGACGAGGTTAACAAGTTCACGAAACGACCTATCCTCACGTGCGCCTTGGTGAAATGGCCTTTCGTGAACTTGTTAACCTCGTCCCCCATCTTCCGCCTCGCTTCCCTCGTCGTCGTCCAGCTCCACGCCGGGGCGCGGAGCGCTCGGAGCCTGGGCGGCGTCGGGAGCGAAGCGAAGGCCCGGAGGTGGGCCCGCGACGACCGGGCGCGAGTCGAACATCGCTGCGGGATCGACCGGGCGGCCGTCGACGCGAAGCTCGAAATGCAGGTGGGGGCCGAGCGAGTTGCCCGTCGATCCCGCGCGCCCGATCACCTGACCCCTTCGCACGCGCCGGCCGGGGCCGACGCGGGTGCGCGAGAGGTGTCCGTAGACCGTCACGGCTCCGCCCGGATGCGCGACCATCACGGCGTTCCCGTAGCCGCCGAAGCGGCCGGCGAACGCGACGACGCCCTGGTCTGCCGCCGTGATCCGGTCGCCCATCCGCGCCCCGATGTCGAGCGCCCGGTGGCCGCCGTGCCGGCCCTGACCGTATCCCCGGCCGATCACGTTGCGGGGCGAAGGGAAGTGGAGCGACCGTGGCATCCGGGGCCCCGGTCCGGCCGCCTTGGCGAGCCGTCCGGTCGGCGGGTTCGAGAGGAGCCAGTAGGCCATGTCCACAGAACCGAGCCGCGGGTTCGAGGACAGCGGCCTTCGCCGCCGTTCGTGCTCGGGCCCCGGGATGGCCAGGCGCTGCCCGACGGTGATCAGCGCCCGCGCATCCAGGCGGTTTGCGAGCCTCAGCGCGCGCTGGCTGCAACCCAGCCGCCGCGCGATCGCTGCGACGGTGTCGCCGTCCCGAACCCTGTACGTCTGCGCTTCGGCCGGCGAGGCCAGAAGCATGGCGCAGACGAGGGTGGTGGCGAGGATCCGGGACAAGATTCCTGGCTAGGACGGCCAGCCCAGGGTTGTCAATGCAATGGCGCGGGAGCATGGGGTGATCTCGCTCACCCCCCAGCCCAGGACGACTGTCCCCGGAAGACAACCTCGTGCAGACCCGTTTCCCCGGATCTGGGGTCAATCATCCCCCAAATGAGCGCGGATCCGCGTCCATCAGCGTGACCGACAGGCTGGCCTCGAACCTGCAGCGATGGCGCCCGGGGAGCGGGAGGAAGGTCATGCTGGCGAAGCGCGCACGGTACCTCGTGGCCGTGCTCGGCGGGCTGTCGTTTGCTTGCGCCGCCGAGTTCGGAGTCGAGATCGACAACGCGAACCTGGCCCAGGAGCTGGAGTCCGAGGACCCAGGGGACTCCGACGGCGACGGCGAGCCCGACGACCCCGAGGCCCCGCCGACTCCCGAGGCGAACCTCGAGACCTGCGGCAACGACCTCGACGACGACCAGGATGGCGACATCGACGAGGAATGCGGCTGCGAGCCTGGAACCCAACGCGCTTGCTACATCGGAGCTCCCGAGGTCCGCGGCGTGGGCGCCTGCGTCGAGGGCCTGCAGGTCTGCGACGACTCGCGGGAGTTCCCCATCTGGGGCGAGTGTCTGGGCGCGGTGCTCCCGGTCGCCGAGGCCCTGGGCAACGGCATCGACGACGACTGCGACGGCCTGGCGGACTGCGAGGACGCCGAGTTCCTCGAGGATCCGATCTGCACCGGGCCCTGCGGCATCCAGACCGAGGTGTTCCACGATCGTGGCCTGCAGGCCGGCTTCGGCGGCAGCTCGATCGAGGAAGGCGACGGCCTCCCCGTGCAGAGCATGACCTGCGAGGACACGGTCTGCGACCCCGAGGAGGCGGCCTTCGAGGCCGGCGGCCAGATCACCTGCGTCGCGCAGCCGCCGGAGTGCGCCGACGGGACCTTCCCGACGTACCACCCCGACACCGGCGCCTGGACCTGCGACCCGCCCTGCGACCTCGTCATCCACTACGGCGGGATCTACGGGAACCTGACCGTCTGCGCCGGGGACCCGGACCTCGAGTGCGAGGACGGCACCGTCCCGACCTGGGTTTTCGAGACGCAGGAGTGGGAGTGCAGGCCGACCTGCGACAACGGCCTGTACGATCAGATCTGGGTCGACGGCGCCCTGTTCTGCGTTCCCTGCTGACGGGCCTCCGGTTCTCTACGGGCAGTGGAACACCGTCTCGAGGTCGCACGTCGTGGCCTCGACATCGATCGCGTCGGGGCCCGCCGCCCAAGCGGCCGCCAGGCGACCCGCGGCAGCGCCGTCCCTGGCCGTTGCTTCGCGGTCCAGGACCGGCCCCAGGACCTCGAGGAACGCCCACGCGGCGCGCTCGGTGCCTTCGGCGGTGCTCAGCGCCTCCAGCCGCGCGATCACGATCAGCGCCACTCCCCTGAGGAGCGCGCGGTCGAGCTGGGAGATCGCGAGGTCGCGCAGCTCCAGGTTGGAGCGTGCCGGCGGGTCGCCCGCCGGCGGATCGAGATCGTCCCAGCAGTCGACGGCGAGGACTCCGTCGAACGCGCGGTCGAACGTCTCCGCCTCCAGAGCCTGCACGTAAGCCGCCAGGCCGAGCTGCGTCTCGTCGCGCTGGTGACCTCCGGTGAAGTACGCCCAGCCGGAGTCGCAGTCGCCCTGGCTGCCGACGCAGGTCGAGAGCTCCTTGTGGCTCGAGACGTAGAGGAACCAGACGAGCGCCGCCTCGATCCGCGCCGCGTTGACCTCGGGGTCCTCGCCGGCGATGCCCGCGTCGAAGGCGTCGTTGAGGATCGGCTGGATCAGCGCCGGCCCCACACAGCGCTCGGCATTCTCGGCCTGCTGGTCGGGCGTCAGGTCCCGGCACTGCACCTCCTCACCGTCGATCTCGACCGGCGGGTAGTGCACGTCCTCCCTGCGGCTCAGGCGTGACTCGAGACCCTCCGCGGTCGAGTACTCGGTCAGCGCGTTCGTGAAGTCGTCGATCGTGGGCGTGCCGCCGCGCCAAAGGAGATCCGCGATCGTCTCGAACGCGGCGACCCGGGCGATCGTCGAGATGCTCTCCGGGTTGAACGGGTGATAGTCGCCGTCGTCTGCCACGCAGTCCGCGTACGGCTCGTCGTCGGGGTCGCCCTCGCGGGGCCGGTAGTCATCATCCGCCGGCTCGCAAGCGGGCCCGGGGTCACAGTCCGAATCCCCGTCGCCATCGGCGTCGCCGTCGCCATCGCCGTCGCCGTCCGCGTCGGCATCCGAGTCCGCGTCGGCGTCCCCGTCGGGCTCGGGGTCGTCTTCGCCGCACCCGCCGAGCCCACCTACCAAGGCGCAGACGGCGATCAAGAAGCCCCACGTCCTGTCACGCATGGAATCCTCCCTCAAAGCCCCAGCTCCGCGCTCAGCATCAGGCTGCGACCTGGTCCGTTCACGCTCGACCCGTGCGTCCGGTACGCCGCGTCGCCCAGGTTCTCCGCCACGAGCGCCAGGCCCAGCCTGCGGCCCAGCCGGTACCCCGCGCGCAGGTCGAGAACCGCGTACCCCGGCGTTCCGCCGAGCGGGATGCGAGCGTCGCCCTCGTCCTGCGGCGCGAGCCGGTCCTGCTTCGCGGCCCAACGCAGGCCGGCGCCCAGGTAGACTCCCACCGCCGGCGCCCGCCACAGCAGCTCGACCGTGCCGTTGAGGGGCGGGACGCGCGAAAGCGGCACTCGCTCCTCCCAGTCGGTCGCCGAGCCCTCCGGCCGCGATGCCGGGTTCGGCCCGTCGCCCCGCGCGTACGCGACCGTCGCCCGCGCGCTGAAGCCGAGCGGCAGCCTGGTCCATGCGAGCCCCTCGAAGCCCACCACCTCGGCAGTGCCCTCGAGGTTCATGAGCTGGTAGGCGAACCACGACCCCCTGCAGTCTTGCGACTCCTTCGGGCAGTCCTCGGGCGTCGCGACGCGCCTCGCCATCGCGTCGTCGATCGTCATCCGGTAGCCCCAGGCGGCCAGACGGAGCGGGCCTCGCTGGAGCTCGACTCCCGACTCGAGCGTGACAGACCGCTCGGGGACGAGGTCCGGGTTCTCGAACTGGAAGCCTGGACCCGCCTGCTGTCGCGACGTCAGGTCGTCGAGGTTCGGCGCACGGAAGCCCTGATCGAGGTTGACGGTGATGGTCAAGCCGGGCAGGGCATCCCACGCGAGACCGCCGCCGCCGACGAACGAGGTCCAGCCCCGATCGATCTCGGAGGTCTCGGACCCCGGCTCCTCGGGCGAGAACGCCACGATGCGGGTGCCGCGCACGCCGGCGCGCGCGTGCAGCCGCTCCCACATGGTCGTCTCGAGGTTAGCGAAGGCGCCGCCCCAGGTGTAGCTCGATCCCTCGACGTACTGCCCGCGCGAGTCGTAGACGAGCATGTCGTTACGCTCCGTGTGGACCTCGTACCAGGCGACCGACGACACATCGTCGCGGTACGCGTCGATCCCGTACGCGATGGCGGCGCTCGCCCTCTTCCACAGGCGGAAGGGCGAGGTGCGGGCGCGGAGCGTCAGCCCCGGAGTCAGGACCGTGTCCCGGCCGTACTGCGGGTCCACGATGGACGCCGGCCGGTCCATCCGGCGGCGCTCGCGCTGTCTCTGCAGCGATAGGCCGACCCGTGCTCCGCGCGCGAAGCGACCGAGGTCGGTGTCGAGCGCGAGGTAGCCGAGCGCCCGGAACTGCTCCTCGTAGGTCAGGCACTCCCCGGCGGGGGCGAACGGCGGCGGGCACTTGTCCGTCCGGGGCGCGTCGAACTGGCGGTAGTCGTATATGGCCAGAACCGCCCGCGTGTCCTCGCCGAGCCGGTAGACGAGCCTCGCGTCCTCGGTCGCCTCCCGGAAGCCCGTGCCGAGCTGGGTCCTGCCGTCCGCGGCGTACCGTGGGACGAGCTCGCGCTCCCCGCCGCTGTAGACCTTGCTCACCGAGTCGTGGATCTGGCCCCCGCTCTCGAGCAGGCCCACGTCGCGGTATCCGACCCCGCCGATGAAGCCCAGCCGATCGCCGATCTGACCGTCCAGCTCGAAGCGTCCCCCGATCTCGTCGTCCGCCGTCCCCGCCCGCAAGGTCGTGCGGGGCGACAGGCGCAGACCATGCAGGCCCTCCGCGAGCGCCGGCTCGATCGGGTGCGCCTCGATCACGCCGCCCAGCGCGTCCGAGCCGTACAGCACCGACCCGGAGCCGCGCGTCACGTCGATGCTGGCGACCGAATGCGAGTCGACGGTGAAGAAGTACTGGTTGGGTCCCTGCCGGTAGAGGCTGTTGTTCAGCCGGATCCCGTCGAACAGCATCACCGTCTGCTGGCCGGTCACCCCGCGGATGTAGGCGGAGCCCTGCGACTGGGCCGTCTGCTGGACATAGACCCCGGGCTCGTAGCGGAGCGCGTCGGGGCTCGAGCGAGGCATCCGCTCCTCGATGTCCCGCCGCTCCACGCGCGTCGAGCTCTGGGGCACGGCCTCGCTCGTCGCCGCTCCGCTCCGCGTGGTCGTCTCGTAGTCCTCCGCGCGGCCGCTGTCCGTGGTGCCCTCGACCACGCACTCGCGCCGCTCGCCAGCGAGGTATCGCTCGAGCTCCGCGGGAGTCGCTCCGGGGTGCTCGGCCAGGAACTCGCGCTCCTCCCGCGCGACGTAGTGGTCGCAGCTCTCGTCCGGTGCAGGCTCGGCGCGCACGGGCTCGGCATGGCACCAGGCGGCCGAGACCAGAAGCACGGATAGACGAAGACGCAAGCTCTGCCAGCTTAGCGGCACTGCCGCCGGCGCGGGAATCGGGTGAGCACCCCTCGGGTGATCACCCTACTCGACGAGGGTACGATGGGGGTCATGAACGTGATCGTCCTCGGCGGCGCAGGTGACATGGGGTCGAGAGCGGTGGAAGACCTCGCCGCGACCGAAGGAGTCGAGCGCGTCACGATCGCCGACCGCAACGTCGCGGCGGCGGAGCGCCTCGCCGCCTCGCTGGCGGCCGCGCCCGCGAAGGTCGTGGTGAAGGCGGTCGATGCCACGGACCACTCGGGCCTTGTCGAGGCGATGCGCGGGCACGACGTCGCGGCGTCGGCGCTCGGCCCGTTCTTCCGCTTCGAGCGCCCGCTCGTGCGCGCCGCGATCGCCGCGGGCGTGGACTACGCGAGCATCTGCGACGACTGGATCGCGGCGAAGACGGTGCTCGACGAGCTCGCCCGCGAGGCGCGCGCCGCCGGGCGCACGGTGCTCACGGGTCTGGGCGCGTCGCCGGGGCTGACGAACGTGGGGATCCGCTACTTCGCCGACCGGATGGAGAAGCTGCGGCGCGTCGAGATCTCCGTGCACCAGCCGCTCGACGCCGGCGGAGGAGAGGCCGTCCTCAGGCACATGCTGTTCATCATCAGCGGGTCGATCGAGTGCTGGCGCTCCGGTCGGGCGCTCCGCATACCCGCGTGCAGCGAGAGCCGTGAGGTCGAGTTTCCGCACTTCGGGCGACAGAGGGTCTGGAACATGGGGCACGCCGAGCCCGTCACGGTCCCGCGCTTCCTGCCCGGGGTCGAGGACTGCACGTTCTTCATGGGATTCGGCCGCCCATCGCCGCTCCTCGTTCAGCCCGCGCGGTGGGGCCTGTTCCGCAGCGAGCGAGTCGTGGACTGGGCGGTGCGGCTCGGCGCCGCCGCGGAGTCGCGGTTCGGTCACGCCGACCCTTCCCCCGCCGCGGTGCGGCTCGACCTCTGGGGCGTCGAGGGCGGCGCCCAGGTCCATCGCATGGCTTGCGGCGTCGGTCAGATGCGCGAGGTCACCGCCTTGTCGCTCTCGGTCGGCGCCGCGATGGTCGGGCGCAAGGAGATCCTCGAGCCCGAAGGCGGCGTCTGGGCGCCCGAGGCCTTGCTCGACCCACGCACGTTCCTCGAGCGCATGCGCGCCAAGGGAGTTCAGGCCTACGAGGACCTCGCCATGCAGCGACCCGTCGAGCCGAGCTAGTCGGTCAGCGCTAGCCTGGCAAGGCCCAGAGCTCGGCGAGCGGGACCTCGAGGCCGTCGAAGCTCGGCGGAGCGAACAGAGCGTTCCCCTCGAGGGCTTGGGCGATCACGTAGTGACCCTCGCCCAGGACGAGCCGCTCGAGGGTGCAGGACGAGGGGTCCACGATCCAGTACTCGGGCACGCCGAGCTCGGCGTACCAACCGAGCTTGGTCACGCGATCGAAGCGGCGGCTCGACTCCGACAGGACCTCGATGACGAGATCCGGGTGCCCCTGCGTGAGCCCTGCCGAGCCCACCGACCTGGCGCTCTCGGATGAGAAGTACTGGATGTCGGGCATCACTCCCCTGGAGTCCGAGACGCGGAGCTTGTAGCCCGAAGCGAGCACGCGGCCGCCATCGCTGGCCCTCGCCCAGCCAGTGAGGAAGAAGCCCAGTCTCATGACGATGTGCTCGTGAAGCTCGCTCGGCACCTCCACCTCCAGAAGCTCTCCGTCGATCAGCTCGCGGAGGTCGTCCTCATCCAGCGCGATGAAGTCGTTCCACGAGTACCGCAGCGGCTGTGAGAGGGGCGCTTCGCTCATTCGTTCTCGGGCAAGTATGACGGACCGATGGAGCCCGGACAACTGCCACGCTCGGTCAATGCCACACCCCGAGCGCGAGGGCGCCGAGGGCGAAGGGAACCCCGAGCCCGGTGAGCCAGATCGCCGCGCTCCAGCGCCGCACTGCCACGATCTGCCGCGGCGTCGGCTCCGGCGCCGCGCGGGCCGCTCTCGCACGAGCGAGGACGAACGCGACGCACGCGAGGTTGGCCGTCGCGGCGATGAGCCCCGAGGCGACCTTCCACTCGAGCCAGCCTGGCCACGGCAGCTCGCCGCCGACCAACCCCGCGGCCCGGAGCAGCGCCGCACCGCTGACCACCGTGACGATGACGGCTGGGCCCTCGATCCACACATCGATCTTCCGGTGCAGCTCGATCAGCGAGCGCTGGAGGTCGGCGGAGCGCGTCCACCGGAGGACGATCTCGAGCCCCACGTCGAAGCCGGCGCTGAGGAACCAGATCGCGATCGCGCCGAGGTGGACGCCCTCGAGCGCGCTCACGCCGACCGCTCGAGCTTGCGCCCGATTCGCTCCGCCGCGCGGGTGGCGAGCGTCATGATCGTGACCTGAGGATTGACCGCGAGCGACGAGGGCACTGCCGAGCCGTCCGTGATGAACAGGCCGGGGACATCGTGGCACTCGTTGTCCTGATCGACGACGCTTCGCCTGGGGTCCGTGCCCATCCGGCAGCTTCCCAGCGGGTGAAAACCGGTCAGGATGAAGTCGCGCGCCTTCAGTCGCGCGTTCTTGAAGCGACCCAGCTCGGCCCGCGTGCGGATCTCCTCGAAGCCCTTCACGTGCGGGTACAGCTCCTTCGCCCCGGCGGCGAAGTAGATGTCCCCGAGGATTCCGACGGCCCGCTGGAGCATCCCGAGCTCGCGCCGCCCGAGCCAGTACGACACGAAGGGACGGCGGTTGGCGAGGAAGACGCGACCGTTCGGACCGTCCTCGATCATCGCGCCGAACATCGCGATCCGATCGAACGCCTCCATGAGGTCCATGAAGGTCTTTCCGACCTGCGGGAAGGTAGCCGCGCCGGCGTCCAGCGGGGCGCTCGAGCCCAGAAGGAGTATCCCCTCGCGGTGGAACTGGTCGACACCGTATCCCTGAGGGATCGCCGTGAAGCCGCGGATCTCCTCCCCGAAGAGCGCCGCGACCATCGTGGCCGGGTGGATCGAGAGGTTCCTGCCGACCTGGCCGCTGGAGTTCGCCAGGTTCTGCCGCAGGAGGAACGCCGGCGTCGGCACCGCTCCCCCGGCGAGGACGACGGCCCGGGCCCTGACCGTGAGGTGCTTCCCCGTGGAGAGGGAGCGCGCGCGGATTCCCACGGCCGACCCGTGGTCGAGCAGCACACGCTCGGCCCGGACGCCCTTGTAGAGCTGCGCTCCCGCGCCCAGCGCGAGGGGCAGATACGAGACGTTCATCGACCGCTTCGCGCCGGTCGGACAGCCGAAGTCGCAGACGCCCGCGCCGTCGCAATCGGGCGCGTTGCGCGGGACCGGGAAGTGGGAGTATCCAAGCGCGTCCGAGCCCCGCGCGATCACTCGCGCCACGCCGCCCAGGTACTTGGCGTTGGAAGGCGTGACCTGGAGCACGGACTCCACCCGCTCGAAGTAGGGCGCCAGGCGGTCGGGGCGCATGTCGCCAAGCCCGAAATCGCGTGCCCAGCGGGCGAGGATCCAGTCCGGTGTGCGGAAGCAGGTCCCGGTGTTGATGGTCGTCGATCCGCCCACCGTGATCCCCATCGGCAGCATGACGGGCGTGTTGCCGATCGTCATCGCCGTCGAGTCCAGCCGATAGAACTTCTTGATCGACGGCAGGGCGCGGCCGTCGAAGTCCTGCCGTCCGAAGAGCTCGCCCTCCTCGAGCACGACGACCGCGTGCCCCTTGGCGGCGAGCTCGCGCGCGGTGACCGCGCCGCCGGCTCCGCTGCCCACGACCACCGCGTCCGCCTCGATCTCCTCGTCCGACCCGAGCTCGCTGCCCGAGAGGATGTTGGCCATCCAGCGAGGCTGCGGCTCGTCGGCGACGGCGCGCTTGCCCCAGACGCAGCCCATCGCGCCGTAGACCCTGGGATCGTCGAAGTGCGAGACCTTCAGGGGCATCGACAGGGCGACGACCGCGGAGTAGGCCGCCGTCCCTCCGTGCCGCCAGCGCTCGAGGATCGCGACCCGCTCGTCCGCGGTCAGCGACGCGAAAGAGCGACGGTGATGGAGCAGGGCGTCGGCGTCCAGGGCGTAGAGGAGCGCGCGGTATCCGGCGCCCGCGTGGCTCCATGCGTTCTCGAGGATCGCCGTCAGGTTGTCGAGGTCGTCCTCGGAAGCGCCCGGAAACACCTTGCCCTCTGGAAGCACGGCCTCGGCGAGCGCGAGGGCGGTCTTGCGGGTTCGACCGCTGAAGGTGCTCTTGCCGTTCTTGGGCTGGCTCATGGTGATTGCTCCTCCAGCGCGGCGATCATCCGCTTGCCGCTCTCGGTCAGGTAACGCTCCATCGCAGACTCCGCGCCGGCAGAGCTCCCGTCGCGGATCTCGTCGAAGATCTCCTCGAGGGACCCGGTCACCCAGTCGCCGTCCTCGAAGGCTCCACCGAACGCATCGAGCGTTCGCGCGTAGACCGCGCTGATCGAGTTCGACAGGAAGACGAAGGTCCGAACGTGCGTGGTCTCGGTGACGCGGCGCATGAACAGGTTCTCGGCCACCTGAAGCCCGTGCGGATCGCGGCTCGTCCTCCGGGCGCCGCCGAGCGCCTCCCGGAGCGACTCGACGTCCGCCTCGGTCCGGCGGCTCGCCGCTACCCGACCGAAGAGCCCGCCGATCAGAGCCCGCGCCTCGAGGAGATCGACGAAGAGCCGGAGGTCCCAGCCGCCCTCGCGCTGCGCCATGTACTGCAGCGCGTCCGCGCCCGCCCGCGCGGCGACGTCCTCGACGATCGATCCAATCCCGTGCCGGATCGCGATCAGCCCGAAGCTCCTCAGCTCGATCAGAGCGTGCTTGAGCGAGGTGCGCGTCACCCCATATCGCGCCGCGAGCTCCCGCTCGGGCGGCAACGAGGTCCCCGCGGGATAGCGTCCGCTCAGGATGTCCTCCTGCAGCTTCTTGCGAAGCGTCTCGATGAGACTCGTCCTGGCGATCGGCTCGGGCGCGTCCTGGCTCATTGGCTCACTGGCTCAGTGGATGAGCCACTATAGCAGAAGTCAGTGGGACGAGGTTAACAAGTTCACGAACCGCAGCACCGAGCCGAGATCGCTAGGAGTTTTTCGCTCGGACCCGAGCCAGCGCCTCCTCGGCAGCCGATATCGCCCCAGGCTCGACGGCCGCCCGCTCGAGGGCCGCGACGAGGTCATCGATCCGGGTCGGGTCACGCCAGAGGCGGCGAACGTCGGCGAGCATCTCGGCGATCGGGATGCCTGCGGCTCTTCTGGCCAGGGCGACGGCGACCCGGCCGTCCGGGACTCGACGTACGTGGCGGCGGGCGTGCAGGTACGAGAGCGGAAGAACCGCCAGCGCGACGAGGTCCCAGGGGTCGCGAACCGAAACGGAAGGGATGCCAAGCCTCGCCAGCACGGACTCGTAGAGGTGGACCGCGGTGGTCGACAGCTCGAGCGACGCGAACAAGAGACCCGTGAACGCCAGGGCCGCGATCGCCTTCGACAGGCGTAGAGTAGGGTCGACCCGGGCCCTCAGCGGCCAGGCCGCCGTGTCGGCGATGGCCGTGCAGAGCAAGGGAAAGAAGAAGAGACCCGCGAAGTCGGAGAGCTTCCCGGTGACCCACGAAGGCACGAGCCCGGAGGTCTTGAGAACGTGATCGTTCACGGCCAAGATCGCGGCTGCGGCGATCGGTAACGGGTGTACGAACTCGCCGAGAGGCAGGGCCGGGCGGGAGATCGATTCGTCGCTCCAGAGACCCATTCGCGTTAGAAGGAGGATAGCGTGATCCTCCCCTTCCTTCCGACGCCTCGCGCGCGACCGGGCCGCGTGGCGCTGCTCGCGCTCGAGGGCGCCATCATCTGCACGCTCGCCGACCAGCTCCACGTCCGGTTCGGCGTCCTGTCCTACCCGTCGCCGGCCTTCGCGGGCGAGGCCTGGTGGGTTCCACCCGAGTTCGCGATCGCCGTCGTGGCCATGACGCTATCGTATCGACTCCTCGACCGCGCCGGCGGGACCACCGGTGTGGCCATCGTGACCGGGCTAGCGTGGTTCTACGGCATCTACCTGGCTTCGTGTCTACTCGGAGCGTGGCCGGTCGCGTTGACGGCCGCGTTCGTGGTGACGTTCGCCGGGCGCCTGGCATTCGAGGCGAGGGGACGATCTATCGGCAAGGTCCTCCTGCCGGGACTGCCTCACGCGCTGGCTGTCGCCGCCGCGGGACCTGCCGTCGAGGCGACCCTCGTCTCGCTGGGCCTGTTCGCCTACGCCGCGCCGGACCTGCTCGGCGTACCCATGTGGCTGCCGGCGCTGTACCTTCACGGCGCCTGGGCGGGTCGCGCGATCGCCCGGATGTTCTTCAGTTCGGGCTGAGCTCCCGCTCGCCCACCATCAGCCAGTCGCCATCGTGCCGCTCCCATCGCTGCACGAAGCTGCCGCGGTGGAGCTCGCTGTCCGAGAGGAGGTACCAGGCTCGATCGACGCGAACGAGCGCACCACCGTTGCGCTGCGGCGCGATGCCGACGACCTCGTAATCAGCGCTCTGCAGCTCGCCTCCGTGGGTGGTCTCGTTCAGGTTTCCGAGGAACGCCCGCCGCGCGGCCGGGGCCATGAGCAGGCTCGCGCTCTCGTAGTTGCCCCATCGGACGTCGTCGTTGAAGTGGCTGATGGCCTCCGCCAGCTGGTCGGAGTCGGACAGCCCGCCGGCACAGGCAGCGAGAAGGGTCGAGAGGATCAAGGTGCGCACCCTTCTCGACTGCCAGAGCAGCGCCCCCCACGTCCAGAAAACGGCTCACCTTCGGCGCGCGATGCGGGAGAGCACCCGCAGGTCCTCGCGCCCCAGCTCGCCCAGCACGACGAGGGTGACGACGTACAAGAGGAGCACGCCGACAGCCGCAGCCAGCGTGGCGAGCTTGCCCATGTCGGGAGCGAGCCTTCCGACGCCCAGCGCGACGCCTGCGGCAACTGCGACCCTCGCGAGCGTCACGGGGCGAACCAGCGCTCGGAAGACCCGCCACACGAGGGCCGCCGCAACGACACAGCCCAGGACCATCCCGATGGTCGTGGCCGTCGCGGTAGCGCTCAGGCCCGCGACTCCGAGCTTGCCGGGCACCAGGAGGAGGTTACTGCCCACGACGCCAGCGAGCGTCACGGCGACCGCTGCCATGGCGGACCACGTCTTGCCAGCCCCGTTGAGGATCGTGCTCGAGACCACGAAGACGGAGAACGCGACGAAACCGCCCGAAAGAACGGTGAGCGCCGGTGCCGCGACCCGGTACGCCGGCGGGAAGACCAGACCGATCACCTCGGCCGGACGGCTCGCGAACACCGCCGCCCCGCCGACGACCAGGATCAGGGAGAAGCGCAGGGCATTGGCCACGTATTTCCGGGTGGCCTCGATGTCCTTGTCGAAGGTCGCTCGGGACACGAGCGGAAACAGCACGAACGCCACCGAGAGGATCGCCTGGTACGGAATCAGGGCGAACGCCTGGGCCGCCTTGTAGTAGCCGGCCTGCGCGTTGGCCATCTGCTCCGCGGCGTCGGCCCCGTGCCCCGCGGCCTCGGCGGCGATCGACGTGTACCTCGACAGGAGGACGAGGTCGATCGTCATCGCTCCGTTGAGCAGCAGGTGATAGGCGAACAGCGGGGCGGCGAACGCCGCGTACTTCGCGAGCGAGACGCCCTCGCCGCGCCGCCCGATCCCCACGACCAGGAGGCCCGCCGCGAGGATCAGCGTCGCGGCGCCGGCGAATCCGCCGATCGCGCCCATGACGCCGAGACCGACCGCGGCGAGACCGAGCGTCAGACCGGTACGAAGCGTGGAGAACGAGATGTCGAACAGCGCCTGAGAGGCGAAGCGCTTCCGTCCGTTGAGCGACCCGATGAGCGTCGCATAGATGGCGTACGCCACCACGACGACGGTGCACAGCCGAAGGGTGGGCGCGAGCGACGCTTTCCTGAGGAACTCGGTCGCTACCCACCCGCTGAGCCCGAAGAACCCCGCGCCCACGATCGCGGCGAGGGCTGCTTGATAGATGATCGCGCTCCGGAGCACGGACGGCGCCCGTTCGTCGCGTTCCGCGCTGAACCTGGAGACCGACTGGATCGTGCCGGTCACGAGGACGTTGTTGAGGATCGAGGCGGCGGCGACGACGGTCGAGTACGCCCCGAAGAGCACCGCGCTCCCGAGCAGCCGCGGCAGAGCGAACTGGACGACGTACCCGGCCACCATGAAGTAGAGCTTCGCCCCCGTGATGAGGACGACGCCGCGGCCGGCGGCCCTGGCTTCGCTCCCGCCTTCGGACATGGGGGCGGACTAAACAAGGTCCCACCGACCCTTGCAACTGGAATGGGTGGTCACTCTACCCGGCTTGGGCACGTGTTCGAGGAAGCGGCGCCGGGCAGGCGCCGAACCTTGCACGTCCCCAAGCCGAGGATGGCCGTGCAGGTGGTGGTCACTCTACCCGGCTTGGGCACGTGTTCGAGGAAGCGGCGCCGGGCAGGCGCCGAACCTTGCACGTCCCCAAGCCGAGGATGGCCGTGCAGGTGGTGGTCACTCTACCCGGCTTGGGAACGCGGAATGCTCC
>JACPQR010000080.1 GCA_016190375.1 Deltaproteobacteria bacterium
ACGCCGACGCCGATGGCGACAAGGATGGCGAGCTCTCCTGTCCGGTCGCCGTCGCCCTCGGGCTCGATGCTGCGACGCCTGGAGACACCACGAACGGCAACTCCGACATCACGCTGAGCTGCGCCGGCGGCCCCGCTCCCAACTCGACCTACTCGATCGAGATCCCGGGAGCCGGGGCGCTGGACGTGACGGTCGAGGTCGGCGACGTGGACGAGGACGGCTCGGCCGACTTCGACTCCGTGGTCGGACTGCGTCGGACCTGCGACGACCCCGACACGGAAGAGACCTGCAACGACGAGCACTGGGTCGGCGACGTCGTCATCGGCTCACGGGTCGTCTACTGCGCCGAGGCAGCCGAGACGATCACGGCGGTCGTGGCGGGCTACGGCGGCTTCCTCGGCGACGACGGCGGCGCCTTCACGATCACGGCGTCCCACTTGGCCTGCGGCGACGGGTCGACCTGCGTGGACGGCCTCGGCTGCGTCCTCGATCTCGACGGCGGTGACGCGTGCGAAGGGGCCGTGCCGCTCTCGTTCGACACGACCGTGTCGGGCACGACGGCGGGGCTCGCCGACGATCTCACCGGCGCATGCGTCGAGGCGGGAGGGGCCGATGCGGTCTACGCCGTGACGAGCCCCGGCGTCGGCGCGGTGTCCTGGGATCTCGATCCGGTCGACGACTTCGACGCGGCGGTCCTCCTCCGAGGCGCATGCGCGGATGCGGGCAGCGAGATCGCCTGCGACGGATCGCTGTCGGGCGTCGCCTGCGTCGAGGCCGGTGACTACAGCCTGATCGTCGACGGCGACACGGGCGGGTTCGCGGGAGCTTCCGACGGCGCCTACCTGCTCAGCGCCTCGTTCCGGCCCTGCGCCGAGGGCGAGACCTGTCTGGGTGGCGCTTGCATCGAGCCCGCAAGCCCGGAGGTCGAGCCCAACGACGACTTCGCGACCGCGCAGCCGCTCGCGGCCGATGCGCGTATCGCCGGGACGATCGAGGCCGAAGGCTCGGCCGACTACTTCTCCATCGAGCTGACCGAGGGCGATACCCTCAGGATCGACACCTCGGACGCCTGCTCCATGGACACCGAGGTCTTCGTCTACGGCTCCCCGCCGCCCGAGACGCTGCCCGACGAGGACGCGTGCAGCGCCGACGATCCGGCTCCCGCGCTCGCGTGCGACAGCGATGACGGCGACGGTTACTGCTCGTTCGTCGAGTGGCCGGTCCCGGCATCCGGCACCTATTACATCCGCGTCATCGACTGGCTGCTCGACGACGCTGGCGACACCTACGTCCTCGACGTCTCGGTGGAGTAGCCGCTCGCGGAATCTCTTGCGGGCCCCGGCGCCGAACCGCTATAGCAGTCGCACCCCCTTGGCGAAGGTCACGATCGATCTGCGAGTCAACGGCGAGCCTCACGAGGTCGCCGTGCATCCGTGGCGGACGCTCGCGCAGGCCTTGCGTGAGGATCTCGGGCTCACCGGCACCAAGATCGGCTGCGAGACGGGCGACTGCGGGGCGTGCACGGTCCTGATCGACGGACGCTCGGTCACTTCCTGCTTGACCCTCGCGGTCGAGGCAGCGGGGCGAGAGATCACCACGATCGAGGGCGTCGCGCCGAGCGGGACCGACCTCGACGCGCTGCAGGAGGCCTTCGTCCGGCTCGGCGCCGTCCAGTGCGGGTACTGCACCTCGGGGATGATCCTGTCGGCGCGGTACCTCCTGTCCCACAACCCGGCCCCGACCGAGCTCGAGATCCGGCAGGCCCTCTCGGGGAACCTCTGCCGCTGCACCGGGTACCAGAAGATCGTCGAGGCCATCGCCGAGGCGGCGAAGGCGAACGGCTGATGCCGCTGCCGCGCTTCCGCTACGTCGCCCCGGAGAGCCTGGAGGCCGCCTGCGAGCTGCTGGCGGAGCATGGCGATCGAGCCCGCGTGATGGCCGGGGGCACGGACCTCCTGCTCCGGATGAAGCGGCTCCCCCGAGCCGGCGCGCCCGAGGTCGTGATCGGCCTCAGAGGCGTGCCGGGGCTCGACACGATCCGGATCGACGACGGCGGTCTGTCGATCGGAGCCCTCACGCTCCTCGCGAGCGTCGCGGGCAGCACCGACGTCAACCGTCTGTGTCCGGCGCTCGCTTCGGCGGCGCGCTCGACCGCGACCGTCCAGATACGCAACATGGGCACGGTGGTGGGCAACCTCTGCAACGCGTCGCCCGCCGCCGACACCGCGACGCCGCTCCTCGTCTACGGCGCCTCGGTGTTGCTCGTTCGCCCCGGCGGCGAGCGGCGCACGGTCCCGCTCGAGGACTTCTTCCTCGGCCCCGGGCGGACCGCTCTCGGGCCGGGCGAGATCGTGGCCGAGGTGCGCGTGCCGCCGCCCTGCGGCCGCGCCGGCTCCGACTACCAGCGGCTCTCCCAGCGCAGCCGCGTCGACATCGCGGCCGTCTGCGTCTCGACGCTGGTCTGTCTCGACAGGGACGGCTCGGCGGCGCGCGTGCGGATCGCGCTCGGAGCCGTCGCGCCGGTGCCGCTCCGAGCGAAGAGCGCCGAGCGCGTGCTGGAGGGACGGCCGCCCACGGCCGAGCTGGTCGCCCAAGCAGCCGCCGCGGCGGCGCGCGAGGCGCGGCCGATCTCGGACGTGAGATCCTCCGGCGAGTACCGGCGGCGAATGGTCGAGGTCCTGGCGCGGCGGAGCCTGGTGCGCTCCGCGTCGCTCGCGGGAGGAGCGGCTTGATGCGCTGGATCGGCCAGCCGGTGCCGCGCCTCGACGCGCCCGCAAAGGTCACGGGCCGGGCGATCTACGCCGGCGACGTCACCTTGCCCGGGATGCTGCACGGCAGGCTCCTGCGCAGCCCCGTGGCGCACGCCCGCATCGCCGGCATCGACACGTCGCGCGCGGCCGCGCTGCCGGGCGTCAAGGCCGTCATCACCGGGCGTGACACCCCCGGTATCCGCTATGGGAACTGGCGGCTCATGCCCCAGACGCAGGACGAGCTCGCGCTCCAGATCGACAAGGTGCGCTTCATCGGCGACGAGGTCGCGGCGGTCGCGGCGATCGACGCGGACACCGCTGCCGAGGCGCTCGAGCTGATCCGGGTCGACTACGAGCCGCTCCCCGCCGTCTTCGACGTCGAGTCGGCGCTCGCCGAGGGCGCGCCGCTGATCCACGACGAGGGCAGCTTGACCTCGAATGTCAGCCTCGACCGCAAGATCGACTACGGCGACCTCGAGGCGGCGTTCGCGCGTGCCGCGTATGTCCGCGAGGACCGGTTCGAGCTCCCGTCCGTCTCGCACGCGTACCTCGAGCCCTGCGCCTGCGTGGCGGAGGCGGACCTCGAGGGCCGCCTCACGCTCACGACCTCCACGCAGACGCCGTACATGGTCCAGTGCCTCCTGGCCAGCGCGCTGGGGATGCGCGAGAACGACGTCCGTGTCGTCAAGCCCACGGTGGGCGGCGGCTTCGGCGGCAAGATGGAGCTCCGATCGTGGGAGGTGTGCGCGGCCATCCTGGCGAGGAGGACCGGCCGGCCGGTCAAGTTCGTCCTGTCGCGCGAGGAGGAGCTCGCCTTCGGCCGGCGCCGACACGCCATGACGATCCGATCGCGCCTGGCGATGGACCGGGGCGGGACGATCCTGGGCAAGGACCTCGAGGTCTGGCTCGACGGCGGCGCCTACAACTCGATGGGCCCGACCGCGACGTTCCTCTGCGGCAACTTCGGCGCGATGCTCTACCGGCATCCGGCCTACCGCTACCGCGGCTACCACGTCTACACGAACAAGGCGCCCGCGGGGGCGATGCGCGGATTCGGCGCGCCCCAGGCGCTCTTCGTGACCGAGAGCCAGATGAGCATGGCGGCCGAGGAGCTCGGGCTCGATCCGATCGAGCTGCGGCTGAAGAATGCGATGGTCGCCGGCGACGAGATCCCCGGCGTCGCGAAGATCTCGACCTCGGGGCTCGCCGAGTGCCTGCGCAAGGTGGCAGAGGCGACGAGCTTCGAGCGGAAGCGCGCGACCACGGCCGCCGGCAGGGGCATCGGCATCGCCTGCTCGAGCTTCATCACGGGCGGCGTGTTCAACTGGTTCGACACGCCGCACGAGTTCTCCGCCGCGGAGGTGCGCGCTCACGACGACGGCACCGTGCACCTGCTGACGATGGCCTCGGACATCGGCCAGGGCTCCGACACGGTGCTGAGGCAGATCCTCGCCGAGGAGCTCGGCGTCTCGATCGATCGGATCCGGCTCACGGCCGCGGACACCGCGCTCTGTCCGAAGGCCGACCTCGGGACCTGGGGCAGCCGCGTGACGCTGATGGCGGGCAACGCCATCCTCGCGGCGGCGCGCCAGGTGAAGGACGAGCTCGCGGGCGTGGTCTCGGCCCGCTTCGACCTGAACGTCATTCACGAGATCGTCTTCGCGGACGACCGCGTCTTCGCGCGCGCGCGGCCGGAGCGCGGCGTCTCGTTCGGCGAGGCGGTCGCGATGGCGATGCGCGCCCGGCGCGGCGGGGCGGTGATCGGCCGCGGCGCCTACACTCCACGGGGCAAGGGCCTGGTCACGCCGACCTTCTCGTTCGCGGCGCAGGTCGTCGAGCTGGAGGTGGACCGCGAGACGGGAGTCGTCCGGGTCGAGAAGATCACGACCGCGCACGACTCGGGCACCGTGATCAACCCGCTGGGCGTCGAGGGCCAGCTCCACGGCTCGATCCACATGGCCCTCGGGTACGCGCTGTGCGAGGAGCTCGTGTCGCGGGAGGGCAGGACGCTGAACCCGACGCTCCTCGACTACAAGATCGCCGCCGCCGAGGACATGCCGGCCGGCGAATCGCACACGGTCGAGATCCACGACCCCGAGGGCCCCTTCGGCGCAAAGGAAGCCGGCGAGGGTCTCGTCTCGCCCACGGCCCCCGCCGTCGCCGACGCGATCCACCACGCCACCGGCTTCCGCTCATGTTCGCTGCCAATCACTCCGGAGAAGATCTTGTTCGCTCTCGAAAAGAAAGGTGAGGAATGACCCGACGACGACCTGCTCGGGTCTAGAGGCTCCCCAGGAGTGTCCCGAGGAGTAGCGCCTCGGGTCCCTTCCCCTACTCGCACTCCGACCAGCCCCCGCAAGACCAGGCGCCGAAATCCCGCCCGCACCGCAGGTCGGCGCAGTCGTCGTTCGTGGCGCACGCATCCGCGGCGCCGCGGCAGGCGAAGCCCTCGGGGCCGAAGCAGCCGTCGACGCCGAGGGCGCAGCGGCCGCCGGGGCAGTCGGTGTCCGATCGGCAGCTCGCCTCGACGCACTGGCTGTAGTCCGCGCCTGCGCCCCAGCCCAGCGGATCGTCCGCGGCGCAGAGGCAGGCGAAGCCGTCGCCGCACTCCGAGTCCGTGGCGCAGGTCCTGATGCACTGGCAGCCCCCGTCGTAGCGCCACACGCAGGCTTCGCCCTCGCCGCAGTCGCACTCGTCTTCGCGATCGCAGACGTGCTCTCCAGCGACCTCGGCCGAGCAGCCGCGAGCCTCGACCCTGTACATCTCGCCGTATTGCTCCGTGTCGCACCACTCGAGGCCGGCGGACGCTCCCTCGGGCGAGAGGAGCTCGCGGCAGCGCTCCTCGTCGCCGTCGGCGTCCGCGTCGGCATCGACGTCCGAGTCGGCGTCGGCCGCCTCGTCGTCACGACTGCACCCTGCCAGCGAGATCCCGGCCACGAGGAAGGCTGCTAGCCGACGCATCCACGGATGATACGCCGGATCGCCCCGCTCCTGGACGAGCGGGAGTCGTCCTCTATCCTTCAGCATGAGGCTCTTCCTCTGTGGCGACGTGATGACCGGGCGCGGCATCGATCAGGTGATGCCGTATTCGGTCGATCCCGTCCTGCACGAGCCCTGGGTCGAGGACGCGCGGCGATACGTCGAGCTCGCGGAGGAGGCGAGCGGTCCGATCCCTCGGGCCGTCGAGCCCTCGTACATCTGGGGTGACGCGCTCGCGGCCATGCTCGCGGCCGATGCGCGGATCGCCAACCTCGAGACCGCGGTGACGGCGAGGGGCGAGCCCTGGCCGTCGAAGGGCATTCACTACCGGATGCACCCCGCGAACGTCGCGTGCCTGAGCGCGGCGCGGCTCGACGTCTGCAGCCTGGCAAACAACCACGTCCTCGACTGGGGCCGCACGGGCCTCGTCGACACGCTCGAGACGCTCCGCGCCGCGGGCATCCGGACGGCCGGAGCTGGGAGGGACGCCGACAAGGCTCAGGCGCCGGCCGTGGTCGATCTCGGGTCGGGCTCGAGGCTGGTCGTCTTCGCGCTCGCGCACGGATCGAGCGGCACCCTCTCGAGCTGGGCCGCGAGGGCCGGCCAGCCCGGAGTCGATCTGCTCGCCGACCTCTCGGACCGCACGGCGGACCGGATCATGGATCGCGTCCGCGATGCGAGGCGAGTGGGCGACGCCGTCGTCGCGTCGATCCACTGGGGCTCGAACTGGGGCTACGAGATCCCGCCCGACCATGTCCGCTTCGCTCACGCGCTGATCGACGGAGGCGTGGACATCGTCCACGGTCATTCCTCCCACCATCCCCGGCCAATCGAGGTCCACCGCGGCAAGCTCGTCCTGTACGGCTGCGGTGATTTCATCGACGACTACGAGGGGATCACCGGCTACGAGGAGTTTCGCGGAGATCTTGCGCTCGCCTACCTCGTGACGCTCGCGCCGGCGACCGGCCAGCTCGCCTCGCTCCGGCTGGCGCCCTACCGGCTCAGGAGGTTCCGGCTCGAGCGCGCCTCCACGGCCGACGCCACCTGGCTGGCAGGAACGCTGGACGCCGTGAGCCGGGAGCTCGGCTCGCGGGTCGAGCTCACCTCCGGGGGCGATCTCGCGCTCCGCTGGAGCTGATCGACCCCGCGACTCGTGCGAGGCTGGCTCCCCCGTGTCACAGCCCCTCGACGGGCGGCTCTTCGGGCCGCGCAACCACTGCTTCGGCTGCTCGCCCGCTCAGGTGGCACCCGTCAAGAGCGACTTGCCAATTCGCCGAAAAACGAAATAATGACTTCATGATTCGGCGTGCGCTCGCAGCGACGCTCCGCCATCACTTGGGGCGCGGCAAGAGCGTTCTCTTGCTGGGACCCCGCCAGACGGGAAAAACTACGCTTCTCGGGGACGTTCCCGCCGACCTGCGGGTCGAGCTCACGGAGCCCCGAGAGAGGCAGCGTTACGAGAAGGACCCCTCCACGCTGCGGGACGAGGTCGCCGCACTCCGCGCGCGTCGGCCCGTGATCGTCGTCGACGAGGTCCAGAGGGTTCCGGAGCTCCTGAACGTGGCGCAAGGCCTCATCGACATGCGGCGCGCGCAGTTCGTGCTCACGGGCTCCTCGGCGCGCAAGCTCCGGCGAGGACGGGAGGTCAACCTCTTGCCGGGCCGCGTCGTGAGCCTGCGCCTGGATCCGCTCACGCTCGAGGAGAGCATGCCGAGGACGCTCCAGGAGGCGTTGACGGACGGCACGTTACCAGGCATCCGCATCGAGGATAGCGCGTCCGATCGAGAGGACGATCTGCGATCCTACGTCGAGACTTACCTGGAGGAGGAGGTTAGGCAGGAAGCCCTCGTCAAACGCATGGCGCCGTTCTCCCGGTTTCTCGAGCTCGCCGCGCTGGAGTCGGGGCACATCGTCAACTTCGCGGCCATGGCCTCCGACGTGGGCGCGAGCGCGCCGACCGTTCGCGGGTACTACGAAATCCTGGACGACTGCCTGGTCGCGGAGCGCGTCGATCCAATCACGCGCTCGGTGACGCGCAAGAAGCTCACGAGGAGCAGCCGGTACCTCCTGTTCGACCTCGGGGTAAGGCGCCTCGCGGCCGGCGAGGGGCGAAGGCTCGGTCCCGAGCGGATGGGCGAGCTCTTCGAGCAGTTCGTCGGGCTGGAGCTCATTCGCGCGTGCCGCCTGCACTTCCCGAGCGCGAGGGTCCGTTTCTGGCGGGATCCCGACGGTCCGGAGGTCGATTGGGTCGTGGAGCACCATGGCGGCTACGTCCCGGTCGAAGTGAAGTGGACCGACCGACCCGGCTCCGCCGACGCCCGCCACCTGAACGTGTTCCTCTCCGAGCACCGCGGCGCGAAGCAGGGGTTCATCGTTTGCCGTTGCCCGCGCGCACTCGCCGTCGACAATCGCGTCGACGCGGTCCCGTGGCAGACGCTCGCCGACCCCGCGAAGGCCGTCCTCGCCGCGGTGCGCTCCCTCGACCGGCCCTGAGTCGGCAGCTCGCACGGCGCCGGTACCTGGCGAGCACCGAATCCGTGAAGATCCGGCTGACCGCGCCGAAGAGCTTGCCGTGGCAGGCGAGTCAACGACGGAGCTCGTACGGCATGGTCAGGACCCACTGGTGCAGGGGCACCCGCGCCGGCAGCACTGGTCCATCAGTGCCGCGAGCTCGGCTCGCGGGTCGAGCTCACCTCCGGGGGCGATCTCGCTCTCCGCTGGAGCTGATCGACCGCACGAGTCGTGCGAGACTGGCGCCCAATGTCACAGCCCCTCGACGGGCGGCTCTTCGGGCCGCGCAACCACTGCTTCGGCTGTTCGCCCGATCACCCGATCGGCCTTCACCTGACGTTCGACCGCGACGGCGACGACGTCGTCACGCGCTTCGTCCCGTCCGAGCGTCACCAGGGCGCGCCCGGGATCATGCACGGCGGCCTCGTCGCCACCGTCGCCGACGAGCTCGCGGCGTGGGTCATCGTCGCCCTCCTCGGCAAGTTCGGCTTCACTGCCTCCTTCTCGTCGAGGCTCCTCCGCCCGGTCCGGATCGGGACCGAGCTCGTCGGGCGCGGTCGCCTCGTGCGCGACAGGCGCCGGATCGTCGACGTCGCGGTCGAGCTCTCGCAGGCGGGCGAGCCGGCCTACTCGGGCGAATTCAGGTTCGCGCTCCTCGACCAGGCCGCCTCCGAGCGCCTCCTGGGCGCCCCGCTCCCCGAGGACTGGACGCGATTCGTCCGGACCTAGGGGACACGCACCCGGCGCGCAGGTGTCCGATTTAACACCGCTTTCAGGGACAACCGCGCAAACACAATTCGTGCCATTGGCACAGAAAGTGTTCGCGCGGTTGCTCCGAAAACGCTTGTGATGTCGCGGTGTTGACAGGGGTGTGCGTGTCCCCCACGCGCAGGGGTGTGCGTGTCCCCCACGCGCACCCGGCGCGCAGGTGTCCGATTTAACACCGCTTTCAGGGACAACCGCGCAAACACAATTCGTGCCATTGGCACAGAAAGTGTTCGCGCGGTTACTCCTAAAACGCTTGTGATGTCGACGGGTTGACGGGGGTGTGCGTGTCCCCTGCTGGATGACGTGTGCGTGTCCCCTACTGGATGACGCGCTCGACGTCTCCGAGGGCGCCGGTGCCGGGTCCACCGTTGCCGCCGATCAGGTAGATGTACGAGTTGAGCCTCGTGGCGCTGTAGTAGCAACGGTCGATCTCGACGCCGGCAGAGCTCGACTGGTAATTCGTGATCACCTGATCGGCGGCGCCCTCCTCGACCCAGTCGAAGCGCTGGGCGGCGCTGGTCTGGGGTGTCGGCTCGAGATCGGAGAAGTTCTCGCGCCGCACGCCCTGGAAGACCCAGAGGTAGTCGAAGTACAGGAGCGCCTCGTGCCCGTGGACGGGCTGGCCGTTGGGCAGCTCCTCGATCTGGGTCGTCCAGCCGCCGATGTGGCCGTCGGGCACCGTGATCGGGCTGACCTCCATCGTGACCGTCCCGTGGTTCCCCCCGCCCGACTCGGCCTCGGAGTAGGCGTCGTCTCCCTGAGAGGCGATGAGGAAGACGGGCTCCGCCTGGATCGAGAACCAGCGCCGCACGCCCGGCAGGAAGAAGAGGCAGCCGCAGTCCGAGCCGTCGCAGTTCTGATCGACGCCGTCGTCGCACAGACTGGGCGTGTCCGTGCAGTTCTCCGCGATGCCCGAACGGATCTCGGGATCGTCGTCGTTGCAGTCGCCGCCCCCGCACTCGGGCACGTCGTCCCCGTCGCCGTCAGCGTCCACCGGACAGTCGGCGAAGCAGTCCGACCCGTTGCAGTCCTGGTCGATGCCGTCGTCGCAGATCTCCTGCGCGCCGGGGAAGACGGCCGGATCCGTGTCGTCGCAATCGTCGCCGCACGGCGGCGCTGAATGGCCGTCGCCGTCCACGTCGGCCGCGTCGCAGTCGCAGGGAAGGTCCGCGCCGTCGCAGTCCTGGTCGATGCCGTCGTCGCAGATCTCCGGGGCGCCCGGGAAGATCGTCGGGTCGTCGTCGTTGCAGTCGTCACCGCAGCGCGGGTCGAAGTGGCCGTCGCCGTCGAAGTCCTCGCAGGGCGGCTCCTCGGGCGGCGGCGGGGTCGGCGTCTCGCGCTGTCCCTGCGACTCGAGCAGCGGGTAGAAGACGCGCGGCGTGCCGAGGAGCTCCGCCTCGAGCTCCCATCCCAGAAGGTCGCCGGTCGCCGTGTCGACCGCCGTGCGCTCCGTCGTCAGCGAGTACGCGGTCCCCGTCGAGTCGGGGCGTCCGCCCACCACGAAGATGTACGTGACGTCCGTCTCGCCCTCGTCGTCGATGCCGCTCGGTACCGTCACGACGACGCCATCGAGCCCCTCGCGCGGCTCGACCATCGGCGTTGCGTCGAGGGTCGTCCAGCGGCTCAGCGTTCCGGGCGGCAATGGCGCGATCCCGTCCGGAGCGGGCGCGTCGGAATCGGGAGGCAGCGCTCCGTCGTCGACGAAGGAGTTGCCGGCGAGGCCTGCTGCCACGAGGAACGTGGCCTCGTCGCCCTGGACCTCTGCCGCGGGCTCGAGCGTCCGGTAGACGTTGAACGTCC
Organism: Deltaproteobacteria bacterium; assembly: GCA_016190375.1. Classification (GTDB taxonomy): domain Bacteria; phylum Myxococcota_A; class Polyangia; order JACPQR01; family JACPQR01; genus JACPQR01. The sequence goes on from JACPQR010000080.1 coordinate 10,809, forward strand.
CGTCGATGACCGGATCCCACCGGAGCCCGATCTGGCCCGCGGCGACCGCGTCCTGGACCTCGACGGCCGCGCGGTATCCCGCGACGGTCTCGACGCCGTCCACGACCGCGGTCACGCGGTACATATGGAAGCCCGCCGCGAGCCCGACGCCAGCCGCGGCCGCTCCACGCAGGTGACCCGGGGCGGGCTGGTAGATGCCGCGGCCCGTGTCCGTCGTGCACAGACCGTCGGGAGCGATGGCGGGCTCGAGGAGCCGCGCCGTCCCGGCCCGCCCATCCGACGCCGGCGAGCGGTAGAGGTTGTAGACCGTGGCGCCCTCCACGGCCTCCCAGCACACCTCGATCTGTCCGCTGACGTTTCGCGCCTGTGCCTCGCGCGAGGCGAGCGATTCGCCCCAGCTCCCCACGGCGCTGACGCGGTAGTACCAGGTCCCGATCGGAAGCCCGTCGCCGCCGAGCACCGTCGGCAGATGGATCATCGGCCTCGTGCCGTAGCCCAGGATCTCCGCGCGCTCGACCGACGCCAGCGCGGGCACCGCGCCCGCTTCGAAGGTGTTGGCGTCGCTGCCGCCGATCGCGTACAGGAAGCGCCCTACCCGCACGAGCGTGTGGCCGGACCGGGGCGCCAGTAGCTCGTTGGGCACGCGTGGCTCCTCCACGCCGGCCCACTGCACGTCCTGCCGGAACGGCGAGGTGTCGCCGAGCGCGCTCACCTCGAGCGTCTCGGTATCGCCGCGAACGCCGCCGTCCGACCCGATGCCGCCGGTCGTGAGGATGTAGGAGCGCCCGAATGGATCGAAGCCGATCTCGGACGCGTGGCGCCACCTCGGCACGAGGAGCCCTGTGCCGAAGACCTCGAATGACTCGAGGTGACCCTGCGCGCTCGGCGTCGCCTCGTACACGTGGTACACGTCGAACTGGCCATCGGGGTTCGTGACGCGCACGGGATAGGTCCCGGGCGCGAGGAGGCCCGCGGGGATCGTCGCGTCGAGCGTGCCGCCGTCGACGAAGCCGGTCACGAGGTCGATCGCCGACCCGTCGGGCATGAACACCGCGGCGACGGCGCCGTCCTGGAAGTGAGCCCCCAGTATCTCGACTGGAACCTCGTCCGCCGCCGGCGAGCGCGGGGGAACCAGCGCCGTGACGTCGGGCGGAGGCACCTCGCTCACGACGAGGACGCCGCGCTCCCCGGTGTCCGCGTCGATCCACGCCGCGGAGAGCCCGTCGGGGTTCGTCACGATGACGTGGTAGTCGCCCGCCGGCATCCTCTGCGACTCGGACGGGCAGACGCTCGAGAGCTGCTCGGCCGAGATCCAGCCGACCTCGGGCGCGTCATAGCCGCGGCGCGGATCGTCGGCGGAGACGAAGCGGACGCCAGGCGTGTTGCGCAGGTTCGTTCCCGTGATCGAGACCGGCTGGTCGGACAGGACGCCGTCGCCGAGGTCGCCCGTCCAGGCGAACGGCGGCACGACGTCGGTGACCGTTGGCGGCGGCAGCCCGATTACCTGGTGCTGCGCGCAGGGCACCTCGGCGGTGTCGGGATTGACGAGCACGACCACGTACAGGCCGGGCGTCGCCGCTCCGGCCGCGATCGTCACCGTGGCGCTCGTCCCGTCCGGGGCGACCACGGCCGCACCGAGGTCCACCGCCGAGCCCTCGTCGAGCGAGTCGAGCCGGACCGTCGCGCCCTCCAGGAAGCCCTCGCCCTCGAGCGTGAGGACGGTGTCTACCAGGTTCGAGCTGGCGAGCGGGTCGATCGCGAGGCAGGCCAGCGTGGGGCCGCCGGAGTCCGTCCCACCGTCCGCTCCCGAGTCGACGCCGCCGTCCGCCCCGCCGTCGACGCCGCTGTCGACGCCGCTGTCGACGCCGCTGTCGACGCCGCCGTCGGCGCCGCTGTCCTGGCCGTCATCGCCACCGTCGACGCCGGAGTCCTCGCCCCCTGCCGCGTCGTCGTCATCGCCGCAGTTGCACCCCGCAGGAGCTCCGAGGAGCAGCAAGGCACACACGAGCCGACTAGGTAGGGCCATGGTTTCCTCCGCAGGGTGACCGGTGGAGTAATTACGACCAACCGGGAATCGCGATACTCGGGGAGGAGGGGTGAGCCGCGAGTCTACAGACCGAACCGCACGCCCAGGACGAGCTCGGTCCAGACCTCCGGGAGCCGCTCGATGTCCCTGAGACGCACGTGCGAGATCGTCGCGAAGGCGAAGGCCCACGGGCCGTCCGAGAACAGGTCCGCTCCAGCACCGAACGAGACGATCCCCAGGAACTCGTCCAGCTCGGGGAAGCGCCGCTCGCCGGTGGCGTTCTCGTCCGGTCCCTCGCCCGTCGACACGGTGACGCCGGACTCGACCTGCTCCGGCATCCGGACCCAGGCGAAGCCGCCGCCGACGAACAGGTGAGGACGCCAGGCGCCGCCCGCCTCGGCGACCGCGATCTTCAGTCGGGCCACGTCGACCGAGACGAGCAAGTCCTGCTCGGCGCCCGCGGGAGCCTTCGATCCGAGGACCGCGACCGACACGCCCGGCCCGAGCGACCACGCCCTGTCACGCGACAGATAGACGTCGAGATCCCAACCGGCGAGCAGCGCCGCGCCGGGCGCGAGGCGCGTCCCCACGTAGAACGCGTCCGTCGCGACCGTGGGGCGGCCCCGAGCGGCCGCCGTTCCGTACAGGAGCGTGAGGAGAGCGGCCGCGCCGGCCGATGCGCAGAGAGAGCGTTTGATGTCCATCGGGCTAGGCCCGCGATGTTACCCTCATCCCGTGCTTTCCGCTCCCCGACTCGTCGCCATGGCGTCGATCGTCGCGCTGGCGGCCGGGTGCTCGCCGTTGCTCTACGCGCTGTTCAGCGCGGGCGGGGACGACGAAGGCCCCGGCCGCAACCTCGTCGTCGGACAGTCCGTCGACGGCTCGACCGACGACGACCAGGACACCGTGACGCTCTCTTGCGGCTCGCCGGAGGGTGCGGGCGACGAGTCCTGGACGTTCGTGCCGCCCTCGGCCGGGACCTACCGGGTCACCGTGAACGGCCAATACGACTGCGCCGTCGGCCTCTTCGGGCCGGACGACGACCGGCACGAGATCGCGTGCAACGACGACACGGGAGGCAACAACCTCTCCCAGGTCTCCTCGGAGCTCGAGGCGGGCCGCCGATACGCGGTCGTCGTCGACGGCTACCGCTCGAACGAGGGCGCGTATCGGCTGACCGTGGAGCTCCTCGGCCCCGCGGCGACGCCCCAGGTGCCCGGCCCGCAGGCTCCGCCAGTGGTCCCCGAGGACCCGGCCGCGATGCAGGCTCGCTGCGCCGCGGCCCCGCAGCTCGCCGTCGGCACGACGAGCGGGACACTCGAGAGGACGACGGCCACGGCCCGGACCTCCTGCGCCTCGGGGCCCGGGGGCGACGTCGTCTACCAGCTCCAGGTGCAGGTCCCCGCGCGCGTCACGATCAAGCTCGACGCCACCTTCGACGGCATCCTCGAGCTGCGATCGGGCTGCTCGCCGGGCCCGGTGCTCGCCTGCAACGACGACACGGGCGACGCCCTGCACTCCATGGTCTCGGCGAACCTCGGCCCGGGCACGTACTACGTCATCGTCGACACCTACAACGAGCGCCTGGCCGGCCCCTTCTCGATCCAGGTGCTGATGGAGACCGGCGGGATGGGCTTCTGATCAGCAGAAGAGCCCGACGACGAGCGGGATGACCGAGACGATCCAGCCCGCGCTCACCGCGCGGCGGAACGCGACCTTCTGGATCGTCTTCGCCCGATCCCACGCCTCTCGCGGGCTACCCCGGACCGCGACCGCCGACCGGATCTCGTCGAGGTCGCTCCTGTAGGCGCCGCCGCTGCCGGCCGCGCGCGTCCCGAGCACCACGCACGAAGCGCCACCGTCGAGCGCGACCCCCGGGTCGAACCCGACCAGCTTCGTGCGCGCGAGGTCGAGCCGCAGCGTCACGCCCGCCTCCGTGCGCAAGAGCGCGACCTCGCCGTGAGTCTCGGCGCGACCTACCCACACTCCGTGTCCTGGGCGCGCCCGAACCATGGCGCGTGCGAGCCGGCCCGCACGCACGACCCGCGCGATCAGGAACGCGATGAAGAGTGCGACGCCGCCGAGCGCGTACAGCCCGATCCCGGCGCGTGCGACCGCGCGGTGCCAGGGCCCGGGAATCCACGGCCTGGCTCCGCCGTCGAGGACGACGACGCCCTGGCCCATGCCGTAGGTGTGGAAGCGCAGGCAAGTCTTGGAGCCGGCGGAGTAGCTCATCGAGTGGAAGTAGCTCGGAGGGTAGATCGCGGGCGCGTCGACAGCGGGCACCAAGTCGGGGCCTAGGTACACGAGCCGGAGCTGTCCGCCGCGGCGCCGTCCGACGAGGAACCCCTCCCTCGGATCGGGAGCCAGGACGTAGCCGAGCGGCGCCCCGCTCTCGAGCGGAAGCTGCCAGGACGCGCGTTCGGCGAGGTCGCCGCCGAGGAGCACCACGCGGGGGCCGAATCCCCCCGGAACGAGTGAACCGTGACCCGCGGGGCGCGAGGTCGCGATGAACGCGAGCCCCGCGGCCGTCGGAACGACCGACCGCGAGGCGACGTCGAAGTCCCACACGCGCCGCTCGCCCGGGCCGAGCCGCGCGACCGAGAGGTGCTGGACGGAGTTGACGTCCCAGCGTGTGCACCACGCGAGGCGGGCACCATCGATCTCCGCCTGGCCCGCGGCTCCACGGTCGCTGCACTGCCCCCCGGCCGCGACCACGGCCTCCCGCGTGCGGGACGCCTCGAGATCCTGCCATGACGCCGGTTGGCCGCAGACGCTCGAGTCGAAGTCGCGGTAGGCGAGGACCGGCGCCGACACTGGCTTGCGGAAGACATTGTGGGCGGTAGCCGCGCAGAGCAGGAGGAGCGCGAATGCCGCGACGAGCGGAACGACCATCGACTCCGGCCTTCCCGTGATCTCGGAAGGCGCCGCGCGCATCTCGAAGCGGCGAACCATCACGGGCAGCGCCGCGAGCGCGCCGATGCCCGGCGCGAGGAAGGCGAGGATGGTGAGGGGCAGGATCATCGTCGGCATCGGCGCCGAGTCGATGGCCAGCCAGGAGGCCACGCCCGGAAGGCCCGCGGCCACGGACACGGCGAGGTGCGTGACCCACCCGGCCACCCACGAGCGCCGGTTGCGAACGAACTCGATGCCATCCCCGATCGCGGCCGCGCTGGTGAACCTGTAGAGGAGCGCGAGGGTCCCGCCGAGGACTGCGATCGCCCCACCGACGCCGATGGCGCTTCGCCCTGGTTCCGGGAAGTTGCCCGAAGCGGTGACCAGCGGCGAGAGGAAGGTGATCACGCCTCCCCAGGTGATCGGCAGGAACGCGAACCCCACCCCGATCGCCATCCAGTCGCCGCAGCGCGACAGATCGGACCAGCTCGGCGCGCGACCTTCCTTCCTCGCGATCGCCTCGCGGAGCACCCACCGCCACGCCAGCCCCGCACCGAGCCCCCCGGTCGCCAGCACCACCACCGCGCCCAGGACGATCGTCCGAAACCGGGGCATCACCATCGAATACGCCCGCCACGCCCGGATCATTCCGGGGGACACGCACCCGGGTTGCAACCCCGCGTAATCACGATGTTGCTAGGCATAACCGCGCGTTTCGTCGAGCGGGACCGCCGGGCCCGGATCCACCGGGGCGATCCTGGCGAACAGCGCTACACTTCGTCGCCCCGATGCTCCGATTCGCCCTGTTCATCGTCATCGCGGTCGGCATCGTCGCCGGGCTGCATCATTATCTGTGGCTCCGCCTCGTGCGGGACACGGCGCTCGCCGGCGGGGTGCGAACCGCCGCGACGGCCGCGATCTGTGGCCTCGGGGCCGCCCTGCCCGTGTCCGTCTTCGTCGGGCGCGCGCTTCCCTGGCCTGGCGCGCGGATCGTGCTGTGGCCCATCTACGTCTGGATGGGGCTCATGTTCCTCGTCTTCTTCCTGCTCCTGGCCGTGGACGCGACGCGGCTCGTGGGCTGGGCCCTCGGGCAGGTCCTCCCGCCCATCAAGCCGTCGTTCGATCCGGGCCGGCGGATCGCGCTGGCGCGGCTCACGGGCGGCGGGGCGGCGCTCGTCGCGAGCGCGCTCGGCGCGGTTGCGACCCGCGACGCGGCGCGCGCGGTCGGCGTGCAATCCGTGCGGGTGCGTCTCGCGCGGCTGCCCAGGTCGATGCACGGGACGACGATCGTCCAGCTCACCGACCTGCACGTCGGGAGCCTGCAAGGGCAAGAGTTCGTCGAACGGGTCGTCGCGCGCGTGAACGCGCTCGAGCCGGACGTGGTCGTGATCACCGGCGACCTCATCGACGGTACCGTCGAGCGGCTGCGCGAGGCGGTCGCGCCGATCGGGCGGCTCGTCGCGAAGCACGGCGTCTTCTTCGTGACCGGCAACCACGAGTACTACGTCTCGAACGACCAGGTCTCCGGCTGGCGCGAGTGGGCCGAAGAGCTCGCGCGGCTAGGCGTCCGCGTCCTGCACAACGAACGCGTGTCCATCGGGCAGAGCGACGCGGGCTTCGACCTCGCGGGCGTTCCCGACTGGAGCGCTCGCGCCTACGGCGCCGACCACGCGCCCGACCTCGGGCGCGCGCTGGCCGGGCGCGATCGGGCCCGCGCCGTCGTCCTTCTCGCGCACCAGCCGAAGGCGATCCACGAGTCCGCGCGCCACGGCGTGGACCTGCAGCTCTCCGGCCACACCCACGGCGGGCAGATCTGGCCCTGGCGCTACCTCGTCCGGCTCGACCAGCCGTTCGTCTCGGGCCTCGGCCGCGTGGGCGACACCCGGATCTACGTCAGCCGAGGAGCGGGAACGTGGGGGCCGCCAATGCGGCTCGGCGAGCCGGCGGAGATCACGCGGGTCGTGCTCGAGTCGGACGCATAGGTCCGTGGCGTCATGCCCCGATGGGGCAACCTTCTCCACGTCAGGTCTTGCGAGATCGCGCGGGCCGCCGCGGGACCTTGCCTCCGGCTCGCCGGGCCTGCGAGAGCCCGATCGCGATCGCCTGCTTGCGACTTCTGACCTTCTTTCCGGTGCGGCCGGACTTCAGCTTGCCGGCCTTCATCTCGTGCATCGCCTTGCCGACCTTCTCGGACGCCTTGTGTCCGTACCGCCTGCGTGACTTGGCCATGATTGGTCCTCTCCCGGGCAAGCCGGACTGCAAGGTCCTTGCCGGAGCCGCAGCACGTCGGTTGCAGGCCCCTAGTCCATGCGTGCCTGCCATTTCGCCGCCGTCTGGCTGCTCGCGCTCGAGCCTGACGCGCTCGCGCAGCACGGAGTCGAGCACGGCGCACTGATCCCGATGTCGCGTCAGGGTTCCGGCACCTCGTGGGTGCCAGATACGTCTGCCCATCGGGCTCTCGTCGCCCGGGCAGGAAGCTGGCGCCTGATGGTCCATGGCAACCTCTTCGTGGGTCTCGACTCGCAGGCGAGCCACCGCGGCGACGTCGAGGCCATCTCCACGAACTGGCTCGGTGCAATGGCGAGCCACGGGCTGGCCGGGGGCGAGATTTCCGGGCGCGCGATGCTGAGCCTCGAGCCCCTCACGGTCGGGGCCGACGGCTACCCGCTCCTCCTGCAGAGCGGCGAGACCTATCGCGGCGCCGCCCTCCACGACCGCCAGCATCCGCACGACCTCCTGATGGAGGCCGCGATCTCGTACCTGCGAGCCCTCCCCGCGGGTCTCGGAGTCCAGGTCTACCTGGCGCTGGCGGGCGAGCCGGCGCTCGGTCCGACCGCGTTCCCTCACCGGCCTTCCGCCGTCTCGGACCCTCTCGCGCCGCTCGGCCATCACTGGCAGGACTCGACGCACATCTCATACGGCGTCGGGACGCTTGGCCTGTTCACTGGCCACGTCAAGGTCGAGGCCTCGTTCTTCAACGGTCGCGAGCCCGATGAGGAGCGCTACGACGTCGACCTGCGCGCGCCCGATTCGCTCTCGACGCGCATCTCGCTCCAGCCCGTCTCCGAGCTCGCCCTGCAGCTCTCGTACGGCCGACTCGCGAGCCCCGAGGCGCTCCACGCCGACGAGAGCGTGCATCGATGGACCGCCTCGGCGATGTGCGTGCTGCCGCTGTCCGTCCACGGCCGGTGGGCGGCGACCCTCGTCTGGGGGCGCAACGCCCCCGACGGCGAGCCCGCCACCGACGCGCTCCTTCTCGAGAGCGACCTCGATCTCGACGGGCATCACACGCTGTTCGGCCGCATCGAGCTCGGAACGAAGACGAACGACGACCTCGTGATCTCCGACCAGGTCGCGGTCCACCGCATCGCGATGCTCGTGGCAGGCTACGTGGTCCGCCTCGGGCCATGGACATCGCTCAGCCCGGGCATCGGGGTGCGTGGCTCGATCGGCGTCGTCGGCGAGAGCCTCGAGCCTTCCTACGGGACCAGGACTCCTTTCGGAGCGATGGTCTTCCTGCAGCTCGTGCCTTCGCCGCCCCTCACTCCCAGCGCGCGGCCTGGGCCTTCTTGATCCGCACCCGCCGGACCCTGGTCAAGACGCCAAACTGCCACGTCAGCGCGGTGACTGACCCCTCAGAAGACCGATCCGGTTGGAGCCTCGTCGTCGCCGACGTTCTCCTGGTTGCCGTAGCCGAGCGGTCCCCAGGTGCCGCGGCCCCAGCAGCGGATCTGTTCGCTCTCGAGCACCGCGCAGACGTGGAAGAAGCCCACGTCGATGTCCAGCACGACCTCGCCCACGGGCACGTCGCCCGCGCTCGCGGGGGTGTCGTCGTCCCCGATGTCGTCGGTGCTCGCGTGCCCGAGCTGGCCCGATCTGCCGAGGCCCCAGCACCTCACCGAGCCGCCCTCGAGGATCGCGCAGGTGTCGTACTGGCCCGCGGCGACGTGCACGGCGGGGCCTCCGACGTCGACCGCGCCCACGGCCGCGGGAGTCTCGTCGTCGCCGATGTCGCGACCGTCGGCGTAGCCGAGCCTCCCGTACGCGGCGCTGCCCCAGCACTTGACTCGGCCGTTCGCGAGGAGCGCGCAGGTGTGGCGGTCGCCCGCCGCGAGCTCGATCGCCGTGCCGCCCAGATCCACCGCGCCCGCGCTCGCCGGGGTCTCGTCGTCGCCGACGTCGCGAGTGTGGCCTGCTCCGAGCTGCCCGCTCGCGTTCGCGCCCCAGCACCGCACCTCCCCGGAGTCGAGCAGCACGCAGGTGTGATCGTGGCCGGCGACCACGCTCACGGCCTTGCCGCCGAGATCCACGTCTCCGGCGTCGCGCGGCAGCTCGTCGTCGCCGATGTCCCGAGTATGCCCGTAGCCGAGCTGCCCGCTCGCGTTCGCGCCCCAGCACCTGACGCGACCGTCGGCGAGGAGCGCGCAGGTGTGATCGCGGCCCAGCGACAGCTCGACCACGCGCCCGCCCACGTCCACCGTGCCCAGCGCCGCGGGCGTCTCGCTCTGCCCGACGCTCTCGGTGTCGCCATACCCGAGCTGCCCCCGCTCGCCGAGCCCCCAGCACCGCACTCTGCCGTCCTCGAGGAGCGCGCAGGTGTGGTAGCCGCCCGCCGCGATCTGCACGACCGCGCCGCCGACGTTGACGTGGCCGGCGACCGCGGGATCCTCGTCGTCGCCGATGCGGTCGGAGCTCGCGTACCCGAGCTGCCCGTAGTCGCCCAGGCCCCAGCACCGGACGACGCCCTCGTTCATGAGCGCGCAGTTGTGCATGCCGCCGGCCGCGATCGCCAGCGCCTGCCACGCGACGTCCACACAGCTCCGCCCGTCGCCGCCGTAGCCCGCCGGGCAGTCGCAGTCGTAGCCGCCCGAGGTGTTCGTGCACCTCGCCGCCGGGTCGCAATCGGCGGTGCCCAGAGCGCACTCGTCGACGTCGTCGCAGCGAGTGCCGTCGCCCGTGTAGCCGCCCGGACAGGCGCAGCGGTAGCCGCCGTCGAGGTTCGTGCACAGGGCGACCGGATCGCACCCGTCCGTCCCCGCTGCGCACTCGTCGATGTCGGAGCAGCTCCGCCCATCGCCCTCGAGCCCGGCCGGGCAGCGGCACTCGAAGCCACCCTCGAGGTTGTCGCACGCCGCCCGCGGATCGCAGTCGTCGAGCCCGAGCGAGCACTCGTCGAGATCGTCGCAAGAAACCGCGCCGTCACCGAAGTATCCCTCGTCGCACGTGCAGGCGAACGTCCCGGGCGCGTTGTCGCAGGTGGCGTTCGGATCACAGGCGCCGGGGAGCTCGCACTCGTCGATGTCGGCGCAGGCGAAGCCGTCGCCCGAGAAGCCCGAGTGACACTCGCAGGTGTAGCTGCCCCACGAGTTGAAGCAGTCGGCGTGGCGGTCGCACGAGTCCAGCCCGAGGGCGCACTCGTCGACGTCCCTGCACTCGAAGCCATTGCCCTCGAAGCCCTCGAGGCAGGCGCAGGTGTAGCTTCCCACCGTGTTCGCGCAGGCCGCCTCGGGCGCGCAGCCGTGCATGCCGCGCGCGCACTCGTCCACATCCACGCAGCCGAGCCCGCGGACCTCGAAGCCCGGCGCGCAGTCGCACACGTACCCGCCAGGGGTGTTCACGCACGCGGCACCGTCCGTGCAGCCGTGCGTCCCGAGAGCGCACTCGTCGACGTCCGTGCACACGAAGCCGTCGCCATCCCACCCCTCGTCGCAGGCGCACTCGTAGCCGCCCTGGGTGTTGGTGCAGATGGCCTCGGGCGCGCACAGGTCGAGCAGATCCGCGCACTCGTCGACGTCCGTGCAAGTCCTGCCGTCGCCCTCGTAGCCGTCGGGGCAGTCGCACTCGTACCCGCCGACCGTGTTCGTGCAGGTCGCCAGGGGGTCGCACTCGTCGAGCCCGCGGGCGCACTCGTCCACGTCGACGCAGAGGGTGCCGTCGCCCTTGAAGCCCTCCTCGCAGGCGCAGTCCCAGCCGCCGGCGGTGTTCGTGCAGACGGCGCGGGGATGGCAGTCGTCGAGCCCGGCTTCGCACTCGTCCAGGTCCTCGCACGTCCTACCGTCGTCCCCCGTCGGGGACTTCGCGGCGTCGCCCACGAACCCCGCGTCGCACTCGCATTCGTACCCACCGAGCGTGTCGATGCAGCGGGCGTTCTCCGAGCAGTCGTCGGTCCCCTGCACGCACTCGTCCACCGGCTCGGCGGCCGCGCACACGCGCACGGCGTCGAGGCTGGCGCCCGGACCGCCCTCCACGGCCACACCGCCGATCGGATCCGCGACCGGACCCTCCACCGTGGCGAGGAGCTCACCGTCCTCGGCGAGCACGCGGCCCAGGACGTCCGAGCCGCCGAAGAGGACCTCGAGGCGGACCCAGCCACCCTGCGTCACTTCAGCGGGAGCTTGGGCCACGACCTCGCCACCCGCGACGATGCGGAGGGCGCTCCCATCGAGCTCCAGGCGATGCGCGCGCCCGTCCGCGACCCCGAAGCCCAGGGCCACGCCGCCCCCGCCCTCGAGGCGAGCCCAGGCCGAGAGCAGATCGCCCTCGCCCCCGAAGAGCACGTCCTCGTTCCGCCAGTCGGCAGGATCCTCGAGCCCGTAGCGTCCCTCGAAGGCTGCGGCCGTCGTGACGGCGCCCCTGCGCTCCGGTCCGGCGGCGTACCAGCCGGCGGCAGGCCAGGAGCCCGATTCGAAGCCCTCGATCGTGAGGCAGCGAGGATCGCCCGTGCACTCGCGGCCGTTCCCTTCGAAGCCGAAGTTGCAAGCGCAGTCCCAGGTCCCGGGCAGGTTTCTACACGTCGCGTCGGCGTCGCAGTCGTCGAGCCCGAGCGCGCACTCGTCCACGTCCTCGCAGTACAGTCCGTCGTCCCCCGTCGGGGACTTCGCGGCGTCGCCCACGAACCCCTCGGCGCACTCGCAGCGGTACCCGTCGTCGAGGTCGACGCAGACCGCGTTCTCGTCGCAGAGATCGAGGCCGAGATCGCACTGGTCGAGATCCTCGCAGGTCCGGCCGTCGCCGACGAAGCCGGCCGCGCACGTGCAGAAGTAGTCGCCCTCGGTGTTCGCGCACGCGGCGTTCCTGTCGCAGTCGTCCGCCCCGAGGGCGCACTCGTCGATGTCCTCGCAGACCTCGCCGTCGCCGTACCAGCCGTCGTCGCACTCGCAGTGGAAGCTGCCCTCGTCGTTCACGCAGGCGGCGTGCGGGTCGCAGGCGGCGAGCCCGAGCGCGCACTCGTCGACGTCCGTGCAGTCGAGCCCGTCGCCCTCGAAGCCCGCCAGGCACGAGCAGCTGTAGGTCCCGGGGAGGTTCGTGCAGCGAGCATTCCGATCGCACTCGCTCGTGCCCTCCGTGCACTCGTCGACGTCGGTGCAGATCGAGCCGTCGCCGCCGTAGCCATCGGGACAGCTCCCGGGCGTTCCCCCGATGCACGCGAAGCCGCCAGGGCGGTTCTCGCACGCCGATCCTGGCGGGCAGTTCGCGATCCCGAGCGCGCACTCGTCGGCGTCGACGCAGGTCTGGCCGTCGCCGAGGAAGCCGGGAGCGCAGCGGCACTCGTAGCTCCCCTGGGTATTGACGCAGAGGGCGTCGACGCCGCAGTCGTACAGGTCGAGCGCGCATTCGTCGACGTCGGCGCACGTGGTGCCGCTTCCGTCCCACCCCTCGTCGCAGGTGCACTCGTGGCCACCGTCGGTGTTCGTGCAGGTGGCATGCTCGTCGCAGTCATCGGTGCCCAGGCGGCACTCGTCGATATCGCGGCAGATCCGGCCGTCGCCCGCGTAGCCGTCGTCGCAATCGCACTCGTAGCTTCCCGGCGTGTTCACGCACGTCGCGTCGACGTGGCAGTCATCCGTTCCGATCGCGCACTCGTCGACGTCCTCGCAGTCCCAGCCGTCGCCCTCGTAGCCCGCGCGGCAGGCGCACTCGTAGCTCCCCGCGGTGTTCGCGCAGGTCGCCGCCTCGTCGCAGAGGTCCGTCCGCAGCGCGCACTCGTCGACGTCGCGGCAGCTCTGGCCGTCGCCGGCCCAGCCCGGCAGACACTCGCACTCGTACTCGTCGTCGAGCTCGATGCAGCGAGCGTTCGCGTCGCAGTCGTGCTGGCCCGGCGCGCAGGGCGTCGCCCCGAGGATGTTCGCGCAGGAGCCCACTTCGGCCGGCGTCTCGTTGTCGCCGATGTGGTGGGTGCTGCCGCAGCCGAGCTGGCCATGCTCGCCCCGGCCCCAGCAGCGGATGTCGCCGTCGGACGTCAGCGCGCAGGTGTGATACGAGCCCGCCGCGATCTGCACCGCGATGGCGCCGAGCGGAACGTCGCCGCCGTCGGCCGCGGTCTCGTCGTCCCCGATGTTCTCGGTGTCACCGTGGCCGAGGGGGCCCCACTTGCCGCGGCCCCAGCAGCGCAGGGCGCCCGAGTCGAGGAGCGCGCAGGTGTGGTAGGCGCCCAGCGCAAGCTGGGTCGCGGCGCCCCCGACGGGCACGTCGCCGGCGTCCGCCGGCGTCTCGTCGTCGCCGATGGTCTCGGTGTCGCCGTACCCGAGCTCGCCGAATTCGCCGTAGCCCCAGCACCGCACCGCGCCTCCCTCGAGGATCGCGCAGGTGTGGTACCAGCCAGCGCCGACCTGAACGGCGCGGCCGCCGAGGTCGACGAGGCCGGCGAGAGCGGGCGTCTCGTCGTCGCCGACGTTCTCGGTGTGGCCGAGCCCCAGAGGGCTGTGCGTGCCACGACCCCAGCAACGGATCGATCCGTCGGCCAGTAGCGCGCAGGTGTGGTCCCGGCCGGCCGTCACCTGCACCGCCGATCCGCCGACGTCGACCTCGGGTGCCGTGCCGGGCGCCTCGTCGTCGCCGACGGAAGCGGTGCTGCCCAGGCCGAGCTGGCCGTCCACGCCGAGCCCCCAGCACCGCACGGCCCCGCCCTCCATGAGAGCGCACGTATGCTCGCCGCCCCCGGCGAACTGGACGACCCGGCCGTCGAGGAGCGCGCTTCCGACCGAGCTCGGAAGCTCGTCGTCGCCGATGTCCTCGGTGTGGCCGTAGCCGAGGGGGCCGTAGAAGTTGCGGCCCCAGCACCGAAGCTCGCCCGCGCCCACCAGGCCGCAAGTGTGGACGACGCCCAGCGCCATCTCGTCCACGGCCTCGCCGACGTCGACGAAGCCCACGTCCGCGGGAACCTCGTCGTCGCCGATGTCCTCGGTGTTCCCGTAGCCGAGCTCGCCGTAGATGCCCCAGCCCCAGCAGCGCACGTGGCCGTCGTCGAGGAGGGCGCAGGTGTGCTCGCCGCCGGCGGAGACGGAGAGAATGCGCGTCGCGTCGGCGTCCGCGTCCGAGTCTGCGTCGGCGTCCGCGTCCGAGTCTGCGTCCGCGTCCGCGTCCGAGTCTGCGTCGGCGTCGGCGTCGGCGTCCGCGTCCGAGTCTGCGTCGGCGTCGGCGTCGGCGCCCGCGTCCGAGTCGCCGTCGGCGTCCGCGTCGCCGTCCGCGTCCACGTCGGCGTCCGCGTCGGCGTCGCCGTCCGCGTCGCCGTCCGCGTCCGCGTCGCCGTCCGCGTCGGCGTCACCGTCGGCGTCCGCATCGCCGTCGCCACCGCGGGCGCAGGTCGTGCCGTCGCCCGAGTAGCCGTCGTCGCAGACGCACTCGCCGGCGTCTTCGCTCGCGAGGCAGCTCGCGTGCGCGCCGCATTCGTTGCCGCAGCGGCCGCAGTTCCGGCGGTCGCGGCGCAGGTCGGTCTCGCAGTGGTTCTGGGCCACCTCGTCGCAGTCCGCGTAGCCGGGGTCGCAGTCGGGAACGCAGATTCCCTCGCGACAGCTCACGATGCCGCTCGCGTTCCAGCAGGAGCGGCCGCAGGACCCGCAGTTCTCGAGGTCGTTCGCGAGATCCTTGCCGCAGGGGTTCTCGTCGCCGACGAAGCCCCGGCTGAAGTGGTCGATGGAGGCCATCACCTGGTTGCCGCCGACCAGCGAGTCCACGATCGCGAACTCGCCGCCGCCCGGCTCTGTCCAGTACAGGGCCGCCCGATCACGATCGCCCTCGTAGGCGATCCACACCGTTGCCGGCACGACGAACTCGAGCCCAGCCGGCTCGAACCGATAGAGAGGCGAGAAGGGATCGTGGCCCGCCGGAGCGGCGCCATCCGTGCGGACCAGTCTGATCGTCACCAGCCTGTCGAGCGCGCCGGCCGGGATGACCAGCCGCGCCCAGTCGATCTCGATCGCCCCCCCCGCCGGCCCCACCTCGAGCGCCGACTCCGCCCCGTGCACCGCGTCCGGCCCCGTCGCTCCCGCTCCGCCGCCGTCGAGGCCCGTACGGACCCCACATCCCCCCACGATCAGCGCGACGAGGGCAGACCTCGCCGCCAGGGCGGACCTCCGCCCTCTGGCGCACACACGCGTTGCCATTCCAGAGTTAATACGTCCACGGGGCTCGGCCGAATAAGAGCAGACCGCGCATCGTGCGCGTTGGCGGAGCGCGATCCGGTGACCGGTAGCGTGGCTCGACACGAGCGAGGGCGGCCGGTGAGTAGTACACTGCGGGTCGTGCGTCGAAAGCTCCTCCGCTTCGGCCTCGCCGCCTCCGCGGGCTCCTTGATCCTGATCGGCGTCGGACAGGCGTGGGCGCTCGTCGGGGGCACCTGACCATTCGTCTGCCGGCCGGCGGTCGCCGGCCTGCTCGGCGCGATCATGGGGCTCGTGATGGTCCCGCGCGGCTCGTCATGAGCGCCGATCGCGCCAGGGGAGCGCTCCTCGGCCTCGCCGTGGGCGACGCGCTGGGCACGACGCTGGAGTTCGAGCGCCCGGTCGCACCTGCCTTCCCGAACTTCGCGACCGGTCCCCACCGGGAGGTGACGGGCGGCGGGCCCTTCGAGCTGCGGCCGGGTCAGGTGACCGACGACACGCAGATGGCCTGCTGTCTCGCGGCCAGCCTGCGCGAGCATCGGCGTTTCGTCCAGTCCGACGTCGCCCGGCGGTACGCCGAATGGTGGCCGCTCGCATTCGACGTGGGGAGCCAGACGGAGGCCGCGCTCTCGTCCGTGTCGAAGGACGCGAACG
This sequence comes from Deltaproteobacteria bacterium, assembly GCA_016190375.1. Taxonomy (GTDB): domain Bacteria; phylum Myxococcota_A; class Polyangia; order JACPQR01; family JACPQR01; genus JACPQR01. The sequence goes on from JACPQR010000080.1 coordinate 26,763, forward strand.
AGGCGGGCCGGGCCGTCTGGCTCGCGCGCGGCAGGCAGGCGGCCGGCAACGGCTCGCTCATGCGCACCGCGCCGATCGGGGTCTTCTTCGCGGGCGACCCCACGGCCCGACTGCTGGCGTCGCTCGCGGACTCCGCGATCACTCACTACGATCCACGCTGCCAGCTCGCGTGCGCCGCACTCAACGCAGCGCTGTCGGCGGCTCTGGGCGGCGCGAGCGCCCGGGACGCACGGATCCGCGCGGGTGCGGAGCTCGAGCCTGCCGCAGATCTGGCGACCTCGCGGCGGCCGGATGACACCGACCAGATCCGCGCGGCGGCGGCCTCACTCCGGTCGGACCTCGAGGCGGCGGACCGCGACGATCCGGAGCTGTACGGTCCCGACCTGCACCTGCACCGGCACGAGGGCTTCGTGCGCGTCGCTTTCCGGCTCGCCTTCTGGGAGGCCGTGCACGCGCCCACGTTCGAGGCGGGCCTGATCGACGTCGTCAACCGCGGCGGAGACGCCGACACGAACGGCGCGATCGCGGGCTCCCTGCTCGGGGCCCTGCACGGCGAACCCTCGATCCCCGAACGCTGGCGCAGGACCGTCCTCGACGCGCTGCAGGACGGGCCGCCGGGGCCCTGGCGCGACCAGTACCACCCGCTGGCGTTACTGGAGCTCACCGCCGGCGCATAGCAGGGGGTCGCTAGCTCCCCAGCGACCCGAAGCTACCAGCACTCGGCGCAGGCTCGTTGCGAAAGCAGCTCGGGTGCCGCAACACCGGCGCGGGCTCGGTGACGCCATGGCGCGGTATCTCGAATTCACGAACCGTCGGCCCCGCGGGGTGTCGAATCGTCGATGCGCCCGTGGGTCGCCATCCTCCTCGTCGGCCTCGGACCTCGAACCGCCGGCGCGGACGTGAAGGTCTGGGTCATCGCGCCCACGAACCTGGCCGACACCCCACGGCCGATGCCCGAGCTGCGCATCCGGAACGACACGTCCGCGGCCATCGAGCTCGATGTGTTCGGCGACGTCCCGTTCACGATCCTCGAGCGGCAGGACGCCGGCGGTGCGTTCACCCACGACGACCCGGCTATCTGCGGAAACGGCTTCGTCGCCCGCCGTCTCGATGCCGGCCGCGGCGGGCGTTTTCCGCTCTGGAGCCTTATCTCGCACGGTCCGGGCACGACCGGGACCTACCGCGTCGTCCTGCCCTATGCGCGGGTCGAGAGCGACGGCCGACGGGTCCCCGGCGAGGCGACCTCGCGCCCGTTCCGGATCGCCTATGGCGACGTCGCGCCGCCCGGGTGGTCGGGCTCCTCGACGCCGGGCGGCGTCTCGCTCGTGGCGACCGACGCGCGCAGGGTCCGCTCGGGAGTCGATCCCGACCCTGCGGCGGGCGACGTCGCCGCGTGGCTGTCACCGGGGATCGCCCGCTGTGTCGCCGCGGCCCGGGGCCGGCTGCCGTGGATGCGGGGCACGTTCACTCTGGTCGTCTACCACTACCCTGGCCAGGTGCAGCCCGTGACGTACGTCGGCATGAGCTTGCTGGGCGACGAGGCGTTGAACGCCTGCCTGGCCGGCCTGACGATCGACCAGGACATCGCCGGCAGCTACGACCTCACGTTCGAGGTCTCCGCGACGTCACGGTAGGCCCCGCGGGCCACGGGCCCTTCATGCTCCCGCTCCCGTGATAGCCTCCGGCACGCAACACGCCCAATGCCTGCCCGAACGGTCACGACGGGGGCCGAGCAGAGAGCTCCCACCGAGGCGAGCGCCGCCGGCGCCCATGTCTCCCCGGCCGGCGAGCCAGCCTCGGGGCGCGGCGTCCCCTGGCGCCGCATCGGCGGAGCCCTCGCCGTCGCCGGGCTCGCCGCGGGGCGCGTCGCCGCGCGGGCCGGCGCGCAGGTCGGTTCGGCGGTCTCGGCGGCCTACCACGCGGTGGATCCGGACGTTCGCCGCCAGATCGGAGAGCTCCCGCTCGTCGGCCTGACGATGCTGGCGCCGGGTCGCCGCGAGGTCGTCCCGCTCGCCGACGACGGCCGCAACGTCGTCGTCTTCGTCCACGGGCTCGGCGGTGGACCAGGGAACTTCTGGCCGATGGGCCTCTACTTCCGCTTGCACGGGAGGTCCCGGAGCTACGCGGTCGCCTTGCCCGCCGGACGGCCGATCGTGGAGCTCGCGGAGGTGCTCTCCACGTTCCTGGAAGACCTCGCGCGCGCCAACGACCTGCCGGAGGGGCGGCGGGTCGACATCGTCGCCCACAGCATGGGCGGGCTCGTGGCCCGCGCCGCGCTCGAGCGCTCGGAGATCTCGGCACGGGTTGCGACGCTGATCACGCTCGGCACGCCGCACGAAGGAACGCACCTCGCGCGCCTCGCGGTCTCGACGAGCCTGCTCGAGCTGCGGCGGAGCTCCGACCTCGTCGAGCGGCTCCGCGAGCAGCTCCCCTGGAAGGGACCGCCCGAGAGGCCGCGGCTCGTCGCGTTCTGGAGCGCCGCGGACACCGTGCTCCTGCCGCACACGACGGGGCGGGTGGACGGCGCGGACAGCGTCGAGATCGAGGGCGCCTCGCACTACGGCTACCTGCTCCAGCCGGCGATCTGGGCAAAGGTCCTGTCCGCGCTGTGAGCGAATAGTGCCGCCACTGAGCCGCTGCGAGGTCCGGTCCCCGCCGGCGCCTGGCCGCTCGATCGCCATGGCCTATCCCCGCGCGTTGATGTAGCGTGCGCGCCATGCGAGGAAGAGACCTGGTTCCGATCGTGGTTGCGCTCCTGGTGGCCTTCGTCTTTGGCGCCTGCCGGACGGTGGCCGTGATCCGCGAAGGGGAGCCCGTGACGATCGCGGCGACGCCGCCCCCGCCGCCTCCGCCGCCTCCCGAGGCGCCGCCGCCTCCCCCGGTCGTGCAGGTCGAGGCGAGCCGGATCAGGGTGGACGAGAAGATCCAGTTCGAGCTGGACAGCGCGGACATCAGCTCGGTCTCGAACGGCTTGCTCGATCAGATCGCGACCGTCATCAACTCGCATCCCGAGGTCGGCCGGATCCGCGTCGAGGGGCACACCGATCGCCAGGGCGCCGCGCAGTACAACCGGACCCTGTCGCAGCGGCGTGCCGAGGCGGTCGTCGTCTACCTCGTCCGCAAGGGCGTCCCGCGCGCACGGCTCGACCCGCGGGGCTTCGGCTTCGACAGGCCGCTCGGCTCGAACGACACCGACGATGGGCGCGCGCAGAACCGGCGCGTCGAGTTCAACTTCGTGACTCCGCCGGCCGCGCCGGCCCAGGGAGGTGCCCAGTGACCTCGCGATCCTGCATTCCCGCGCTCCTCGTCGCCGCGCTCGTGGCGTCGATCGGGTGCGCGCGCGTCACGCCTTCCCGCCGCAACCTCAGGAGCGCCGTCGAGGCGAAGCGCGGCGAGCTGACCCGCTGCTGGGACGAGACCATCGCCCGAAACGCCCGCGCCCGGGGGAACGTGGTCGTCTGGATGAACGTGGACGACGAGAGCGGCAGGGTCACGACAGTGGAGGTCGAGGCCAACGGGACCCGTGACGACACGCTCGGGACCTGCGTCTCGGGCACCCTGCAGGCGATCCAGCTCAGCGAGCCGCCTCCACTGGCCTTGAGGGTCCAGTACACGTTGCTCTTCGAGCCGACGAGGGCAGCGCCGCCGCCGCCCGCCGTGCGCGTCGGTCCGGCGGAGCCGCCGCCTCCGCCCGCGGTCCGCGTGGAGCCGTCCGCGCCGCCGCCCCCAGCGGTGCGCGTCCAGCCGCCGCCGCCCCCCGCGGTTCGCGTCGGGCACTGAGGCAGACCTCTTCTTCCTCACGCTCACCGCACTGCCCTCGTCAACCGGACGCCAGGCAGTCGCCGGAGACGCAGATCTCGTCGGCCTCGCAGGGGTCGCCACACGAACCGCAGTTTTCGCTGTCCGCGTCCAGGTCCGTGCAGTCGATCACGTCGCCCTCCCGGCACTGGTCTGGCCAGTCTACCTCGCAGACGCACTGGCCCTGTTGGCTGCAGCCCGTCGAGTGGCCCCCGCACACCGTCCCGCACGTACCGCAGTTCTGAGGGTCGCCGTTGAGCTCCGTGCAGGTGACGTGATCGTCTGACACGCAGGCGTCGGGCATGAAGCCACCGCAGGTGCACTCGCCGTCCCAGCAGCCGCTGGCACCTATGCAACGGAAGCCGCACGCGCCGCAGTTCTCGAGGCTGAGCTCGAGGTCGACGCATTTGCCGTCGCAGATCACGGCCGGTGCCTCGCAGACGCACTCGCCGTCCCTGCAGCCCTTGACATCAGGGCAAAGGAAGCCGCACGCGCCGCAGTTCTCCCGACTGGAATCGAGGTCGACGCATTCGCCGCCGCAGTTCACGGTCGGTTCCGCGCAGTCGCCGTCGCCGTCGCCGTCGCCGTCCACGTCGCCGTCGCCGTCGCCGTCGCCGTCCACGTCGCCGTCGCCGTCCACGTCGCCGTCGCCGTCCACGTCGCCGTCGGCATCGGCGTCGGCGTCGCCTCCCGCGTCCACGTCGTCGGCTCGGCATCGCGGGAAGACGCTGCACCGGGGGTCCTCGCAGTCGACGAGCCCGTCGTGGTCGTTGTCCACGTCGTCGGCGCAGCGGTCGATCGAGTCCTCGCCGCCCGCCTCCTCCGTGTCGCAAGCGACAGCCGCGAGCACGACCATCGTGGCACCGAGGGTGCAGCGCACCATCCTCGTCAGGGTATCACGGGGCGTTCTTGGCTGCGGCAGCCCGTTGCCGTCCCGGTGTTGGCTTGCGCGCCATCGATGGAGTCGTTCACGTCAAGTTCACGGACTCGTAGCTCTCGGGATCGGCGGCTTCGCGGAGGATGACGACCGTGCCGTCGGCCGCCAGGCGGAAGTGGTCGAAGATGTCGGCGTCGCGCACGATCTCGACGAGGTGAAGGCCCTCGGCGGCCTGCTCGGCCTCGATCTCCTCGCCGATCCACCGCTCGACCTCGCCGCCCGCCGCCGCGTCGAGCGGGGCTGAAAGGTAGATGACCGCGTGATTCTCGCCGAAGCCGACGATCGGCTCTTCCTCCTCGGGCAGGTCGTCGCCGTTCTCGTCGTCCCAGATGAAGAGGAGCGCCATGCCGAGGCCCATCGTGTTGCAGCCGCAGGCCGCCTCATCGTCGCAGGCGCGCTCACACACCCAGAGCGTGTCGGGAGGCGCGAGCGTCAAGGTAACGGACGTTCCGCCGACCAGGCTCTCGGGTGCGGGAAACGAGTCGATGACCGGGGCAGGGTCGGGGCCGTCGTCCGAGAGCTGGAACCAGAGGACGCCGATCTTCGGGTCGGCCGCCGTGGGCTCGAGACCATCGTCGGGCACGAGGTCCAGGTCGATCGTCAGGGCACCGACCTCCTGGCGCGGCAGATCCGCATCACCGTCCGCGTCCGCGTCGCCGTCTGCGTCCGCGTCGCCATCCGTGTCGGCGTCGCCGTCGGTGTCCGCGTCACCGTCCGTGTCCGCGTCGCCATCCGCGTCCGCGTCGCCATCCGCGTCGGCATCAGCGTCCCCGTCGCCTCCGCCCCGATCGCCGCAGCCTGCCGAGACCAGAGTCGCCAACAGAATCGCCCACAGCCCGTGTTTCGTCATGCTCGCGCGGCGGTGCAAGCGCCGTACCTGCGCGGATCGCGCCAACTCGGGCAAACGCATCATGGGTGTGGCGCGGCGATGACACCATTCTCGGCGGCCGTGCCGATCGCGAGCGCTCAGCGGTGGTGTCCGGGTGACCGCCCGGCGGCATGGGCCGACGGCGTGAAGGGGGCGTCGCCTCGCAGCGCTTCCTGGTTCGCGGGCTGGCAGGCGCGCGGGTCGATCTCGATGCCCGGCGGCTGGGTCCTGGACCCTTGGCGCTACTAGAAAGCGCCCTGCGCCTGACCGGCGCGGCCCTCGGTCCAGAGCCGGTTCAGCTCGGACTGCACGAGCGCCATGCTCACGACGGAGAGGCCGAAGATCGCGCACAGGAGGCTGGGGATCGTGATGTCGTTCTGCCTGATGCCCGCCTTCCCCTGCGCCTCGACCGTGAGCTGCGCGTAGCGGTACCACACGTAGATCCCCCACAGCCCGCAGGTGACGATGCACAGCACGATGTCCAGGCCCGGGTTGGGCTCGCCTCGCCCGAGGAAGCCGCGCAGGTCGCTCCCGATCTGGTACATCCAGAAGATCCCGTAGATCCCGCAGGTGATGAACGTGAACAGGATGCACTGCCAGACGATTCGCATGCGACCGAGTATCTCGTGCAGCGGGTCCCGTGGCCAGCCCGCACGCGCTTCGTGCTGGTCTCGCTGTCCCTGGCGGCCGCACAATCTCCTGATGCGCGGCATGCCGATCATCCTCGCCTGCCTGGGTCCGGTGCTCACCGCAGGTTGTGGCGGCGACGATTCCCCCGATCCGGACGCCGGTCCTGGAGTGGACGCATCGGCCGGCGACGCGGGGCCCGACCCACTCGGCTGTGTGGAGCCCGATCGGTCTTGCCCGGAGGATCAGCCCGTCCCGAGCGCCCCCTGCGAGGGAGCACTCGAGTGCGAGTACGAAGATCCGAACGGCGTGGACACGTGGATCTACGAGTGCGAGGGAGGCGTCTGGATCGCGGACCTGAACGGATGCCAGCTCGACGGCTGCCCCGTGCCGCCGCTCGGCGAGCTCTGCCTCGAGCCGTTCCAGGGCACGCTCGACGGTGCGACCGTCGACCTCGGGCCCGCGGACGCCACGCGACCGTTCGCGCCCTTCGAGGACGGCGAGGAGGTACGGCTCATCGTGGGCGCACAGGGCGGCAGCATGATCGCCTTCCGGCTGCGCGTGCAGGGTGCCCAGGCGCCCGAGTGCGTGGGCGCCACGCTCGCCATCACCGCGGACTCCGCCGCGGCCGATCCCCAGCTGATGCGAGTCGCGCTTCACTGCGGCCTGTCGCTCCCGCTCTTCGCGGTGCTGCCGGGCGAGTACTGCGAGCCAGCGACGGTACCCGTGGACGTCGAGGTGGAGCTGGACGGTGTGGGGGCCGGCCACGCCACGGTTCAGTTCACGACCGAGGGCGAGTGCGTGGGCTAGAGCGTGGACACGCATTCGTGAACTTGTTAACCCCGTCCCCATGAACCGAGTCGGTATTCTCTTCTCCGGAGGTCCCGCGCCCGCGGCGAACGCGGTGATCGGGGCGGCGGCGATGGCGTTCCGCCGCAGCGGGCACGAGGTGATCGGGCTGCGCCACGGGTACGCGAGCCTGCAGGGCTACGACCGATCGAGCCGGCCGCTCGTGCCCGAGGAGGACTACCATGTCTTCGCGGACCGTGACCTCTGGGGGCTGAGGAACACGCGCGGCGTCTTCGTCGGAACGGGCCGCGCGAACCCGGGCAAGGGCATCCGATCGCCCGCCGACCTCGACGACTCCGGCAAGACCGAACGCCTCAGGCGCGTCTACGAGGCGCTGATCGATCTCGGGATCGAGGCCCTCGTCTCGATCGGCGGCGACGACACGCTGAAAACGGCGAACTTCCTCCACGAGTTTCAGAAGCGCCTCCCCGAGGGCGAGCGGCGCGTCAGGATCGTCCACGTGCCCAAGACGATCGACAACGACTACCGCGGCATCGACTTCACGTTCGGCTTCTTCACGGCTGTCGACGTCATGGCCAAGGAGCTCCTGAACCTGCGCGCCGACGCGATGGCGACGAACGGTTACTTCATCGTCGAGACGATGGGCCGCAAGGCCGGCTGGCTCGCCTACGGCGTCGCGATCGCCGGCGAGGCGCACCTCGTCATCGGAGTCGAGGACGTCGTGGGCGACCTTGCGGTCGAGGAGCGGGTCGCGGATCCCGACACGGGCGCCGAGCGGACGGAGACTCGCCTCTCGCTCGATCGCCTCGCGGACCGCGTCGTCGACCTCATCCTCGCGCGCGAGAAGCGGGGCAAGGGCTACGGCACCGTCGTGCTCGCCGAGGGGCTGGCGGAGATGCTGCCCCGGGCGCACCTCGAGAACGTCGCCCGGGACGAGCACGGCCACGTCTCGCTGGGACGCGTCGACATCGGCAAGCTCGTCGCCATGGTCGCGGCCGAACGCTACTCGCAGCGAACGGGCAGGACGAAGAAGCTGACCGGCGTGCAGCTCGGGTACGAGTCGCGCTGCTCGCCGCCGCACGCGTTCGACGTGATGCTCGGAAGCCAGCTCGGCATGGGCGCCTACCGCGCCCTCGTCGAGAAGGGCCTCGACGGCCACATGGTCTCCGTCGCCGGGCAGCTCGAGCTGCAATACGTGCCGTTCTCGGAGCTCGTCAACCCCGCCACCCTCGAGACCGAGATCCGCTTCATCGAGCGCGGCAGCGACTTCCACCGCCTGGCCGCCGAGCTCGGGACCAAGCTCGCCTCGAGGTGAGCATCGTGCGTGACAGGACGAGCAGCGCCAGGAGGGCCCACCCGAAGTACGCTCTCCCGGAGGGTGCGACCGTCGTCCGGCACGCGCAGCCACCGCCCAATCGCCGTCCGTCGGCGCCTCGCCCGCGTCCGCTCCACCGTTCCCGCCGCCGTCCGTCCCTACTGGTCCAGCATCGGTGCCGGCGTCAGGCATGCCACCATCCGGAGCCCAACAAAGCTCGGGTCGAGGTGAGCGCCTACCAGTACACCCCGACGCACTGGCCCTCCTGGCACTCGATGGCCGACGGGTCGGCGCAGGCGATCGCGGCGCAGTCCACGTCGTCGCAGTAGGGCAAGCACTCGTCGGGCAGCGGGGCGCCCTCCTGGTCGCCGTCGGGCTCGTCCATTCCGGCCGAGCCTTCCTCGACCCAGCAGGTCGACCCGTCGAGGAGCGAGCGCGGGACCACCGCGGGGCAGGTGCAGCACTGCGAGGTGTCGATCGCCCACGCGCAGTCGGCGTCGGTCACGCACCGCGGAGGCGGCTCGCAGTAGTTCTGTGCGCCGCACTGGCCGAGGACACAAGTGGAGCCGGCGCCCATGCCCCCGTTCACGCAATCCTGGTCCGTCCAGCAGCCCCCCCAGTCCTCGCCCTCGCCGTCCGGCCGGATCTCGTAGTCGCACGCCAGGCTGCACACGAACAGCCCGTCGCCCGAATCCGCGCAAAGGGTCGCGCAGCACCCGGTGGGATCCGCGGGGCAGTCGGACGGCGCCGTGCACTCGCTGCCCTCGCGGACACAAGCGAACGCTCCCGAGCCCGAGGGATCCGCGGGGATCCAGCCGGCCGGGCACTCGAGATCGACAGGAACGCAGTGGGCCGTGCACTCGTCGGCCCCCTCCTGGCAGCGCATGTCGGGAGGGCAGGACACGTCGGTGCACTCCGGCTCGCGGCAGGCGACCGCACACTCGAACACCCCGGAGCCGTCCGGGTCGGCGCACTCGGCGTCGCAGCAGGCGGCGTCGGTCGCGCAGTCTCCCGGCGCGTCGCAGGCGGAGCGGTCGTCGATGCAGCGCTCGCCGCGACCGTCGGGGTCGGCGAGGCGCTTCTCGGCCGGGCAGACCTGGTTGGGCCTGCCGCCGCAACCCGCGATCAGGAGAAGGAGCGTGAGGTAGCGCATGCGTGGCACGCTTGCAGGCCGCGTGCCCGAACAATCGCAAGGATTCCCGCGAAAAGCGTGTGCCACGACCGGGCCAACCGATGTGCCTCGACCCCGCGGCGCGTGGACAGTCGGTCAGCGCGCGTGGTAGTTGCGGAGCATGCTCGGTCACTGGATGTGCCTCTTGCTGGCCCTTTTCTCGCTCGAGGCTTGCTCCGGACGGCGAGGTGGGGGAGGGGACGACGACAGCTCGGACGGCGACGCCGATTCGGACTCGGACACCGACTCGGATTCGGACTCGGACACCGACAGCGATGCCGACTCCGACACCGACTCGGACGGCGACGCCGACGAGCTCTACGCCTGTCCCGTGTCCGCCTGCTGGGCCGACTGCATCGGCGACGGCACCGGTGTCTCGACGTGTTTGTCGTACTGCGAGCTGGATGAAGGCATCGGCTGCTACAAGCTCTGCCTCGCGCAGGACGTGTCCGTCTCCACCTGCATCAGCTACTGCGGCCTCGACTCCCCCTGCGCCGAGGTCCTCTGCTGGGAGCTCTGCGCCGCCGCCGGCACCTCGACCTCGACCTGCGACAGCTACTGCGGCCACGACCTCGACCCCTGCACGACCTGCTCGCCCGCCGACTCCGCCGGCGAGGCCTGCATGAGCACCTGCCTCGCCGACGGCACCTCCACCCCGACCTGCACGAGCTACTGCGAAGACTGAAATGGGGACACGCACCCGGTCGGCAAGTGGCGAATAATACACGTGTTTCAGGGACAACCGCGCGTTTCGCGCGGCCGCTCGAAGAAACGGGCTCGGAGGGAACCGCCGCGATCGGGGACGCGATCGGGGACACGCACCCGGCGCCGCGATCGGGGACACGCACCCGGTCGGCAAGTGGCGAATAATAAACGTGTTTCAGGGGCAACCGCGCGTTTCGTGCGGCCGCTCGAAAAAAAACGGGCTCGGAGGGGACCGCCGCGACCGGCCGTCGTGATGGCGCCCGCGCCGAGCGCTACGGAATCCGCAGCGATCCCACCACGGCCGCCGTGCCGGCCGGGAGCTCGGCGTACGTCTCGCCGTACCCGTACACGTTCACCCCGTACGTGCCGGGCGCGACGTCGAGGTCGAACGCGTACGCGGTCGACGAGCACGGAATCGCGGTCGAGAAGCTCCCGCCCTCCTCGCCTGCGAAGGTCACGCTCGCCTTGCTGCACTCGGGACAGCCTCCGCAATCGGAGCCCGTCGCAGGTCGATCTCCATTCACCGTCACGTTCCCGCTCACGTGGACCGATTGAACGTCCAGCGTCAGGTCCAAGGTATCTCCGTCGATCACGAGTGCTGGATCGGCGAGCGCGGTGCCCGGTGGCAGCGCCGCGTACGTCTCGCCGTATCCGTACACGCTCACGGCGTACGTGCCGGGCGCGACGTCGAGGTCGAACGCGTACGCGGTAGACGAGCACGGAATCGCGGTCGAGAAGCTCGACCCTTCCTCGCTCACGAAGCTCACGCTGGCCTTGCTGCACTCGGGGCAGCCGCCGCAATCGGAGCCCGTCGCAGGGCGATCTCCGTTAACCGTCACGTTCCCGCTCACGTGGACCGATTGAACGTCCAGCGTCAGGTCCAAGGTATCTCCGTCGATCACGAGCGCCGGATCGGCGGTCGCGGTGCCCGGTGGCAGCGCCGCGTACGTCTCGCCGTATCCGTACACGCTCACCGCGTACGTGCCGGGCGCGACGTCGAGGTCGAACGCGTAAGCGGTCGACGAGCAGGGAATCGCGGTCGAGAAGCTCGACCCTTCCTCGCTCACGAAGCTCACGCTGGCCTTGCTGCACTCGGGGCAGCCGCCGCAGTCCGAGCCCGTCGCCGGTCGATCTCCGTTGACCGTCACGTTTCCGCTCACGTGGACCGATTGAACGTCCAGCGTCAGGTCCAAGGTGCCTGCGTCGATCACGAGCGCCGGATCGGCGATCGCGGTGCCCGGTGGCAGCGCCGCGTACGCCTCGCCGTATCCGTACACGCTCACTACGTACGTGCCGGGCGCGACGTCGAGGTCGAACGCATACGCGGTCGAGGAGCACGGAATCGCGGTCGAGAAGCTCGATCCGCCCTCGCTCACGAAGCTCACGCTCGCCTTGCTGCACTCGGGGCAGCCGCCGCAACTGGAGCCCGTCGCCGGTCGATCTCCATTCACCGTCACGTTCCCGCTCACGTGGACCGACGGCACATCGAGCGTGAGAGCCTCGGGATCGCCGCCCCCGCAGACGCCCACCACGCACTCGTAGCCCGCCGGACAGTCGAGCGAGCAGACCGGAGGATCGGCGTCACCGTCGGAGTCGCCGTCGGCATCGGAGTCGACGTCGGCGTCGGCATCGGAGTCGCCGTCTCCACCGCCGGCGTCCCCGCGGCGCCTGCTGCAGCTCGCCAGAAGGCAGGCCAGCGCGAGCAACGCGAACCGAGCGTTAGTCATGCGGCGCGAATAGCCCGATGAGCTCGATCGCGTCAAGCAGGGGCTACGGGCTACGATGTCTCGCGTGCGGCCACCCGGGATCCGTGATCGCATCTACTCCATCGTGCGCCGCATCCCCCGCGGCCGCGTCGCGACCTACGGACAGATCGCACGGCTCGCTGGCATCGGCGGCCACGCGCGACAGGTGGGCTACGCCCTCCACGACCTCGACGAGGGCAGCGCCGTGCCGTGGCAACGAGTCGTCAACGCGCGCGGCGAGTGCAGCCCCCGCGCCGAGCCCGGCGGGGACGATCTGCAGCGCTTCATCCTCGAGCGCGAGGGCATCGTCTTCGATCACCGCGGCCGGCTCGATCTCGAGCGCTACGCCTGGCGCCCGCGCCAAGGGACGACCCTCACGGCCGCCCGCGAACCGGAAACGCCCCGGCGATTCGATCGAGCTGTGCGAGCATCGCTGGGATCTCGGTCTGATCGAAGGCGAGCTCGAAGCCGAGGCGACTGCCCTTCAGGACGTCGCGCAGCTCGCATCCGACGGCGAAGTGCCCTCGCCCGTCGCCCACTACCCTGGCGGTGATCCAGTGCTCCATCGTCTCGAGAGCGCCGCTGCCGTCCAGCTTCTCGTACAGACGCTGCAGCACCCCGCGAAACCGAGCGAGCTCCTCGGCCCTGAGGTCGGCCGCCACGGTTCCCCCCATGCCGCCGGCGCGCACCTCGATCGCGACCTCGAGCCAGTTGCCGTCCCAGTAGTCGGAGTGCTCCGGATGCTTTCGCCGCAACGGCGTCAGCCGGACGTGATCGCCGTCCGCGAGGCCGATCAGCAGGGAAGGCGCGTCGTCCATCGGCCGAGTTTGCAGTCGATCCGGACCGTGATACTAGAGCCTCCGGATGGGACGACGCCCGGCGAGCAAACCGACGGCGAGCCTCCAGCTCAAGCCCGCCGATCCCTTCGAGCTCATCCGCTGGCTCGCCCGCAGCCAGTCCGATCCCCGCAAGGCGGTGGCCGAGCTCGTGCAGAACTCGCTCGACGCTGGAGCCCGGCACGTCGACGTTCACCGCCGGCGGGTCCGAGGAGAGGTCTGTCTCGTCGTCTGCGACGACGGAGAGGGCGTTCTCCCGGAGATGGAGCGCGAGCCAGCGCTGAAGTACCTGGCGACGCACGTCGGGCACTCGCGCAAGATGGGCCTGTCCGTCGCCCAGCGCGCCCAGGTCGTTGGCAAGTACGGCGTAGGGCTCCTCGGCTTCTGGTGCGTCGGGCACGAGCTCGAGATCCGCACGCGCGTCAATGGCTCGCCACTCTTCGCGCTGAAGCTGATCGAGGACTCGGACAGAGCGGAGATCCTCGGGCTCCCGCTCGACACGGACTCCCTCCCGACCTTCACCGAGGTCGTGGTCACCCGCGTGCACGAGGCCGCGCTCGCCCCTCTCGGCGGCCGGCGCTTGACCGACTACCTCGCCGCGGAGCTTCGCGGCCAGCTCATCGCGAAGAGCCCGTCGCTGATCGTCCACGACCACGTGGCGCGCGGAACCGCCCAGAAGCGCTTCGAGGTCCTGCCGCGCCGCTTCTCGGGCGAGCCGCTGCGCGTCTCCCCCGAGCTCGACGTCCCTGGCTTCGCGCAGCTCCGGGTCGATCTGTACCTCGCCCGCGGAGCGCAGCGGCCCGCCATCACCGTCGAGTGCGCGGGGACGCTCGTCGCCGACGACATCGCCGAGCTCGCCGCGCTGGGCCTCGCCACCGAGCCGTGGGTCGGCCGCGAGCTCACGGGCCTGGTCGACTTCGCCTCGTTCACGGTGCCCCCGGGGACGCGGCGCGGCGTCGTGCCCGACCGCGCCGCCACGGCCTTCGTCGAGGCGATGCAGCGCCTCGAGCCCGAGGTGACCGCGGAGCTCGAGCGCCTCGACGTGGAGCGCCGCGCCGCGCTCGACCGCAGCGTCCTCGATCAGCTCAAGCGCGCCCTGCGCGGGTTCCGCCGCCGCTTGCCCCAGTACGACCTGCCGCACGTGGTCGATGGGGAGGCTCCCGGCGATGGCCTCGAGGAGGGCGCCCCGCTCTCGGCGGGCTCGGCCCCGCGCCCCCGCGTCGCGACGATGGAGCTGTTCCCCGCGGGCCCCCTGGCCGGCCTGGCGATCGCGCCCGACCCGGTCGAGATCGCGCCCGGCGCCGAGCGGCGAGTCCGCGCCGCGCCGGTCGACGCCGACGGCCGGGCGGTCGAGGTCGAGTCGTTCTCCTGGTCGGTGGACGACCCGCGCGGGATCGGCCTGTCGATCCGCGGCGAAGGCCCGCGCCCCGCGCTGGCGCTCCGCCCCGACGCCAGGGAAGGCGACGCCGCAACGCTCCGCGTCGTGGCCACGAGCGGCGAGCTGACGGCGAGCGCGGCCGCCGCCGTCGCCGTCGTCCCGCCGCCGGACGAGGCCGGCTCGCTCGGCATCCCCGAGCCCCACCTCGTCAGCGACGCCGACGGCCTGTGGCGCTCCCGGATGCTCGGCGACCGCTGGGAGGTGAACGACGCCCACGAGGACTACCGCGCCCTGCGCGCCGATGCCCGCGCCCGGGTCCGCTACCTGCTGTCGCTCCTCGCCCGCGAGATAGTCCTGCGTTCCCGCTCGCGCCCCGAGGAGGCCGACGCCCTGGACGCCGTCGTCGAGATCCTCGCCCACGCCGAACGCAACCTGAGAGGCGGCTGACCCGCGACTCGTCGAAGCCAGTCGCCGATCGCGCTCCGGACCTCCGCGTGTCGGTCGAGGAGGATCATGTGGCCGCCGCGGATCCGACGCTTCTCCGTCCGGCCGCCTCGCCGCGCGTAAGAGGCCTGCAAGCCGATTGGCGTCATGGAGTCCCACGTGCCGTTGACGAGGAGGATCGGGATGCCGCGCGGCGGCCGCGCCTCCGGGGCGCAGCCAGAGACGAGCAGCAGCCCCGAGAGCCGTGATGCGAAGCGATGGACCAGCCGGCTCGCGCCGATCGCCCCGTTCGACAGACCTGCGAGCACGATCGGGCCGGACCGGCTCCGCTCGACCTCGGCGATCGTCGCCTCGACCGTCCGTGCTCCCTCGGACCCTCGCCACCAGGCGCCGCTCGGGCCGATCGAGGGGCAGTAGGTCGCGAGCCGGGCGTCCGTGGCCGCCTGCGCGAGCTGCCAGCACTGCACGGCGAAGCTCCCGGCGAAGCCATGGAGGAACACGACGGTCCCGAGGGCTCGGCCCTCGGGCTCCACGATCAGCGTGTCGAAGCGCTGCGGCGACTGCAGGCCGAGGTAGGTCGCGACGGCGGGCGTGGGCAGCGCGCCTTCGGCGGCCTCCATCCGCTCGTAACCGGAGCGCATCGCCCGGACGAGATCCCGCGCGTCCCGAGCCGGAAGCCGACCGCTCGCGACGATCAGTCGCGCGGCGAGCAGCGCCCCGTCGCGCTCCTCCACCACGCGGCTGA
This sequence comes from Deltaproteobacteria bacterium, assembly GCA_016190375.1. Classification (GTDB taxonomy): domain Bacteria; phylum Myxococcota_A; class Polyangia; order JACPQR01; family JACPQR01; genus JACPQR01. Next base: position 42,142 of record JACPQR010000080.1, read on the forward strand.
CGAGCCGGCTCGATCCGCCGTCCGGAAGCGTGATGAGGCGCGCGCGAGCGGAGTCGCCGCGCACGAGGATGATCCTCGCGAGGACGACGAGAGCGATGAGGGCGACGCCAGCGGTCGTCATCCCGCGCCTGCGTCGGAACGGCGCCGAGAGGAGCCCGGCGGCGATCACGCAGATTCCGGCGAGGATGAGGGCTCCGCTCGGCGACGCGGGAGCCAGGATCGCTTCCACGACGAGCCACGCGGCGAGAGGCGCGAGGACGAGGCCGCAGAGGAACGAGCCCCACCGCCTGCTCCTCGGGCTGCGATCCACGACCGGCTCAGCGACCCGCCGCGAAGCACCCGAGATCGACGACATGGACGCCCGCCTGCCCTGCGGCGAGGACCGCGATCGACCCCGACACGGCCACTGCCTGTGGCGCATTCACGTCCTCATCCGGAGTGGGGAGCGAGAAGGCGAGCGTGGCCGCCGCGAGGTCGACGATGGCGAACCCTCCGGTGCCGTTGGCGACATACGCGTAGTCACCCTCGATGGCGACGTCCCTCGCGTCACCCTCGGTGTCGATCGAGACTGGAGGCGCCCGCTGCTCTGCGTCGATGGAGACGTCAACGATGTCCAGCCCCGACCGGCCACACGCAACGCAGGCCACGGAGCCCTGGAGGGCGACTCCTGAAGGGCGGCCACTCGTGGGGATGTCGTCCAGGACGCTGCCTCCACCCTCCTCGCCCACGGAAAGGAGCAGCAGCTTGAGATTCCAGTCGGCCACGACCGCCGCGCTCCCGTCCACCGCCACATCCTGGGCCCACCCGTCGAAGTAGACGGGAATGGGATCCGACGGCTGTTCGGGGTTCGAGATGTCGACCGTCACGAGATGGCCGGGGCCAGCGGTCACGTAGACCTGTTCACCCTGCACCGCGACCGCCGTCGGCGGGTACTGCTCGATCTCCACGTCGGCGACCACCTGGAGGTCGGCAAGACGGACGACGTCGAGGGCGTAGGATCCGTCGCCTCCCGCTTCGGTGACGTACGCGTAGCTGCCCTGTACCGCGACGCCGTTGGCCTGATCGAAGAGGAGGGCGGTGGAATCGATGTAGGCCGGCGGGTCGAGCCCGATCACGACGATGCGGTCGATCGCCGCCACGTAACCTCGATCGCCCTCGACGGCCACGGCGAGGGCGAGGCCTCCGATGCCGACCGTTCCGACGAGACGGGGGAGCTCCTCGCAGTCCCCGTCGCCGTCTGCGTCGGCGTCCGAGTCGGCATCGGTGTCCGAGTCCGAATCGGCATCCGAGTCCGCATCGGCGTCGCCGCCCCCATCCACGCCCCCGTCGGGCGCATCTGCGGAAGCGAGCGGGTAGATCGCGCTGCACGCGGCGAGCGAGCACAGCATCGCCGCAACGCCGAGGAACCGCACGCCGCGATGATATCGCGATCGCGCCGCGCTGCGGCACGGCAGTGGCCCTGATTCCGTGCTGCCGGGCCGGGCCCGTCAAGGAGCGTCTTCGCACATCGGCGGGCCCAAGGTCGCGGTCCCGCAGACCTTCCCCACGAGGACGCAGTCCCTCTTCACGAGCTTGCCGTCCGCTCCTCCCTCGCAGGACAGGAGCGTCAGCTCATCGAGGCAGGTCCGGTAGTTGTCCTCGGGGCACGGGTCCCCACAGCCGTCCTCGGCGCACGGCGCGCATTGCCCCTCCCCGGGGGAGCCCTCGATGCTCTTGCAGTACTCCGCCGGCTCGCAGTCCGCGGGCTGGGTGCAGCTCGTTGGCTCGCCCTCTCCCTCTCCCTCGCCGCCACTGTCGTCGCCGCAGCCGGCGGCCGAGCACAGGAGCGCCAGCACCATCCACGAGCACAGGTGACGCAGGGCTAGCAGCCGGCGTCGCACGAGACCGAGCCTCCCTCCGGCGAGTCGCAGAACGCGCCGTTGATCGCGCCCCCGCTATTGTTGAAGGTCCACGTGCAGGTGATCTCCCGGCCCGATCCATCCGTCGCGACGCACTCGGCGCGCTCGACGCTTCCGAAGAACGAATGTTCTCCCTCGAACGCGTACAAGTCGTCCTTGCAGTTCCGGACGTCGTCGTCCGAGGCCTCACGAAACGATTCGGCACAGTCGACCGGGCACGCCGCGTTCTCGCGGTCGCAAGCATCGAGCGCGTCGCAGTAGTCGCCGCAAATTCTCCGGATCTCGTCGTCGGTCACTCCGTCGTCGCCCCCCTCGAATCCTCATGGGAGGACAGTGTGCGGGCTTGCGCTCGCGAGTGTCAATCGTGCGTCGTCACGCCGTCGCTCGTCCCACTGGGCGGCAGGAGAATCAGTGCACGATGAGCTGGGCGCCGGCACGACCGACCGACCCGGCGAGCTGCTATGGGTCGATCGGCGGCAGATCCTCCGGCGCGACGGTCCGCTCGTAATACTCGGCGTCGAGCTCGATCCAATCCGCGGGCCAGTCCTCGAACGCCACGGTCGCCGTCATCTCGTAGTAGAAGGTCTTGTAAGTGAGCGGGACGTCGCCGGAGTCGTAGCGCGCCTCGAGCACCTGGCGGAGGTCGCCGGGCTCGGAGGCGGCGACGAGCGCGTCCTCCATGAGGAACAGCGTGCGCGCTCCGGGCTGCGCGCCGGCGAGGTCGTCGAGCCCCGCGTCGGTCCCCGCGACCACGAGCTGCGTCACGCCGTCGTCGAGCCGGCTCGCCGGCAGGATCGCTCTCTCGATCAGGCCCTCGAGCTCGGCGGGCAGCTCCGGCGCGTCGGGGCCCTGCGCGTACAGGGGAACGTCGAACCACTCGCTGATGAGGAGCAGCTCGCGCAGCCTCGCGAGCTTCTGGGCCTTCCACCGGTCGCTCGATCCGGCGACGACCGCGTCGTCGAGGTGGTTGAGCACGATCGCGACGGCGCCGGGAGTGACTCGCGGCACGGTCCGCGCGGCGGCGTCGGGGAGCGCGGCGCGCCGCTCGGCGAACGCGGTCACCTGCGCGCTGTCCGCGAGCACGACGCCTGCCTGCGTCATGCGCCGCAGCGCCGGACCGGTGTTGGGCTCCGACGAGAACACCGCGTCCTCTTCGAGCACGACGGTGTAGCCGAGACGGCGCATGCCGAGCACGGTCTCGAGCACGCACACGTCCGTCTCGGATCCCACGACGACGAAGCGCGAGAGCCCCGACGCATCCAGGGCGTCGGCGAACGCGGGGAGGCCCGTCGCGTCGAAGGTCGTCTTGACGAACTGCATCGCGTGCTCCGGCACGAGCGGTCGTAGCGCCGCCGCCAGGGCGTGATCGCCCGTCGTCGCCGCCTCGAACGTGATGAAGAACGGCAGTCCGTGGCGCTCCGCGAGCGCGAAGAGCTGGCCGGTGCGATCGATGATGCCGTCGAGGTCGTCGTCGACCGCGCCGGCGACGAACGCCTCCTGCACGTCGACGACGACGACGCCGAAGCGGCCGTCCCCGGGCTCCCTCTCCGGGTCGGTCATGGCGTCGACCTCGCCCTCCCCGCCGGTCGCGCCCGCGTCCTCGGCCTCGCCGGCGCCGTCGGTGTCCACGCCAGGCACGCCGACGGGCGCGGTCGCCGTGACGCACGAGGCTGGCGCGAACACCACGACGAGCAAGCGGTAGAGGCTGCCCGGCATGCTTCCTCCCTTCGAGCCGCAAGGACGCTGGACCCTCGATCGGCGCTGCAACGCGCATGCCCCTGCGGCCGCGCACCGCGCGCGACGACTCCGCCAGGAACCGAGGTCGATGTGCCCGGCTTTGGGCACACCTTCCGACGCCTCGCCGCCTCGACGGCGGTCGCTGGCGGCGACCGGAGCTCCGCGAAGGGAGAATCGAGCCGCGATCTCGTGTGGTCGACTGTCGACAGCCGGCGGGGCAAACGGAGCCGCCGCTGCTCCCGCGACGCAGCCGCTTCCGCACCCTCGCCCGTCAGATGACCCGGCCCTGGAAACCGCGGCCGATCTGGCCGACCACGGCGGCACCGATGATCACGAGGAAGCCGAGGCCGGCGCCGCCGAAGATGACGAACGGGACGCGGACCGCGATTCCCGCGCCGCAGCTCGCGATCATGAGGAGGAGGCCGGCCGCGAGCAAGATGCGGCTCAGGCGCACGAGCTGCCGGCCGCGCTCGGCGTTCGGGTTCAACGGCGGCTTCGAAGGCGCAGGCGCGTGGCCGGGCATGGCGGCATGATAGCCTCGATCAGCGAGCCTGGCGTAGCGCCTCGCGGACGAGCGCGCGGGTCGCCGCGACCAGACCCGGGTCGAACCGATCGCCGTGCCCGGGCACCACGAAGGCCGGATCGAACCGGTCGAGCCGATCGAGCGCCGCGGCCCAGGACGGTACGTCGGCGTCGCCGAGGTAGCCGAGCGAGTCTCCGCCGCGGATCATGCAGCCACCGAACAGGATCCGATCGCGCGCGAACCAGACGACCACGTTGTCCGGGCTGTGGGCGGCGCCAGGGAAGAGTAGCTCCACCTCGTCGGCGCCGAACCGCAACGTCTGCCGGTCGCGGAACGTCGCGGTGGGCTCGGCGATGCGCGTGTCGCGGAGCTCGGCCGCGAGCACGGGATCGCCGGCGGCCTCCACGAGCTCCACGCGCATCGCGCCCTGCCGGTCGCGGGCCAGGCTCGCGGTCGTCTCGGACGCCCAGACCTCGGCGCCGCGCCGTCGCAGCGCGTTCGAGCCCGCCGCGCCGTCCCAGTGGAAGTGCGTCTCGACGGCGACGATCCGGCGCGGGCCGAAGCGTGCGCCGAGCCAGTCGAGCAGCCGATCCGTCGCGGCCTCGGTCATCGGGCTCGACGCGACGAGCAGCGCGCCGTCGTCGAGCTCGACCACGAGCGAGTTCGCGGCGGCCGGTCGCTCGTGCGTCACGACGATGGCGCGCGTCCCGAGGAGCCGCGCGCGCAGATCCCGGTCGATCGCGAGGCCGCGATCCGCCGACAGCCCCTCGCGGGCGACGCCGAACCTCTCCGCCATCGCCCGCGCGCGCCCCGCGTCCCACGCCCAGTCCGAGGCCGCATCGGCCGTCGTCGCGCGGTAGAGCCAGGACAGGCCGATCGGTCCGGAATAGCGGTCCGGCGCGCGGTACACGGGCTCGGCGAGCACGTCGGCGAGCGTCGCGAACGACCAACCATCGGCCCGCAGGCGCGAGAGGACCGCGGGAAGAGCGTCGGCGAGGAGCGCGTTCGCGTGGAGGAGGAGTACCTGCGGCACCGCGTGGCCGAGCCGCGCACGCGCAATGGCGTCGTAGCGGCCGCTCGCCTCGGCGACGTGCGCGACCAGGGCCTCGCGGATCTCGGCTGCGCGCGCCCGATCGCCGTGCCCGAGCGCCGCCACGTACGCGACGTCGAGCACCCAGTCGCTCGTGTCGATCGTGACCGGCGCCGCCGTCCAGCCGAGCGCCGCGATGCGACGGGCGGCGTCGTCGCGCAGCGCCGGCGTGGCCCCGGTCCGCAGGAACGGGAAGCGAAAGCGCGTCGGCGCCTTGCCGGTCGCGGAGGCCACGGCGTCGCCGCACGCCCGCGCGTCCGCCATCCAGTGGTCGATCGACACGTCGTCGATCGCGCGGTGGCTCGTCGTGTGGTTGCCGAGCTCGACGCCCTCATCCCGCCAGCGGCGCAGGATCGCCAGCCGCTCGGGCGCGCGTCCGCACGCGACGAAGCCGGTCGCCGGAACGCCCCTGACCGCGGCGAGGATGCGGCCGGTCGCGGCCTCGAGATCGTCACCCGCCGCGACCCCGCCGACGAAGGGCAGGTCGTCGATCGTCAGCGCGAGGACGCGCTGCGAGGCCGCCGTCGCCGCGGGCCCGTGCTGTGCAGGCACCGGCGGCGCAGCGCGCGACCGAGCCGCCGCCCCTGCGCGCGACCGGGCCGCCGGCGCGCACGCCGACAGAGCGAGCACGACGAGCACGGCCCGATGCGAACGAAGACACGGCACTGGCCGGCTGCAACGCGCGAAGCGCCGCCTTTCTTCCCGAGCCGAGAGTCAGCGTCGCGGCTTCGCGACTGATGGTACGATTCCGAGCTCGATGCGATCGCTGGCCGCGCTGACGTTCGCGGGCGCGCTCGTCGTGGCGGGCTGCACCTGCGGGGGCGAGACGACCGTGCCCGCGGTGGACGCGAGCGCGGCCGACACCGGCCCGGATGCTCCCGAGGACGCTGCGATCGACGCAGCGGCGCCGGACTCCGGGCCCGACGCTGGAGTCGCGCCGATCGGGAACGCGATGCTGATGGGCGACGGCACCGTCGTGCCATTGTATCCGGTGAGCGACCCCGGCTCGCCGGCCCAGGCGATCGGATTCGTCGCCGCCGGCGGCTCCGTGAGGGCGCTCGACGAGGACGGGGAGCTCCTGTGGGAGACCGCGACCGAGCCGGGAGTCCTCTTCGGGGGCTTCGACTTCGACGCGGACGGCTGGCCCGATGCCGCCATCGGCGCCAGCGAGCCGACCGGCGAGCTCTGCGGCGAGGACGAGGTCCTCGACACGTGGATCGACTTCATCCAGGGCCGCACGGGCGCCGTCCACAGCCCGATCGAGCCCCTCGAGAGCATCTGCTGGTCCTTCCCCGGCACGACGTATCCGACCCACCAGTGGGGCTCGCTCGGTGTCCTGTTCGGCCCCGACACCCCGACCCTCGCGGTGGTCCCGTACTACGCCGAGACCGGCTGGTTCTTCGACTTGGGTGACGGCGGCTTCGCGAGCACGACGCACTTCCTCTACCCGTCGACGGCCGCCTACGACGCGGCCTACACCGCCGACCAGCCCGATGCCCACGGCGCGCCGCACAGCTACGTGGAGTACTCGCACGTGGCGAACGGCATGATCCTCTCCGTCGGCGGCGAGTCGAGGCTCGTTTTCTTCACCTCCGCGCGGGTAGTGCAGTACGCCGTCGCGCCCTTCGGCGCCGGACAGCTCCTCCACGACACGCCGTTTCTCGCCGGGTGCTCCGGCGCGACGATCGGACAGTGCCGGACCGATCTCGTCGGGCGCAACTACGGGCGCATCGCGCGCGATCCCTCGTACCCCGACCACCTGGTCCTCGTCGCGGGGACCTCGGCGGACACGGTCTTCGACGACATGCGCTCCGGCACGATGGCTTCGGACCCGTGGGGTCAGATCGAGAGGCACGTGGTCCTCTACGACCTGACGACGGCCGCGGTGATCGATCGCTTCCTCTCCTACGCTCACGACGGCGGCGACGCCTACCAGTACGAGGGCCGCCTGGTCTATCCCGAGACGCCGATCGTGCCGTCGCCCATGGGCTCGCCCTCTCGGATCGCCTTCAACCTCTACGAGGGCGGTCACTGGAACCTGCACGTCACCGCGCCCGGCTCGGTCGAGGACGACGTCGTGATCCGCGACATCTTCCTCTGGGACATCCGCGATCTCGATCTCGACGGCGAGGCCGAGTGGCTGCTCTCCCCGTCGCGAGACCCGGAGGATCCGGACGTGCCGGGCTACTACTTCGTCAAGTGGCGCACGCTCCTGTCGCGCTGGGACGAGGCCGCGACGAGCCTCGCCACGGTCCGCCAGATCGACGACGCGATCCCCTACCTGCAGGCGACCTTCCGGCTCCCCGACCGGACGACCTCGCGAAGCTACCTCTACCCGGCCCTGACGGCCCGCACGCCGGACGGGCTCGCCCTGCTCATCTGGCGCAGGGAGGGCTCCTTGGGGACGGTTCTGCTCGGGCAATGAAATACCCGGCAGCTTCAGAAACTCGAAAGACGCGCGGCGTATCGAGACAGGAGCAGGCCCGCGAACCGCGGGCTGCCAGCCAGGAGGTCTCGCCATGAAGACGAACCGTTTCCTTCCCGCTCTTCTCTCCGGCACGATCGCGATGGCCGTGGTTTGCCTCGCGGCGCTTCCCGTCGCGTACGCGCAGCCGGACGACTGCCCGTGCGCCGGCGCCGGCGGTCCGGCGGCGCACGTCGACCAGCGCGTGCGCCACCTGACCGACCGGCTGGGCCTCGACGCGGCCCAGGCCAGCCGAATCCGCGCCGTCCTGGAGGAGACGGCCCGCCGCGCCGAGGCGGTCCACGCCCTGCCGCGCGGCCCCGAGAAGCGCCAGGCCCGCTGGGACCTGCGGACCCGGACCCACGCGCGCGTCCGCGCGGTCCTGACGCCCGCGCAGGCAGCGCGCTTCGACGAGCTGCGCGCCGAGCGCCGTCGGCACCGCCGGGGCGGGCGGTCGGGCCGCGGCGACGTGTGAAGCGGTTCTCGCCCCTCGCCGTGGTTCGCTCGGAGCGGTAGGTTCGTCGCGTGGGAGAGCGGATCCTGATCATCGAGGACGACGAGGAGCTCGGTGCCGAGCTCGTCCGCCAGCTCCAACGCGCCTCCTACCATGCCACCTGGATCCGCGACGGCGACGAGGCGCTCGAGGCTTCGCTCGACGAGGTCGATCTCGTGCTGCTCGATCTCGTCCTGCCCGGCACCTACGGGCTCGACGTCCTGAAGAGCTACCGGGCGCGGAGCGTCGTGCCGATCATCCTGCTCACGGCCCGCAGCCACACGGCCGACAAGGTCCGCGGTCTGTCCCTCGGCGCCGACGACTACATCACCAAGCCCTTCTGGCCCGAGGAGCTGCTCGCCCGCGTGCGCGCGAGGCTGCGGCGGCCATCGCTCGGGCGCGACGGCGGCGGGGTCGTCCGCGCCGGAGCCCTCGAGGTGGATCTAGACGCGCGGGCCGTGAAGGTCGGCGGCGCGACCGTCGAGCTCACCCGCGTCGAGCTCGAGCTCCTCGAGGCGCTCGCGAGGCGCGCCGGGCGTGCCGTGGCTCGAAGCGTGCTCGTCGAGCACACGCTCGATTCGGCGCGCGGTGGCGGCGAGCGCACCCTCGACGTCCACGTCTCGCGCATCCGCAAGAAGCTCGGCCCCGAGGGCCAGCGCGTCGCGACGGTCTGGGGGATCGGCTACCGCCTGGAGGTCGACCGGTGACGGTACGCGGGCGCGTGACGGCGGCGATCGTGGCGATCGCGCTGCCCGTGGTGGTCCTGGGCGTCACGCTGGCCTGGCGCGCGCGCCGCGACGCGGCCGTGCAGGCGGTCGCCGCCGCCGTGACCGGTCGCATGGAGGCGGTCGGCCGCGATCGGTGCGAGGCGGCCCCCGCCCGGTTCGGGCTCGGCCCGCGCGGGCGGCGATTCGGACATGGCCGCCGGCGCGGGCCCTGGGGGCCGCTCGCGCGGGCGCGGCTGACCGCGTACGACGCCGACCTCCGGCCCGCGACGCCGGGCCCCGCCCCGCGCCTCGGGCCGAGCGAGCGCGAGGACCTCGAACGGACCGGCGCCGCGCTCCTCGACGGCGGAGCGATCGCCGTCCGCATGCCGTGGTCGGAGGGTCCCTGCGCCGTCGTGGTCGTCGATCTCGAGGACCCTCCGTGGCGCGGCGCGAGCGCGGCTCTCGTCCGTGAGCTCGCTCTGCACGCCCTCGTCCTGGCCGTCGCGCTTGGCGTCGCGCTCCTTGCGCTCGGCCCGCCGCTCGCCCGCCTGCGCCGCCTGTCGAAGGAGGTGCGGCGCGCCGCGGGCGAGGGCTACGGCCGGCTGACCACCGTCGGCGGCGCCGACGAGATCGGCGAGGTCGCGCGCGCGTTCGACGAGGCCGCGCGGCGCGTGCGGCAGGACGTCGAGCGCATCGAGGCCCGCGACCGCGCCCTGACCGCGTACGTCGACGCGACCACCCACGACCTCGCGATCCCGATCACGGTGCTGCAGGGCCGGCTGACGGAGGCCGACGCGCAGGCTCGGCAGGAGGGCCGGGTCGAGCCCGCGGTGCTCGAGGCCGCGCTCGCCGAGAGTCAGTACCTCGCCCAGCTCGTCGGCAACATGGCGGCGGCCGCGCGCCTCGAGACCGGGGCGCCCAGCGTCGAGCGCCGCCCGGTCGATCTCGTCGCGCTCGTCGAGCGCGTGGCGGCCCGGCACCGGCCGGTCGCGCGGCACCGCGGCCTGTCCCTCGAGTACGCGGTCCCCGACGAGCCGGTCGTCGTCCTGGGAGACGACATCCTGCTCGAGCGCGCCGTCTCGAACCTCGTCCACAACGCGATCCGCCACCACACCGCCGCCACCGGCACCGCCGGCCGCGTCGCCCTCCTGCTCGAGGCGTTGCACGAGGGGCACCGCTTCCGCATCTCGGTGCGCGACGACGGCTCGAGCGTGGACGATGCGCTGGTCGCCCGGCTCGAGCGCGGCGAGGACGCGCCCGCGACCCATCACTCGCGCGGGCGAGGTCTGGGGCTGCGCATCGTGCGAGGCGTCGCCGCCGCCCACGGCCTCGCCCTGCACTTCGCGCGCGGAACCGAAGCCGGCCTCGAAGCCCATCTCGAAGGTGACACGCAACCGGATCTGAAAGGGGACAACCGGATCTGAAAGGGGACACGCACCCGGTTCGCAACCCGCCGTAATTGCATCGTTTCCAGGCACAACCGCGCGTTTTGCCGCCGCCGCCCTCGCAGGCGCCGGCGACGCCGTCGCCTCGAAGGGGACGCAGGCGCCGGCGACGCCGTCGCCTCGAAGGGGACACGCACCCGGTTCGCAACCCCTCGTGATTGCATCGCTTCCAGGCGCAACCGCGCGTTTTGCCGCCGCCGACCTCGCAGGCGCGGGCGACGCCATCGCCCACCCCTTGTTCGGGTAGCCGATCGACCACGCCCGGAGATGTTCGGGTTCCGGCACGCAAGGGAACGGGCCGGCCGCGCGATCCTGGCCTCCGCTGCCCGAGGAGGCCCCATGCATAGCCACGTCGAAACACGGCCGACACTCGACCCTTCTCGTTGGCCCATCATCCTCTGGATGTGCCTCCTCGTCCTGGTAGTCGCCGCCGGCTCAGGCTGCGGGAGGGACCGTCGAGGCGGGAGCGACGACGACGACGATGACGCCGTGGACGGTGATGCCGATTCGGACGCGGACGCCGACTCGGACGCGGACGCGGACGCTGATTCGGACGCGGACGCCGATACCGACACCGACGGCGACACGGATGCGGACGGGGACGCCGATCCTGCCCGCGGCGCCGTCGACTGCGGTGCCTACTGCGACCACGCGTCCGACGAGTGCTGCGACTCGAGCCGTGACTTCTGCGACCCGGTCTGCGACTGCGAGGCGAGGTTGCTGCGGCTTGACCACGGCTGCGCCTACTACGATTGCATCACGGCGGCCGACTGCGACGAGCTCCGGCCCTGGGAGCGGTGCGAAGCCGATGCAGAGACGGATCTCGACACATCCCCCGCGGCGTCCGCTTACTGCTCGAGCTGCGCCCAGCGCGAGGAAGACGACTTCTGCAACCTGCAGTGCAATCGCAGGCTCTCTTACACCGACGAGGCAATCGCCGTGCTCTCCGACCGCGTCTGGGAGGCCGACTGTGGCGACATCGCCGTCTGCGAGAACGACGCGATCTACGCCTCACTCTGCGATCGCTAGAGCCTTCGCAAGAGCTCCTCGGGCCGGACCGCGTCCATCTCTTCGTGGTGATTCCCAGGGCACGGGGTCTGGGTTCCGCATTGGCAGCTCGTCGAAGTCGCGGCCTGTCGGCCTGGCTCCGCACGCCGGCCGCAGTCCCAGCTCGACGTAGTCGCGGGGCATCGACCTGGCTCCGCACGCCGGCCGCGCTACAGTGCCGTGAGATGGACTCGAAGCCGCGCGAAGACGCGTCTCCCGACGGCTCGATCCGGATCCAATGGTACGAGCACGAGGTACGGATGGGCCACTGGATCGTCTCGCCTCGAGTCCTCGACGAGGACACCGGCGAAACGCTCCTCGACCTGTGGGGCACGAGCTGGGACGCGACCGCGTCCTTCCCTGGGACCGGACTGGTGCGGCTCGCCCTCCGCTGCTACCCGGGTGACACGCCAGGCTGCACGGTCATCATCGACTTCCGCCGGCGAACCTTCGAGCTCGCGGAATCGGGCGCACCCGCCAGCGAGCGCGCCGGCTCGAGCGCGCCCATCGCGGAGCGCGCCGGCTCGGGCGCGCCCATCGGCGAGCTCGTCCGCGCGATCGAATCGCTGGATCTCGAGCAGATGATCGACCGAGCCAGGATCGACGCCTCCGCCCGCGAGGGCTGGCCGCAGGCGCCCGAGGTCCTGCGCCGTCTCGACGTTCTCGCCTCCCTCGCTGCGCGCCACGAACGACGGAGCAAGGTCCTCCGGCTGGCCCCTCTCTTCCGGAGCGCGAACACGGCGGCCGACAACTCCTTCGCCTTCCTGCTCGATCGGATCGACCGCGCGGCGCGCAAGCTCCACCGGCCATAGCCGCGCTCGTCGTGCCAGCCACATTCCGCTCGCGCGGATACCACGGGCGTGCTCGAATCGACGGCGTGTCTCGGCTGACGCGCGGCGCAGGAATCTCCGTCGCCGGGCTATCCCGCGTCCGTGCCCGCGTGGAGCGACGTACTGGCCGCGCTCCGAGAGCTCGCCCCGGCGTCGCAGCCGCTCCATGCCGCACACGGCGGGCGGGTGCGATGAGGCGATCGTCCGCGGTCGAACGCGGCCGACGGATCCGGACGAGAGCGCCAGGCGCGGTCGGGCGAGGAGTGCTGCGACATCGCGGACTGACGGGAGGACGTAAGCGGATAGCGAGGTTCGCTGCTTGCTCGCACTGCGAAGGAACTCGCCCCTCGCGGAGGATGATAGGGTCCGGTACTCGATCGTCGGCCCCGCGGGATGAGCCGGCGTCGGTTCGAGCGGCTCGTCGCGGCCCTCGCCAAGGCCGAGGCCCGTGCCGGCTCCGCTTCATGATGCTCCAAGAATCTCGCGCTTGGCGAGCGCCAGTACGTGCAGGCGCAGGCGTCAAGTTGCTGAGTATGGGCCGCGCCAGTCGCAGGGTGGCACGTCGGGCAATGCCAGCGTGACGAATTCGGGGATGGGTGAGCATGGGCAAGAAAACGAACAAGCAGGCTGTGGGCGACGTCGTTCGGATCCCGCTCGCGGAAGGGCGTCACGGCTACGCGCTTGCGCTCGTCCCCCCATTGTTTGCGTTTTTCGACTGCCTCGGTGGGGACGAGCTCGCTCCGGCAGACGTCATCTCGCGGCCGGTGCTGTTTCGGCTGTGGGTGATGGACAGCGCCGTCACGTCGGGACGGTGGCCGATTGTCGGACGCGTCGAGCCGCCGCCGGCCCTGCTCGCTGCCGCGACGTTCTTCAAGCAGAACGCTCTGAACAAGCGCAAGCTCACGATCTACGTTGGCGGCAAGGAAAGCCCCGCGACGCGTGAGCAGTGCGTGGGTCTGGAGCGCGCCGCCGTCTGGGATCCCGCTCACGTCGAGGACCGCTTGACCGATCACCACGCTGGGCGGCCCAACAAATGGGTCGAGTCGCTGAGGCTCGAGGACTCGTTGGAAGAGTAGAAGGGTCTGTGGTTCGACGTGACGCGGCACCTCGTCGGCGAGCAGCGCGTCCAGGTCGCTGCCGGCGAGGAACGTGCTGGTGACCTCTCCCCGCGTGATGCGCTCGACGCGCGGCTGCCAGTTGAGCTTGAGCCGCACCACGAAGTAGACGCAGTGCTGCTGGCAGGCCGCCAAGCGCTCGATGCTCACGTAGCCGAGGTCGGCCAGCAGGCCGTAGCCGCGCCACGACTCGTCGACGGTCAAGTGCCGGCCGTCATGGTCGCGGGCTCGGCTGAAGTGGTAGGCGACCGGCGCGCCGCAGCCCACCGAGAGCGTGTCCGTCCGCCGGACCGCACTGCGGCGACGTCAAGGTCTCGACCCTCCAGCGGTACTGTGCGGCGATGGGCAAGAGGTTCTCCGTCGCCGTGTGACCGGCCGGGCCGAGCCGACGCGATGGCTCGGGGCACACCCTCGTCCATCGAGCTCCGTCGGTTCCCACCGCTTGCCACCGGGTCTGGGCACCTAATGCGCACCGGCAACCGACATCCGCTTGACGGTCTCAGCGCCTCAGCCCAGCTCGACGAGCTTGACGCCGAGCGCCTTCGACGCCTTCCAGATGGTCGCGAGGGTGACGCCGGTATCGCTCGGGTCGAGGAGTCGGTGGACGACCGTGCGGCTCGTGCTCATCGCCTCGGCCAGGGCCGCCTTCGTCATCCTCTTGCGGACCATCGCCTTCGCGATCTTGGCGGCCAGGAGCTTCTTCTGGGTGAGGAGGCCAACCTCCTCCTTCTCGCCCAGCTCGTCGAACAGAGAGTCGAGCGTCGAGCCAACGTGCTTCTTCATGAGTCCGCCTCCACTTCCTTCTGGCGCCTCCGCGCGAGATCCAGGTCAGCCTTCGAGGTCTTCCGGCTCTTCTTCTCGAATCCGTGGAACAAGCAGCACCATGGTGGAACCATTCAGGCAGAAGAAGACCCGGAAGGTGTCGCCCGCAACGCTCGTCCGGACCTCGAAGAGGCCAGCTCCGAACCCATCGACCAGAGGTTTGCCCACAGGCCACCTCCGCTGCACGACCTGGATGTCCGACCCGATCTCCTGCCGGACTTCGGCCGGCAACTCCTTCAACCACTGCCGCACGGGCTCGCTGCCCGCGCCGGTTCGATAGAACCGACATCCGACCCGCGGCTTCTTCGGACGCTTCCTGGAAGCCACTCGCGTCGCGGCGTTCCGGACGCATCACCGCATCCGCCTTGGTAAGCATGCCCCCGGCGCCGATGTCCTGACCGGTCAGCAGGCCCGCGACTATCTCGGCATCGGCTACCACGGCCTGGTCGCGCTCATCGAGCGCGGCGTGATCAAGACGAATCAGGTCACCGACTTCGCGCCGTTTCGGATCCCGCGCTCCGAGCTCGACTGCGAGCCCGTGCGGACCCTCGTCAGCGTGCTGAAGCGGACCGGAAGGCTGCCGCCCGAGGGGGGGTCCCCGCAACGCCAGCACTCGCTTTTCCCAACAAAACCAACGAACCTCTGAAAGGGTGCATTGTGATGCCAGATGGTGGAGGCGCCGGGAGTCGAACCCTCCTCACGCGGCGAACAACAACCCGAACGAGCACGCGCCCTTGCGTGATTCGAGCCGCGTTTTCGCGGGTGAAATGGCTCTCGGCCCTCTCGACGTGAGTCGACCCGGTTCGACGGCGGTCGAGACCATTCGGGCAGCATTTGGGCAGCGGTTCGGCAGCACGAACCGCGCGTTCGGCGGACCCGCCCCGGCGCGGGTTCGTCGCCGCGCCAGAGCCGCCGCCCACTGTCGCAACGAGGGCCCCGACGGCCGTGCCTGCCGGGCAGGATGCCACGGTCGCGGCAGCCCCAACATCGTCGTCGATCTCGCGCTCCGAAACTGACAGGAGCTGAACAGATGAAGGAAAAGAACGACGACAAGGCGATCGATCGCGAAGGGCAGCCTGCCGAGGCGGACAACCGCCCCGTCTGGTGGCCCCGTCGGATGACGCGCAGCCAGGTGGCACGCAAGCTCGGAAAGGCGCTCACCAGCGTCCGCAGACTCGAGGGAAAGGAGCTTCATCCGATCAAGGACGCGACCGGAACCCATTTTTTCGATCCCGGGGAGGTCGACGCGTTCGCGACGATCCAAGTGGCCACCATGTCACGGCGACAGGCCGACCCGGAGGGAGAGCAGGCCGCTGCCGCCTTCGAGGTCTTCGCCGCAGGTCACGGCGTTCGCGAGGCCGTCATCAGGCTCCGCCGCCAACCCCGCGTCATCCGCGCCCTCCACCACGAGTGGCTCGAGAGCGGCGACCTCGTGCTCCAGCGAGACGACATCCGATGGCTCCGGAAGGCGTCATCGGTGTGGCTGCCCGAGGCCTCTCGCCCGCCGCAGATTCGAAATGCCGAGGACCTCCTTGCACTCGTCCACACCGCCGTCGACGTGACCGACGATCTACGCAATGCCCTCACCGAACGCGACGCCGAACTCAAGGACCTCGAGCGCGCCAACCGCAAGCTCAGGGCCAGGCTCGAGGAGGCTCGCGGATCGGTCAGCGCCCACGACAACAACACGCCAGTCGACTCACGCAGTGCCCCTGGCGAGCCCCGTTAGCCGCCGCGCACCCGATCCCCTCTTCCGCCCCGGCCTTCTTCCTGGCAACGTACCCGATTGGAGTTCGCGGGAGGAGCCGATGGCCGAGATCACCGTCAAGAGGTGCGGGGAGCTGCTGCAGGGCGTTTTCCGGATCCTCACCCGCGCACCCGACGGAATGCTCGCCCGGGAGGTGCTCGCGCAGCTCCCCAAGGAAGTGCCGCCCACGGAGTTCGAGCAGTCCCAGTACCCGAATCATCCGGGCGTTCGCCGCTACGAGCACATCGTCCGCTTCTCGACCGTCACGGTCGTGAAGGCGGGGTGGCTCGTCAAGATGAAGGGCCGGTGGGCCCTGACCGACGACGGAAGGAAGGCTCTCGAGAAGTTCCGCGACCCCGAGGCGTTCAGGAGGGAAGCATCTCGGCTGTACCGCGCATGGGATGCGGGACGAGACCATGACGGGAACGCGGACGAGACGCAGAGCAGTGTGGACGGCGTCAACGCGACCTCGTCGATCGCTTTCGAGGAAGCCGAGGAGTCGGCGTGGAAGGAGATCGAGAGCTACCTGTCGCAGATTGATCCCTACGACTTCCAGAGACTGGTCGCTGCGCTCCTCCGAGCCATGGGATACCACGTCGCCTGGAACGCCCCTCCAGGCCCAGACCACGGCGTCGACATCGTCGCGTACTCCGATCCCCTGGGCGCCAAGGAGCCGGTGATCAAGGTGTCGGTCAGGCGGCGCTCCACGCAGAAAGCGGACGTCAAGGATCTCCGCGAGTTTCTCTCGCTCCTCCACGGGGCCGACGTGGGCATCTTCGTGTCGCTCGCCGGCTTCACGAAGCCGGCCGACGACCTCGCGCGCCAGGAGCAGCGCAAGATCCGCCTATTCGACATCGAACACCTCCTCGATCTCTGGATCCAGCACTACCCGCGGATCGAAGACGTCGAGCGCCGCCTCCTTCCGCTGCGGCCAGTCTGGTTCCTCGCCCCGGCGACCACATAGCTCCGACACCGAGCGAGCGCGAAGCTCGCCCTTCGCGAACGGGATCGCGCGAGCCGCTAATGCTCGCGGCGCGATGCTGGGGGCTCATCGAACCGCCAACGCGGCGACCGCCCCGACCCCAGTCGACTCCTCCCCTCGTTCCGATTGGCGACTCCGTCGAAATCGTGCTCCCGGCCAGAGGCCGTCCTGGCCGGCTTGACAGCCAACCGCCGGAAGCCCCGAATGGTGAGGGTGCACCTCGGGATCATCTCCGACGTCCACGCTGACCTCCACGCGCTTCGAGACGCCCTCGCGCAGCTCGAGCGGCTCGGCTGCGACGCGATCGTCTGCGCAGGCGACCTGCTGGACTGGGGCCTCTTCCCAGAACAGACGATCGCGCTGCTCCGAGAAGCCCGGATCCCGTGCATCCGGGGAAACCACGACCGATGGGCCGTTGCGGAATGTCAGGACGCGAGCGGCTGGGACCTGACGAGCCGCGCCGTCCGATTCCTGGATGGCCTCCCTACCTCGTGGCGCCGGACGATCGAAGGAGTGCGCGTCGTCGTCTGGCACGCCCGGCCCGGGAACGACATGGACGGCATCTACCCGGACCAGACGGCGCCAGACGAGCTCCTCGGAATCCTCGAGCGCGCCGACGCCGATGTCCTGGTCGTCGGCCACACCCATCTTCCCTTCTGTCATCGAACACGCCGTGGCCTCGTCGTGAACCCCGGCGCGCTTCTTCGCGATCCCGCGGTGCCCCTGGACATCCCGACTGGCGGGACCTTCGGCCTCCTGCGCCTGCCGAGTCTCGAATTCTCCGTGCATGCCGCCGCGGATGGCAGGCGCCTCAAGAGTTGGCCGGCTCGACGACGAATTACGAGAGGTGTCATGTGATCTCCCTCGACAGCGTCAGAACTCCATGTGACAGCCTCCTCCTGGCGGCGCGAGTGCATGAACGTCGCAAGGGTCGTCGCCCCTCCCGCAAGCCCAGGATGACTGCCGACAGCCTGCCGGTGCCACCGCCGCCGATCGTCCTGGCCAAGGGCCCGGCCTCCCGCTCTGGTGAGGAAATGACCGCTCACCGAGTGGCGGGACATTCCAACCCATGATTGCTCGTACTCGCTTGCGACTCTCGAAGGGCCTCACCCACGGAGGGCTCGCGGCAAGAACTGGTCCTGCAGATGGGGCATCCGCCACGGAGCGACGGCGTCGCCGGCCACCGCGCCGCGCGGCCGGCCGGTTCCAGAGCGTCACTCAGGGTGCGGGTGATTGCCCGGCTGCAATCACCTCGAGCTCGTCGATGGAGTGCGGGTGATGACCCTCGGAGCGGGAGAGGGCGCCCGCCAGGGCGTCCATGCGGCGCCACTCCGCGCGGTCGAACGAGCGGCTCGCGACGACGACAGGAATCGGGTCCTCACTCTCGACGAGCCCCCACCGTTCGCGGTCGCGCTCGAGGGACGTGCCGCGCAGAAGCATCAGCGGGAACGCACGGACTACCTTGACGCGGCGCTCGAGGCAGTACGCGATGGAGGCACGAAACGACTCGTACGTCTGCGCCGGCAGCCCGTAGATGAGACCCACCTTGCACAGAAGGCCCGCCGCCATCACTCGTGAGAGTCCGTTCTCCACGAGGTCCATTCTGCTCGAGCGGTTGATGGCCCGGCTCTCCTTCTCGTGGATCGTCTGGAGCCCGAACTCGAGGAGGACGGTCAGCCCACGGAGGGCGTCCAGGAACTCGGGAGCCACCAGCTCCGGCCTGCACTGGAACGCGAGCATGCCGCCGAACTGCTGGCGCCGTAGCTCGGCGAGCACATCGAGGTAGTCCGGGCCCACGTTGAAGACCGGATCGAGAACCCCAATCTCGCGCACGCGGGCTGCCTTCATCACCGCAATCTCGGACTTCAGGCGTTCGAACGAGAACCGTGCGGCGCGGAGACGTGCGCCCGGCTCGCGGTGCTGGCAGTACGCGCAAGCGTACGGGCACCCCCGCTTCGTCTCCCATCGGACGAGGGGCACGCCCCGTCCGTCATCGACCAGTGGCAGGATGCCGGCGAGGAGAGGCGACGGCAGCCCCTCGAAGTCCGGGACGGCGCGAGACTGGTCGTCGGCCTCACCGGACCGATGTGCTCCACGCGGAAGCGCTCCATGGGCGTCGGCCGTCACGCTCACCAGCGCTTCCTCCGCAAACCCGCGGATGAAGACGTCGGCGCCAGGGTAGACGGCGTCGATGCCGCGCCCGGAGTACGAGACCTGGGGCCCTCCGAGCACGATTCGCCCACCGAACCCCCGCTGGCGGAGGAGCGCCAAGACGTCTTGGAGCAGTCGCTCGTTCCAGACGTAGGCGCCCATACAGACATCGACCCAGTTCGCCGCGATGCCGCCGCTCGCACGCTCGACCGCCTCGACGATGCCGCGCACCTTGGTGCACTGCGCGTTCACCGGGAACACGAGCGGCACCACGTCCGTCGCGCCCGCCGTGCGGAGGGCGGCGAGGAGCGAGGCGTGGCCCAGCGGGACCGACGGGTCCTTGTCGCGCGCCCAGCCAAGATCGACGAGGATAGTGCGTCGTTTCACGGTGGCACCTCGAAGCGATGCAAGGTGCCTGACGGAGGTCGCAGCGGAATGCGGACGTTCCGAACGAAAGAGCGGGCTCCGGGCCGATCCTGTCCGCATCAACTACGCTCCACCGTCATCAGAGGACAGGACCCCCGGTGAGCTCGCGCGATGACCTTCCCCGACGTCAGATCGCGGCCGGCGCGGCCGGCTGGGAGGACGAGCACGCCGACCATCCGCTCGTTCGCGACCTGCGGGCCAGCGCCATGGAGCGTGGGTCCGCTGCGCCCAAGACCGCGGACCTCCCGCCGTGGTTCGAGGACTGGGCGAGAGCAGTCGCTCGCGCGGGCGAGGTACACCTTGCGCGTCTGGCCGGCCTGGTGCTGCACCAGGCGAAGGCGCCCGATCCGCTTCTCGCCGCCGTCCTCGTCCTACCGGCTGCGCGTGCGAGCGACCTGGGGATCCTCGCCGAGGGACTGCAGAGTCCTGAGATCGTCCCGCTCCTCGAGGAACTGATCGCAGCCGCGTGCGTGCTGCCCACGGCCGTCGCCGACGCGCTGGTCGCCACAGCATTGCCGCGCCATGTCGACCAGGGGCAGGCCCTCCCCGTGCTCGCACAAGACGTCGGCGCGCTCGAGGGCCTGGAGACGAAACCCGGCGGTTTCGTCGAGCACCTCACCGGCATGATTCGCACGCTCGTCCGGGATCGGGCCAGCGACCGCGCGGCGGAGCGTCCCCGCTACGAGCGGCTGCAGCTCGCCGTGCGTCAGGCGGCGGCCAGGCTGGCCTACGTGGGCCTTCTCGGCGCGGAAGAGGTCGAACGAGCGGCGGGGATGGTGGATGTGCCTGAACTGACCGTCGGCCTCCTCGAGCTTGTGCTGGAGACGGAGGGACTTGGCCCACTCGAGAGTCTGGTCCTCGCACTCGCGCTTCGTCGCGCCGTCGAAGGAACCGGGCACGAGGAACACTGGCGCGCGCCGCTGAGCAAGGCCGCCTCGGATGCCATCCTCGCACTCCGCTCGCCCGCGCTCCTCGCGCTCCGGTTGAGGCTTCTCGACGACATCATCGCCGCCGTTCAACCCTTGATGTCCTTGGCGGAGCTCCACTTCCAGCGAGCCAACACACGACGCGCCGTGTTCCACGGCGACGCTCGCGAGACCGGACTCGCTCTTGCGGACTTCCACACCTCCATGCGGCTCGCGCGCGCGGAGGGCGATCCCGGCATGTGCGCCACGGCGACGGCCGCATGGGTCAAGACGTTGGTCTGGATCCACGCGGGAGCCGACGAACATTCTCCCCAGCCCCTGGCCGAGGCAGAGCGGGCGATCGGGGAGGCGCTGAAACTACCTCTGGGTCCCTTCGAGCAAGCCGTGCTCCACCAGGCCCGAGGCCACGCCGTGCGCGCACGAAGTCCCGAGCCTGCGGTGAGCGCGTTCGAGACAGCGCTCTCGCTCGTGCCGGTGGAGAGCCCCCTCTGGACGGAACTGGCCGCCGAGATCGTGGCCACCCTCGTGCGTTCCTGCCAAGGGGACGAGGCCGTGAAGCGTGGGCTCGCTTTCCTCGAGAAGGCGAGCTGCGGGACTTCCCGCGTCGAGCTCGGGATGCTTCATCTGGCGGTAGGCGAAGCCCTCCTAGGGTCGGGGCACAAGGGCGAGGCCCGACGGCACCTCGAGGAAGGCCTAGCCCTCCTCCGTGGGCGCGACGACTTCAACGAAGCGCTCGGTCGCCTCCATCTGGCCCGCCTTGGACTGGCGACCCGGGACCACGACCTGGCGGAGGAGCAACTTCGATTCCTCCGTGACCATCGAGGGAGCCTGGACCCTCTGACCCGCCGGGACGTCTGCCTGGTGGAAGCCGCCACCGCCGGGGCGCGTGGCAACGCCGATGCTCAGCGCGCGGCCCTTCAGGACGCACTTTCCCTGGCATTCGACGACACGACCCGAGCCCGCTTGTGCCTCGAGCTGGCCCGCGCGGATCTGGCCGCCGGCCGCGAGGCGGACGCCCTCGACGAGATCTTGGCCCGGGCGACGGACCTTCTCGCAGACCGCGAGCTCGATGCCGTCCTGGTGGACCTGCTCTGCAACCACGACGCGCCGATGTCGGCGGCGACACGCGATGCCATCGAGCGCTGGGCGCGCCGACGGGGGCGCCCGAGCGTCGAGGCCAGGATGTACCACCGCGCCGGGCGGCCCGAGGCCGCCCGCTCGGCGCTCCGGGCGGCGCTAGAGGGCACCCTCGATGACCACGAGCGGGTCTCGTGCACCCACCAGCTCGTGACCATGCTCGATCCGGAGAGTGGAGAGGAAAGGCGACGGCTCTCCGCCGAACTCGAGCGCCTGCTCGACACGATCGCCGACGAGCCCCACGTCCGACTGGACCTCGCGGCCGCGCTGCTCATGGACGCCCGGGGTGATCCGGACGTCCTCGGGAGGGCGCGGCGGCATGTCCTCCGCGGACTCGATGGCACTCAGGACCGTCGCGCCCGAGAGTACGGACACCGCACGCTGGGACGCATCGTCGTCGAGCTGGTACGGGCTTCACTACCCGAATCGTCCGACGCGCAGGCGGATCTGGCGAGTTGGCTGCTCGGTGAACTTGCTCTTCCTGCTCCGGAAGCGGCGGGACTGCGGCTGGCAGCCGCGCATCTGCTGCTACTGCCGGGGCCGATCGTCCATCCGAATGCGCTCAATGTCGCGCGGCGCCTCGTCGAGGAGGCGATGTCGAGCGCAGCGGACGGTGAAGGGGCCACCCGGCTGGATGAGCGGCTCCAGTGGATCGACCGGTGTCTGGAGTCCGGCACGCGGGTCCTTCCGGTTCCGGCTGGAGCGGCGGGTCCCCTCGACCACGTGTGCTCCTGGCTCGTTGCGCTGGTGCATGCGAAGCGAGCGAGCGTCGGTCCGGAGGACCTGCGTGAGGGCGTGGCGTCGCTCCGGTCGGCACTCCGATCGCGTTCCGACGTGGCCGACCGCGTGCTGGCCACGTTGCTGCCCTTGCAGCACAGGCTCGCGACGGCGCCACGTCGGGAGCTCCTCGACGCCATGTACGACACGGTTCAGTCGCTTTCTGGCAGTGGGGGCGACGCATGGCCGGCACTCCGGCGCGCGATCGAAGCGGTTTCCAGGAAGCACCGGCATCCGACCTTGGCCCTTGTCGCGTCGGCCACGCGCCGATGGGGCGGTTGCGCACCGCGTGCCGGGAAGGAGCACCGGCCGAACCTCCCCGGGAAGGCTCACGGGACCGTTCAGATCGGAAGCCGCCAGCGCGCGCTCGAGTGCTTCGAGCGGGGGGTGGGACTCATGCAGAGCCTTCAGGCGGATCCCGCGGCACCTGATGCGCCCGACCGAATCGGGGAGTCTCGCGAGATGCTGGAGGAGGCGGTCCGCATCGCGCGCAAGAAAAAGATTCCCGAGCTCTTCGACTTCATCGTTTCGTACGGCAACGCCTGGAAGACCGAGCCTGGCGAGGACATCGACAGGGCACTGCGGATCTACGAGTCGGCCGCCAAGGTCGACGCAGTCCCCGAGAAGCGAGCCAGGCTCTGGAAGGTCCAGGCGGATGCCCTCTGCACGCGCGGCGGTCCCGACGACATTCGGCGAGCCGAGAAGCTCCTCGAGCGCTCGCTGAAGATCCGCCGCGGGTGGCTACGCGCGGAGACCCTGGTGTCGGCAGCCCGGGTAGCGTATGCCCACCCGGATCTCGGCGCGGTCGAACGCGAGAAGCGAGCCGCCCAGCACCTGATGGACGCGGTTCGCGCCGACCGGGGGCACGCCGAGCAGATGCTTACCATGCTTCTCCACCGACTCGCGGCGTGGCAGCACCGGCGGCCCGATGACCCCGGGCCTGAGCAGCTCCGGGAAGAGCTCGAGACGATCTACCCGGAACGCGCCGCCGAGATCGGCGCTCCGGTCGCGCTGGCGACCGAGCGCGAGGTCGAGGTCGCGCGGCGCGTGCTGACGCATCCCGCCCCCCGCGCCTTCTTCGGCGTGCGAAGGCGGCTCATGTCGGAAGGCGACCGGAGCTTCGACTCCTTTGGCCTGCTGGACCGCTTCGGCCCCGCGGCGAGGGCCCGGATCGAGGATCAAGCGAGGCGTGACTCCTTGCTGAGACGCCCCGACGATGCTGAGGCGCTGCTCGCGACGTTGGGCGAGGTGGCGGATGACGCTGCCCGCCCCGGCGTGCTGGCCGCCCGGGTGTGGCTGCTCGCCCACCTTGCGCGCCTGGGGCGCCGCAGGGGCGCAGAGGTGCGGGCAGCCACGACGGAGGCGGTCGATGCGCTCCAGTCCGTGGACGACGTCCTCGTCCGGTCGACTCTGCTCAGGGAGATCGCCGTAGTCTGGTCGCCCGACGACCACGCCGACGACCCGTTGCGCGACTTCGCACTCGCGGTCGAGCTCCTCCGGCGCTGCGTCGCGCTCGAGGGCGGCGAGGAGCGGGCAACCGGGGACACCCTGGTGTACCTCGCGCGGGCGCTGCGCTACTCGCCAGCCGGCGATATCCGGCAGAACCTGCGGGACGCACGGCGGGTCTACGAGGTCCGCCTGCGGCGCGGTCGCGCGTCGGATGACCCCGACGTCATCGCCACCCTGGCCCACAACCTCTCGGAGGTCGAGAGCCAGATGGGAACCGGCGGTCGGTTGGAGCGACTGCTCTCGAGCGAAGCGCGCCTCCGGGAGGCGCTTGGCACCGCCCGTCTGCCTCACAAGAAGGCCCAGTTCGCGGCGAACCTCGCCTGGGAACAGACGCAGACCGGCGCGTTGATCGGAGGTTCCGAGGGCAAGGACTGGCTGGAGCGCGCGCTGGCCACCTTCAGCGAGGTGGACGTTGCGCTCCTGGAGGATCACGCCCGTCGCAACGTCGAGGGCAACCGGACCGTCTGCGAGGCAGCCCTCGCGCGGATGACCGGTGGTCGGGAGGCCGAACTCGCCGTGTATCGCCGGCGAGTCGATGCGCTCGCCGCTGACGCGGCGCCCTGCAGCCTCGCAAGTGCCAAGCACAACCTGGCCAGTTCACTGATGTTCGGCGGGGACGTGACGGGCGAGCAACTCGCGGAAGGCCTTTGCCTTTCTCGCGAGGCCGCCGCTGTTCGAACGATCGAGGCCGACGCGCGCCACCACTGGGAGACGGCCATCAACGCAGGGCGCGCGCTTCTCGGAGCGCTCCAAGCAGCCCGATTCGACCTGCTTCCTTTGCCGCCCTCCGTAGCAGCCGAGGAAGCACGGTCCTGGCTGCGACGTGCGGTCGAGGCAGCGCGAGTGCTTGGCCCCGGCGAAGAGATGACCGATGCTGCTCTCGCCTTGTGCGAGCTCGCGCTCGGCACCGCATCCACGCCGGGCATCATCGAGCGGTCCGAGGAGGCATGGACCGTCGTGCGAGAGGCGGCAGCCTACTTGCTCCTCGATGGGGAGAGCCGCGAGCGAGAAGCATGGACGGCCCTGCACGTCGCCTCGGTCCTCGCGCACCGCCTGGCCGAGCGTGCGCTCGCCGTCCCCATCCCAGGCCTTGCGTTCGTGCTTCAAGGTGAGAGCGCGGACCTCGTCGCTCGTTGGATGGGGCGGAGCCACGAGCCTGCTCGCAGACCACTGCGGGCACGCCTTTCGAGACCGGGGGCGGTGTCGGCGGGTCTGTGGGAGACCTGGCGAGCTGCCATCAGCTCGGCTGACCAGCGACAGATCGCGGACGTGCTCGACCGCGTCCGGGATGTGGCGCCCAACTTCCTCGTAGGAGATGCGGCCAGCGACTCGACGTGGGTCTGGCTCGAGGCGCGACCTGGCAGCGTGGCCATCGCGCTTCTCCTCGGCGAGCCGGTCTGCCTCGCTCTGCTGATGCAGGCCGATGGCACCGGCCGTCGGCGCACGTGGGTGCTAGGGCTGGAGTTGCCTCCTCCTCCGGTATCGCCGGCCGCCCTCGCCGATCTCATGCGGGGCCTCGTCCCACGGAGGGACGTCGGCGCAGCGCTCGACGCGGTCACCGACTGGCTCCGCACCAACATGGTCACCCCCGTCGAACGGTTCCTCGGTGGTCCGCCGACTGCCGTCCTGTGGAGCCCGGGCCCCGGCCTTCGGCTCGTCGCTCCTGGGGCGATATGGCCGAACGTACCGGTCGCGACGGCTGCTTCTCTATCTCTTCCAGACCTCACAGCGTCGCCTGGGCGCCGGCGCTCGAGCCTCCTGGTACTGGCCGATCCTGGCGAGAGGGCACCCGAGGCGAGGCTCAACCTACGGGGGTACGGCGTGCCCGCACTCGAGAATCTCTCGAAGGAGGCGGCCGCTCGGGGCCCCGTCCGGCTGTTGGGGAGCGTCGGCGGACGCTTCGGCCGCGCGCTCCTCGGCGAGCGGGCGGTCGTCCGAGACAGCCCGGCGAGCGCTCGCGACGTCCTCGCCGAGGCTGGCGAGCACGAGGTCATCGTCTTGGTCGCCCACGGCGAGGTCGAGACCATCGAGACGGCCGCGGTTCTCTGCATCGACTCCGCCGGCAACGTCGATCGCTTGGACGTGGCGACGATCGCGCAAGACCCGGACAGATTCGCCGGGGCCACGGTCCTGCTGCTGTCGTGTGACGGAGGCCGGGTCGGGGACTCGCTGGCGGACCCGGGCGGCGTCGCCGGCACGCTGGTCTCCGCCGGCGCACGCTGCGTCGTCGCGCCTCTCTGGCCGGTTCAGCTCGACGTCGCGGTACAGATCGGGCGGGCGGTGCTCGAAGGACTGGCCACCGGCCAGGAGCCCTTCGCAGTGCTCGCGAAGCTACAGGTCGTCGGGAAGGGCGACTCCCCGACTCTTGGCAGACCGCCCCCATCGCTCTCGGAGCGTCAGGCTGCAGAGTCGCTTCAACGGCTGGCCTTCGTGACCTGGGTGGGCTGAAGCTCCCGCATCCCGACGAAGACGTCATCCCTCTCGGCGGCGTTGGCCAGGACAGCATTCAGCCCCGCGCCGAGAATCGGGCGCAAGCCCGCGACCAGGATGACCAGCACGCCCTCGTCCTCCGGGTCCATTTGCCAGAGGTCGCCGTCGCACCCCGTGAAGTGCTTCGAAACCTCGTGGCCGTCCGGGTTATCGTCATCGGCAACGAAGACCCTGCAGAACCCAGGCGCGTTCGGAGCCGGCAGGCCACGCACCTCCATCGGCTGGGCCGAGGGCGCGGACGCACCCATCACCGGGGCCGGCCGGGCAACTCTCAACCCATCCAGAGTGGCTCGCACCCACTCGGCCACGGAGGTGGAAGCACCCTTGGCCAGCGTCGCAGGACGCGCCCGCCATTGGCGCCACCTCGGTTCGGCCGGGATGATCGAGTCGACCAGCCGCGCTGCGGGCCGTACGGCCGGCTCGGCTTCCCGCATCATCGCTCCAACGACTGCATCCTCTACCGCTGTCCACAGCCGGAGCACCGGGTTCTGCGAGCCGCCAAACGCCTGGCATCGCATGGCCGCACGGTCGGCGAGGTGGCTCCATTCCACCGGCAGCCACGCGATCATTGGCTCGACGTCGGCACAGAAGGCGTCGGCCTGGGCCGCGGCCTGGACTGCGCCCGCTACGGCTAGGAGCTCCTCGGACGCGGCGAGGACTGCCTCCGCGTCCTCAGGGCGGCTGGCCTTCAGCGCGCTTGCCAGGCGCCGCAGGCAGCCTTCCCAGTCGAGCGAGTGCCGAAGCTCGTCCATGACATACCCGTCGACCGCGGCGAGAACGCTCTCAGCCGCGGGAAGGCCTGCACGGACCTCCGCGTGGTCCGTCAAGAGTCGCCCGTACCCGACCGCGGACGCCAGCCACCACACGTCCTTCGGGGAGCGGGGCGTGACGGCAGAGACCAGCCGCAGGTTCTCGGCGGTGGCTCGCACCAGGCTCTCGACTTCCATGCCGGTCTCCTTGCGGAAGTACCCCACGGCGTGGCGCCGGAGGTCGGCCTCATCCCACTCGACGCCTTGGGTCGGCGGATGCGGACGAAAGGCCGTGACGACCCAGCTCGGCAGCTCGAGCTGGACCACGATGAGGACGGACTGGGGCGTCAGCGCCAGGTGTCGATGCCGACCGTCCATGCCCGGGGTCCAGATGGTCCCCAACGAGGCCATCTCTGCAGCGTACGCCGGGCCGTAGATCGCGTCGTGGTGGCTCACGAGGAGGTTCCGCGCCCGGTGCCACCGGACACGGTCGATCTGCGGCAACTCGTAGTGCTCGGCCCGCACAACTCCCACGACAGCCTCGGTCTCTCCACGCATGGGGCCGATTTCGCCCTCACAGATCCGCTCCCAGTGCTCGCCCATGTCGTAGAAGTGCCGCCACACCTTCGCCGGGCGCAGCTTGAGCGGCATGAGCTCGATTGGGCCGAGGGCGGGGTGCTTCCAGGCGGCCATCACCGCACCTCCCGGAGCAGCTCGCGCAGCTTCTCGCGGGCGCGGGCCCGGCGGCGGCGGAAGCGCTCCATCCGTTTGCGGCGAGCCTGCGGGTCCTGAGGGTCGTCGTCCCCGAGATCGAAGACGCGGGTGAGCGCGTGCATGTCCTCGGCCGACGCCACCGCGCGTCGGACTTCCAACGGACTCGTCCCGCCGCAGTCGGACAACCAGCGCACCTCTTCGTCGTCCAGCCACTCCGGCGCGTCGTCGAGCTTCAGAGCGATGCGGTCCGCGATCTCGAGCTGCCCGATGGCGGCGCGGATTAGCTGTGCTTCCTCCTCGCGCGACGCCACGTCTGCGGGCGATTCGTCGCTGTCGGCGGGCGGCTCCCACCCAGCCGGCGCATCCTCGATCGAGCTCTCCCGTCGTCGCCGCCACGCCATGTGGAGGTCGATGCAGCAGTTTCGGAACGCCTGCGCCACGTACCCGCGCGGCTTGTCGAGCGGGGCCGGCAAGGGCTTCTCCAGCAGCTTTACGAGGAAGCTGCGCAGGGCATCTTCGACAAGGTCCTGAGGCCAGGTCCGGCGGACCAGACCGGGAACCATCAACCTGAGCTCGCCCTCCAGGAACGCGAGCGCGGTCCTGCCGGCCTCTCGGTCGCGCGACTCGTGCCAGCGTCGCAGCTCTTCCTGCACGGTTGCCCAGGACATGGTCCGCTCAGTTTCGGGTCAGCATGTAGATCGTCGAACTCATGCGCAAGGGGCAACGCTGCAACGCGCGCGGGCCGCGTCCGCCCGGGCCTTCATCTCCTCCCGGCTCCGGCCTGTGCAGACACCTACTTCGCGGCGGCAGCGATGATCAGAGCCAGTACCCCGAACACAGCGCCAACCGCAAGGGCGTCTCGAACGGCGGTCGACGCTGATGCGTTTCCCGCTGGGCGCGGCGCGGGCACGGTCGACGGGCGGATGCGCTGCCTGATGGCCGCCGCAGCCTGCTCGGCTGTGGGGCGCTGGGTTGGGTCACGGCGCGTCATCGCGCCGATCCATGTCGACGTCCAGGCGTCGGCGTTCGGCTTGACCCTCCTCGGATCCAGGGGGCCGCCAGCAATGGCGGGACCCTTCCCCGTGACGAGGTGATACCAACTCGCGCCCGCCGAGTAGACATCACAAGCGAAGGTGAAGTGCGCCGGATCGGCGGCCAGCAACTCCGGAGCCATGTAGGCGAACGTGCCCTGCGCCTTCCTCGTGAAGTTCCTCGTGACGTGAGGGTTGTTCCCGAGCCCAAAATCGCCCACGACGGTCTCGCCCTTTTCAAGCACGAATAGATTCCCTGGCTTGATGTCGCGATGAAAACCGCCGTCCGCGTGAACGGCCGCCAGGGCCTCCATCACTCGAAGCATCGCAACGGCGACTTGCGGGGCCGAGAGCCGGCCGGCCCATTGCTCGAGGTTGCCCTTCGCAAGCGGCATCGTGAAGAAGGGACGCTTGGCCTCGAGGAACTTCTCGAGGACGGGAATGACCTGGCCAACGGCGGAGTACCGCTCGAGCTGCTTGACCTCGCGCACGAAGCGTTGACGCGTAGCGATCGTGACGGGGCCCTTCATCACCTTCGCGGCAACGTGAACGTCGGTCCGTCGATCCCGGACGAGCAGCACACGGCCGAAACCTCCCTGTCCGAGGAGCTTGACAACTTGGAAGCGGTCTTCCAGGCGAATCACCAAGACGTTCCCCTTGCCGCGCGCGGTGCATCGGCGGACGTGTGAGGGCGCGGGCCCGCCACAGGCCGAGACTGCCCTCGGATCAGGGCGCCGCCGCTTCCCGGTACCTCGCTCCATTCCCTTCCGTCTATGGTGCGCCCCGCCGCCTTCTTGTTCGGCCCCCCCCACTGCTTGAAGAAGAACGGCACCCGCGCTGCCAGGCACTGCTCGCGGATCCCGCGGACCCACTCGGGCTTAATCGGGCGCGAACGGCGACCGCTCTCGCCGCCCACGATGACCCAGTGGATCCCGTCGAGCGGGAGCCGCGGCATCGGTCCGAGGACTGGCTCGAGGCTCAAGAAGCGGGTCTGGGCTGGGACCCCGCGAAGCGCAGCGATGCGAGTGTAGTAGCGGGCGTTCTCGATGCTGACCCCCATCCACACGTTCGGCGGCCATGGAAGCCGGCGCGCGAGCTTGGCGAGGCGCTCGTGTCGCTTGGTCAGGACCTGGAACTGGTGCTGGGGGCAGTCCACCATGACAGTGAAGACACGCTTCACGAACGCATCGGGCACGTTCTCGTGGAAGAGGTCCGACACGCTGTTCACGAAGACCAGACGTCCCGCCCGCCAGCGTCGCGGCAGGTCGAGGGACTCGGGGACGAGCCGCAGGTCGAAGCCTCGCTCGAACGGGTGTCCCGGCACTCCGCGGAAGCGCTCGGCGAAAGTCTCGGCGTAGCAGTGCGCGCAGCCGGGCGAGACCTTCGAGCAGCCGCGGACCGGATTCCACGTCGCGTCGGTCCACTCGATCGCGCTGGGGTCGCTCATGGCACCTGACTGAACAGGTGTATAGTCCAGTCCGTCATCGAAGTCGAGGTGGGGACGAAATGCCAAGCGTCATCCCGGAGGCCTACGAGAACCGCGAACAGTCCTTTCTGAAGCACCGCATCCTCGCCACGTACCTCCAGGCCTGGGGCCACAAGCTCGGGTCCCGGGCACGGTACGCATCTACAGACCTCTACTACGTCGACTGTTTCGCGGGCCCGTGGAAGGCGAAGGACGAGGACCTGAAGGACACATCGGTGTCGATCGGGCTGATGGCTCTCCGCGATGCCGTGGCGTTCTGGACCGCCCACGCGGGGCAGGCGCTTCGTGCGCACGCAGTCTTCGTCGAGAAGCACGCGCGGGCGTTCGCGCAGCTCGAGCGATTCCTCAGGGAGAACGTCATCGACGGGGTCGAGGCCACCGCCAAGCGCGGAACGTTCGAGGAGCATGCCTCGGC
Source organism: Deltaproteobacteria bacterium (assembly GCA_016190375.1). Lineage (GTDB taxonomy): Bacteria > Myxococcota_A > Polyangia > JACPQR01 > JACPQR01 > JACPQR01. The sequence continues at coordinate 72,853 of JACPQR010000080.1, forward strand.
GATAGCCCGCCAACTGGGCGACGCGCCGGCGTTCATCTTCGTCGATCCGACGGGCTGGAAGGGTGCGGGAATGAGGCACATCGCTCAGCTCGCCAGCGCACGCCAGCGCGACGTTCTGGTCAACGTGATGTTCCATCACGTCAACCGGTTCAAGGACGACCCGAGGAAGTTCATCCGCGACCAGATGCGCGAGTTCTTTGGTCTCGGCGAGGCCGACCTCCCCATCGAGCTCGACGAGGAGGAGCTGATGTCGCTGTACCGCGAGAATCTGAGGCGGCGCTGCGGACTGCTGTACGTTGCGGACCTCGCGGTGCCGCATCCCACTCGTTCACAGACCTTCTTCCGACTCGTCGTCGGCGGGCGTCATCCGGAGGTCGTCCGTCTCTTCCGCGACGTCGAGGCCAGGGTCTGCGGTGAGCTGGCGGGTGCCGTCCGCGAGGAGGCGAAGCGACGCAAGGGGCAGCGAGGGGGCCAGCTCGATCTCGGACTTGCCATGCCGCTGCTCGTGGACCCCTCACACCAGGCGCGGCATCAGCAAGGCCTCGAGAATGCACGCCGTGACGTCCTGGTCGTCTTGGCGAAGGGGCCGAGACGCTTCGCAGACGTCTGGGGCAACGTGCTCCAGAGCAACCATGTGACCCGGGGCGATGTTGCGGAAATCGTGGTGAGGCTCGCCGTGGACGGTCAGGTGATCTGGCAGCACTCGGAGCGCCGTCGCGCTATCAAGGACAGCGACCTTCTGCGGCTCGGTGTTGCCTAGGACGCCGAGAACGCCTCCGCTTTCAGCCGCAACACCACCTCTGCGCCCGCCGCCGCGTAACGCATCTGGGACTCAGACAGGGGCCGTCGCGCCCAATTCGATGTCTGCTCTTCCTTGTCCAACGCCACCCCGAGCTCGCGCTCGCACACGGCCGCGAGGCTGTGGCCACCGAGAGCGTCAACGCCGTGCCGCTCTCGTGATGCCTCGAGGGTGTCGAACACGGCGTTCAGCCACAGGCCGTGCTTCGCCAGAACCCGGCGCTCGAACCGGGCGTTGTGGATGACCTTCGTGACGGTGCTGCTCGCAAGGAGCGGCTTCAGGGGCGAAAGGTCGCCGATCGCGAGGGGGTCGATGATCCATGTGCGGTCCCGGGCGGCGATCTGGATGAGGCAGAGGGTCGCGAGGTCGAGCGCGGTCTCGACGTCGAGCCCGATGACCGACTCGCCAACCGCTGCCTCGCACATGGACCGCAGATCTTCCTCTTGGTCCACCCAGACGACGGCGTTCCTTGGCTCGAAGCACACCCGGGATGGGCCCAGTGGGGCCTCGAGAACGGCAAGAACGGAGTCGACGGGCCGATCCGGTAGCCGGAGACCGCCCCCGGGAGCGTCCGACCGGGCCGAGGCCACCCGAACCGACGCCAGGAACCGCAGCGTCCCTGGTAGGTCGAGAAGCTTGTCGCAGAGCAGGCGATCCTCGGCGTCCGCGGGCAGGCAGGGTTGGAACTTCGTGATCATCCCCCGGGCCATCGCCCTGGCCCGGGCAAACGCCAGGGGCTCCCAGCTCAGCGACCGGAGCTGTGCGACGGCCTCGTTCGCCTCGACGAGGCCCGCTTCCTTGGACCGAATCGATAGGTTCCCGGAGACCCACTGCCGGCCCGTCACGCTCTCGAGCCCCGCCGCGAGCAGCCGGTTGATCGCACCCCCGGCGAAGGTGTGCCACTGGATCGCGTCGGCAACCGATTCGATCGGTGCGGCCCCGCCCTCGAGGAGCCCTCCGTACGCCTCCCGAAGCGACCGGAGCTCCGCTTCGGCGCCGGCCGACAGCACGGCTGGCCCAACGTCCTCCGCCGTCAGCACCTCCCGCATCGCCTGGCATAGCTCATACGAGAGGACACTCGGCGAGCCCACCCAGCTTGGCACTCGACCTGCGGGCGCCGGGTTCACCGAGACTGCGCCCTTTGACCAGTCGATGTGGACCGCCTCCCACGGACGGCCCGCCAACCGGAAGGTGAGCGGCCCCTGCTTCCCGTCGTGGCCCTGGATGAAGCTCGACTGGACGTACCCTACCTCCTCGCGGCCGTGCATCACGCGCAGCATCGGTGGCGAGCTGAAGACCGCGTAGAGCTCGAAGAAGTGCTTTCGCCCGTAGAACGACTCGCCCCGCGCGCCGAGCGACAGGACGTCGTCGGCCTCGTAGAGAATCTGGCGACCGAGCATCGTGTCGACGAGCGACTGGAGCTCGTCGTCGGCGATGCTCGTGAAGGGGTAGGCATCGCGAATCCAGCCGAGGACCCTATGGCGGGAGACGCCGCCCTCTTGCAGTGCGAGCGCCATGACCTGATGGGCCAGGATGTGGCTCGCGTGCTCGGCCGGCCGGACGTCCTCGATCCAGCCCCGCCCGGCGAGTCGCACGATCGCGAGGGCTTGCATGAGCGACTCGGGGCTGAGGCAGAAGAACGAGCAGTTCGCGCGACGTCCGGGCCGCCGGCCGGTCCGTCCCATCCGCTGGAGGAACGACGCGACGGTTGCCGGAGCGTCGACCTGGAGCACCTGATCGAGGTCGCCCACGTCGATCCCGAGCTCCATGGTCGCCGTACAGACGATGGCGGTGTTCTGGCCGTGTACGAACTGAAGCTCGGCGTGCTCGCGCTCCGACCGGCTGACCGAGCTGTGGTGGATGAACACTTCGACGCCGCTGCCGTCGAGTGCGTGCGCGACCGCCTCGGCCCGGGAACGGCTCTCCACGAACACCAGGCTCTTCTTGCCGCGCGCCTTCTGGGCGACTCCCCTCGCCGCGGCTTCGACATCGGCACAGGAATCGACCGTGACGTCCCGCGCGACCTCGGACCGCGGCGGGTCAACGAGCTGGAGCTCACGCTGACTCGAACCCCGCAGCCACTCGCCGATGACCCGGGGATTCCCGACCGTTGCCGACAGTCCGATGCGCTGGATGTCCCGGCCCGCGAACTGGCTGATCCGCTCGAGGAGTGCCGCGAGGTGTGCTCCGCGGTCGTCGGCCGCGAAGGCGTGAACCTCATCCACGATGACGGCCTGGACGCCACCGAGGAGCGCTCGCGCGTCCGTCCGGGCGCTGATCATCATGACCTCGAGCGACTCGGGCGTGGTCATCAGGATGTGGCTCGGCTCAGCCCGGAACCGTTGCCGCCGCGACTCCGCGACGTCTCCGTGCCACTTGAACGCCGAGAGCCCGACCATGCGGGCGTACCCGCCCACGCGCTCTTCCTGGTTGTTCAAGAGCGCCCGGATGGGGCACACGTACAGCGCCGCGACGGGCCGCAACTCGTCCGCCAGGATCCGGGAGAGCAAGGGAAAGAGCGCCGCCTCGGTCTTCCCACCAGCGGTCGGCGCCAGAACGACGGCGTTCGCCCCATCGAGCACCGCATCGATCGTGAGGTCCTGCACCGGCCGCAGCTCGCGCCAGCCGAGGTCGTGGACGATCGCGTGCTGCAGGTGAGGATGCAGGCGCGAGAACCCCGACACGGCGTCACCCGTCCAGCCGCTTGGGCGGGTCCGCAGTCCCGCTTTCGTCGTCGTCGACTGCGGCGTCGGGCGGGAGCCCTCGAACGGCGGCCAGTTCCTCGGGGTTGAGCTGCGCCTCGTCGATCGTGAGCTGGTAGTGCTTCGCGGGGTCGAACTCCGGATGTTGGTCGACCCTGTCCAAGACATCCGTCAGCTCTCGCAGGAACAGCCGCGGCGTGACCGAGACTCTTCCGCCGAAGCCCTTCGTGACCTGCGCGACAAGCGCTCGAAGAAAGGCGTCGTCCACGCGCGCCAGCACTCGCTCGCGCTCCTTCGCCGGGTAGAGAGCACGCACCTCGGCCCCCACCTCGAAGAGGCGCCGCTCGTCGAACGGTAGGAGGCGGACCTGAGGGGCGCGAAGGTTATCGAACGTCGCATCGTCTCCGAAGGCCACGTGGACTCGCTGGTAGAGCGCCGTCAGCCCCTTGAGGCCCTTGTAGCCATCGAAGAAGTCCCGGGTGCCGGTGACGATCAGATAGAGGCCCGGGAGCTCGTCGGCCGCCAGCATGTCCATGAGCTGGCGGAGCGCGTTGAGCGACTTCTCGCGGCTCTGGGCGTTCATCCTCTGGATCGTCTCGACCTCGTCGAGAACGACGACGAGCCCTTCGTAGCCCGACTGGCGCAGGAGCCGCAGGATGCCGCCGAGGAACGTCAGGGCCGCTTGCCCGTCGACCTTCCCCTTCACGCCGGCCGCAGACGTCACGCTCCGATCCGTGTGGGGTTGGCCGGCGAGCCACGCGAGCAGCCCCTGGGCCTTCGCGTAGTCGTCCTCCTGGAGCGCACGGTGGTACCCGCGCAGAACCTGGGCGAACGCGGGGTTTCGCTGGGAGAGATCGGCGAGCTTGTCCTCGAGCCGCTCCTCTGTCGCTTCGCCAAACGCAGGGTCGTCCTCGGCCAGGCCGCGAACCCGCGCGACCTCCTCGCCGACCTGGAAGAGCCATCCTTCCACGATGGCCTGTAGCGCGTGCGGGCCGTCGGCGGCGGTCTCGAGACGCTCGACCAACCTGCGATAGATCGTCTCGAGGTGGTGAAGGGGCGTGTCGTTGATCGAGATCTGCACTTCCGAGGTCGCGAACTTGCGGGCACGCGCCTCCAGGCACAGGTACCGCGCCGCGAACGTCTTGCCGGTTCCGTACTCGCCTCGGATCCACTTCGCCAAGCCCTTGCCCTTGGCGACGAAGGCCAGCTCCTCGGCGACCGCCGCCGTCAGAGGCGCGAGGCCCTTGGCGAACCGCTGAAGCCCGCGACGGGGCACGAGGCCCGCCCGGAGCGCGCTGACGATCTCCCGAGCCTCGTCGAGCTCGCTCACGTCCCGCCTCCCAGGTAACGGTACAGCGTCTCACCGCTCGGCAGAACCTCGTCGGTGAAGAGCTCCAGGCCGGCGGCGTGGAGCGTCCGGCGGAGCTGGCGCACCATGCCGTTGACGCGAACGGCGTTCTTGTTGATGCGCTTGACGAGCTCGCTCGACCGCAGCGATCCGTTCTCCTTCAGGAGCACGAGGATCACCCGGGCATCTTGGCCGAGCTTGGCGACGACCTCCTCGGGGAGCCCCAGTGAGTCGATGCGACCGGCCGGCTCGAACATGTCGAGCTGCCGTTTCGGGGTCGGAAGTGGTGTCGGTGCCGGGGGCTCGGGCGCGCGCCGCACGGCCTCGACGACGGGCAGAGCGCCACCGCCGTACCACCACGCCGGCTCATCGGCCTGAAGCCCGTTGTGCTCGAGCCATACGAGGGGAACGACCATCTCCTCGAGGCTGCAGCCGCCATGGAAGCCCACCTGCGGCCCACCGAGGTAGGCTCCGCTCCGCCAGGCGAACGCCCTGCGGCTGGGTGGCCCTCCCAGACCGGCGAGGTCGATCTCGCAGAACCCAGCGGGTGCCTTGGCGCCGTCGGCCAGCGGCAAGTAGCGCGGGGTGGCGCCCTCCCCGACCCGCAGCGAGTTGTCCACGTACGGACTGTGCCCGTGGTCGGCCACGAGCAGGACCCGCCGCCCAGCCCTGAGCGCGGCCTCCAGTGACGGCCGGAAGCCCATGATCGTCTCCGGCGAAAGGCGGACGACGGCGCCGGTGTTTGTGGAGCCGATCTGGTCGTCGACTGCGTTGAACACGGCAGCGACGATCTCGACCTCCCGATCGGCCAAGGCGCCGATCAGCGCCTGCCCGCCGTCTGCGAGGTCCCCCTTCAAGTAGAGCGACCGCCTGCGATCCCCGAGGGCCGGATTCTGGGCGAACCGTGCCTTGTCGGTCTTCGCCTCTTGCTGGTCGCGGTACGCCGTCTCGGGCACTAGTGGGTCCGCGGGAAGCTCCCCCAGGAAGATCGCGCCCCTCGCATGGCTCGTGACCGTGGGAAGCGGCGCGAGCGCGGGAATCCCCATCACCCGCCCGCAGTCGTCGGGACGAATCCCGATCGGGAACGCGGCGTGCTGCGCGAGCTCGTAGAGCAGGTCGAGGAACACCGGGTAGCTGCACCCGTCGAGGACCACGAGGTACAGGGGCGTCGACTCGCCGGGACGCCACGTGGGCGCCACGAGGCGCTTCCAGATCCGATGAAGGGGGATCATCTCGGGCCGGTGGAGCGCGGCTTCGTAGCCGGAGGCGAGGCACCGCGCGAACGCCTCGTTGTCCCGGTCGCGTCGCTCCCGAGAGCGCGTCAAGACGGAGCGCGCCTCCTGGAGATACCGACCGCTGCCCGCCGTGGCCCTGCGGAGCTGGAGCGTCGCGAGGTCCGCGAAGGCACCGTCCCGCTGGTATCGACGGACGAGCTCGACCGGGTCGGTCGAATCCGCCTCGGGCTGATCGAGGTAGCGCGACAGCCGGGCCATCCCCTCGAGGAGGAGGAGCTCGGCTTTGCCCATGGCTGCTGCCCGGTGTCCGCGGAGCCACTCGATGTCTCGACTCGGGATGGGCACACCGTTGGCGGCGCCCCGGGCGAGCTGCAGGCACCGGTCGTGGAACGCGAGCGGTAGGACTCGGCTGGTCGAGATCTGGCTCTCGGTCAGGGCACGTCGACCGATGCGCTCGGCCTCCGTGAGCAGAGGGCCCGCTGCCTCGCCGAGGAGCGCGAGCGCGTCCTCGACCAGCCGGCACACGGTCCGACGGAGGATCCTCCGATCCATCTCGACCGGTGGCTCAGCGGCCGCGGCCCACAGAGGGCCCCAGGCATCCTTGGGGAGCTCCTCGGCTTCCACGGTCAGGAGCGCCCCGTGGGCCACGAGCTGGCGCAGCCGCTCGCCGGAAGTGTCGGCGACCGCCAGAGCCCACGCGAGGAGCCGTCCCTCATCGCCCTGGAGCGTGGGCAAAGCCTCGCAGACGAGCCTGCGCACGTTGTCGGACCAGACTGGCGGCTCCCGGACCCACGAAGCGAGGAGTGCGGCCGAAGGCTGGGTCCGGACCGTCTCGCCGACACTCACGTCGACCAGAAGCTCCATGAGGAGCCTGCGGTCGACCACGGTCGGAAGCGTTCGCCGGCTCAGGGCGTGCCCCATCTGCTCGACGTACTCGAGCGCCAGGGCCTGCAGGTGCGGCGCGTCCGCCCCAACGACCCGAACACCCAGGATGACCTCGAGCACGTCGTTCGGCGCGAGCGCATGCACGCGCTGGTTGCGTGCGCGCCGCAGGATGTCTGGGGGAAGACGCCGCGCGAGCGCCTCGGGCACGACTGCAATCAGGGGCGCCCCGCGCGCCTTCCAGAGGATGTGGCGCATCCGGATCTCGGAGCCCACGCGGTGGACCGAATAGGTGCCGTGTTGGGCGGCCATCTGGTCCGGGAGGTCCTCCAGCCCTTCCCCGTCGAGGACGAGGACCGCCCCCGACTCGGACGAGCCTCCGGCCTGCTCGAGGAGCTTCCGGAGAAGGATCTGGGCTGTCCCATGCACGTTCAGTCGTCCTCGCGCGTGATGCTCACGTGAACGCGACCCTTCTTCAGCTCCGCGAGCTTGCGGCGGGCCTTCTCCAGCGCCTCGGCGACGGCTCGCGCGTCCCCGGCGTTCACGGTCGCAGAGAAGACCTGCCGGCTCGGGGGAACCGGCGCCGGGGTGGGCGGCCGTGGACCCGGCGGCTCCGGCGGCTCCGGCGGTGCCGTGATCAGCTCAGCGATGAGGGCCTGGGCTCCGGCGTTCCACGTCCCCATCCATTCCCGCGTCAGCGGGCACTGAGCGTTGGCAGCCCCGAGGTGACTGGCGAGGGAGTCGAGGTGCGCCGACACCCGCGGGCCCAGCGGGGAATGCCCTCGCGCCCGCTCGAGGTTATTGCGAGCGCCGTCGTCGAGACCGTCGAGGGCGTGGCGGATGCCCTCCACCTGCTGGACGACGGCACGGACCGGGTCGTCCGCTTCGCTCGGCCACTTGGCGAGGAGCGCAAGGAGCACCTTGTGGCTGTCGCTCGTCGATTCGACCAGCGGCGCGAGCCGCGCGTTCGCCTCGGCGATCTCGTTCGGTCTCGCGCCCGTCTCCACTCCGAGCTGTCCGAGGCGCTCGTGAAGCCCCTGCAAGGTTCTCCTTCGGTCGATGGCCCGCTCTCGCATCTGGCTGGCCACGCGGTCCTGGAGCTGGAGCGATCTCTGGGCGGCCGGCTGCGGAAGCCCGAGTAGCTGGCCGCACAGCTCTCGCACCCGGGACCACTCGGCGTGCCCGACGAGCTTGCCTCGCTCGAGCCGGATCGCTACCGACGCCGGCATCCCGATCGTTACGTCGATCGGGTCCCCGGAAACCTGGTTGAGGGCCCGGTGATCGCGCTGGCACAGGAAAGCCAGAAACAGGTCGACGATCAGCGGCTGGAGACCGTACTGCTCCCGGAGCCACTCGGACACCTCGCTCCAGTTGACGAGATCCTTGTCGGTCCGCTGGAGGACGTCCTTGATGTAGCGGGAGTCCAGGCGAAGCGATGCCTTGGCCTGCCCCAGGTTCACGAGCTCGAGGGGCTGGCCGATGGTCCGGAGGACCTTCGCGGTGTCGTCGTCGAACGCCACCGAAACGGTCGCGTCGCCCGCGCTGACCATCCAGCCCAGCAGTCGCTCGAGGTCGGCCTTTCGCGGCTCCGCGCCGAAGGTCGGGTGTTGAGGATACCGGCGATCGAGCAGGAGCTGCGCCGCGTGCTCCAGGTTCGCCGCCAGGTCCTCGTGCGGGCGCTTCGTATCGACGTCGGAGACGAGCGGCAGCCACTCGCCGTGGTTCACGTAGACCTCTCGAACGAGCTCGTTGAGCTGCTGGCTCTGGAGCTTCTCACGTCCGTGGGCCTGGTCGAGCAGGCGCGCCCGGTCCTGTGGCGCCAAGGTGTCGAGGAGCTCCTCCTGTCCTTCGGGCGACAGCAGGAACCGAACGGCAGCGAGGTCCTTGATGACGTCCAGCTCGGTCGGCGACATGTGCCGGGGCAGCCAGCACAGGGTGTAGCGATTGCCGCGGTTCTTGCGCACGTTGAAGGCGCGCTGCCGGTCTTCCTCCACGCTGTGGCCCGGCTCATCCCAGGGGTAGTCGCACAGGAGCGTGAAGCCGCCGTCGGGCGCGTCGAAGTCCTCGTACTTCATCTCGCGGACGTTCCCGATCCGGAGCTGGCCCCGGCGCCGAGTGTTTCGCCAGCGCACCTCGTAGTCGCCGACGTTGTCCGCGCCGTCGTCGAACCCCTTCTTGCCCGAGACTCCGAGCGCAGTCTTGAGCGCCCCGTAGAAGACCCTGAACCGCTGGGAGAGGTTGTCGACCTTGGAGCGGGCACGGACCAGCACCTCGCCCAGGCTCACGCCGCCCAGAACGTACCGGACGATCGCGGTCTTGTCGGTGCTCGAGACCTGGAGGTCCGGAACGAGGTTCGAGAGCGTCACCAGGTCCGCCGCCGCGACCCGCAGCCGCCCTCGATACGTCTCGCCCTCGACGTCCACCGAGTTGAGCTGAACGAGTCGCTCGACCGTGAGTCCCTTGCCCCGGAGACGGTTCGAGACCTCGCCCAGGAGCACGGTCTTGACGATCTGGTCGAGCGCGGCGCGCCGCTTGTCGTCGAACTCGCCTGCAGCCGCCCGGAGCTGATCCATCGCAGGAACGAGGCGCTCGTAGTACTGGCGGTGGATGTCCTGAAGGACCTCCACCTTCTTGCTTGCCTCGACGCCGCTGGGCGGGAAGATCGCGTCGAAGGCCGATCCGACCGGCAGGAACTCGCCGAGCGGAAGGTGCGGATAGTGAATGACCAGGAGCTCGTAGAGGACGCGCAGCGCCGAGCGCTCACGCTGCATCAGCATCGTGACGTCGATGAGGGTCTCGATCAGCGCCGGGTGGAAGGGATAGACGTCACGGAGGTAGGCCACATCCGCACCGGCGAGGATCCCGGGAAGGACCTTCTCGTGCTGCTGAGCGAGCCGTTCGCTCGCCCGGCGGATCGCGTCCTCGGCGCGGGGCTTGAGCACGCGCCCCTTGACGACGTGTCGGAGCTCCATGTCCTGGAGCCGCGTCTCGTCGAAGCGCTTGAGGTGGTGCTCGAGGTGCTCGTGGATCCGGCTCTCGTCGACGAGATCGGGGAAGAAGTCCTTGATGTTGCGCTGCCGGGCGACGAAGACGAACAGCGGCACCGCGCGCTGTCCCGTGTTGTGGTCGACCAGCACGGCAAGGTCATTGATCTCGCGTGCGAACTCCTCCTTGCTCTTCTCGGAGAGCCAGAGGAGGAGCTCGTCGATCATCAGGACGACGCCGCCGAAGCCCTGATCCTTCGCGTGCTTCGTCAGGCGGTGCAGTCCCTCCGACCAGTTGGGGTCGATGCCGGCGCTGGCGACGTCCCGACCCTTGTGGCTTAGGTACGCGCGGGCGAGGGTCTCGCGCTGCCTGAGCGAGGCGGACGCCGCGTCCTCGAACTCGGCACGGCTCCCGACGACCCGAGCGTCGGCGAGGCCCTTCCAGAAGGCATCGCCATAGAGGTCTGCCTCTCGGCGCGCCTCGTCGAGGACTCCCTCGACGTGGAGAAACTCGAACGGCTCCTTGCCGCGGCGTCGGAGCGCCTGGTTGAAGCCGTCGTAGACCGCCCGATCGAGACCGGTCCCCTTGCCCTTGACCGAGAGCATGTGGATCCGGACGACGAGGAGGTGGGCCTTGTCGATCCACGTGCGCTGCCGGTCGCGAAGCGTCCCGAAGACCGGGCTGTCCTTGTCCCACGCAGCGGCCACGTTCTCGAAGAGGAGGGACAGGATCGTCATGAAGTGCGACTTCCCGCTCCCGAAGCTGCCGTGGATGAACCGTCCGTACTCCTCGCCTCGATCGAAGACCTGGTGCATGTCGTCGAGGATCCGGGGCAGCTCACCGGCCACCGCGGGCGTCACGACGTAGTCGGCGACGAGCTTTCGGACGTCCTCGCTCGCGGGGTCCAGCTCTCGGAGCCGGATGACGAAGCCCATCGCGCGGATGTCCTCGGGGCGGGGCAGGTCATAGGCATCGGTGATGGTCGTGGTCATGACTCCACTGGTCCTCTCGTCGCGAGCCGGTGTGATCGTCAGACTCCGAATGCCTTGATGCCCAGGCCGGGACGATACAGCAGCGCGATCTCGTACTTCTTCTCGCCTTCGCTGCCCTTGGCTCGCCTGTACTCGCGCAGCACTCCGACATCGAGGAGCCGGTCGATGACCTTGTGCCAACCGCGAGTCCCGGCGTGGAGGGCTCCGGCGGGGGCGCCCTTCCGGGCCTTGCGCTTGGGCGACGAGGCTCGGAGTTGACGCTTGAGGTGGTCTAGGATCTCGGTCTCAGTGCCCGTGGGCTTTCGTCCTTTGAGGGCATCGAGATAGGCGGCGAGCGTGACGTACTCCTTGCGGAGATCGTCCACTCTCGCCTGGCTCGCCTCGTTGTAGCCGTGGAGGACGGCCGCAGCGCGGAGCACTCGATCCGACGAGGCTTCGAGCGTGGCCTGGTGCTCGACGGCCGCGGCGAGGAGTTGAACCAGCGTCCTCGGGAACAGGCGATCCTTGCCATCCGAGGTGCGCCGCTGCACGAAGCGGGCGGTCGAGACCTTGTTGCCGCGCTCCATCTCGTCGCCCCACAGCGGCACGAGCAGGGCCTGCAGTCGTTCCTCCTCTCGCGGCAACTGACCTGGGCCCGCGGAAGGGTCGATGGCCCGCACGGTCTTGACGTACGTCGGGCTCGCCAAGACCAGGTTGAGCGCGAGGGCCCAGATGTCGCCAGGCTCCCACTTGAGCTCGACGGTCGCTGCAGACAGATGGCTCTGGTTCTGGACCTCAATCTCCGAGAAGATGTCCTCTCGCAGGAACAGCTTGAAGCCGATCCGCTTGCAGGCCCCACGCAACGGTTCGATAGCCTCGACCAATCCGTCGACGAAGCGCCTCCTCATGGCGATCGATTTCTCGTCGGATCCGAAGCCGACGTCGAGGCCATCGTAGAGGAGGGTCAACGGTCCAGACCCACCCGAGAGGAGCTCGGCATCGAGGGCACGGATGAGCTGTTCCGCGAATGTCCCGGCTCGATCGTGCGCCAGGCTGTTCGTTACTGCGGCCTGCACCAGGTCTGGCGTGGTCGCCGAGGCGAGCTGCTTGACGAGTCCCTTCTCGGGAGCCCGGAACCGCTTGTCCACGGCTGCCGCCAGTCGTGGCTCCTGCCGCATGACGCGGTTCGCCGCGTAGAACAACCAGAACGCACCGTGGAGTTGCCGCTGCTCAACCCGCGCAGTCTTGTCCCTGGCGATCTCCCGCATTGCATTTGCGGAGAGAACCGGATCCATTGGTCCATGACCTGCAAGGAAGGAGACACCGGGCGAGGAGGTCTGGCCAGCACTGGAAAGCAGGTACTGCCACATCCAGGTCTTCCCTGCTCCCTTCGCACCGACGACGTACCATGCTGACCGATCCACGATGGCCTTGAAATCCGCCGGCTGGATGAACTTGTCGACGATGACCCGCGGATCCGTGCTCTCGGCGAAGGCGAGGTTCTTGAGGTCCGCCTTCTTCCGAAGCTCGGCAAGCATCTTCTTGGCGTCGACAGCTACAGGAGCGGCAGGGGCACCGAGGCTGATCACGTGATCGAGCTGTCGCACCAACGCCTGGTACGCACCTGCCGAGCGCTGAACGAAGTCCGTGTGAAGGACATCGGACAGCGCGATCCCGCGCCGATACTCGATCCCCTCTCGAACGATGGGCACCCGGTCGGTGAGGTCCTCTGCCGCATCGTCGGACGAGGAAGATCCGAGCACGATCTCGGCGTAGCGCGCCTCGACCTCGGGGACGAACCAGTTCTCTAGGCGCGAGCGTCCCTCGGGGCCCTCCGGCACCATACTCGGCACGATCAGGAGCTCCGGCCGTCCGGCCCTCTGGAGGCGCGCCGCTTTCACGCCCTTGAGGAACACCGACAGTCCTTCCAGGACCTGCCCCGAGACGGGGACGAAGCAGACGACCACGTCCGCAACGTGGAACACCGCGGCAGCGGAGAGGCCGTAGAGGCCAGTGCGGCAGTCGAGGCAGACCACCTGCGGCTGTAGTTCCTCGTGGACCCGCTGCAGCACGGCCTGCAGCGGGCTGGGGCCCTCGGCGACGTGCCAGAGCGGGACTCCCAGGTCCTCGAGCCGTTCCAGGTAGCGCTCCGAGAGGCGGCCGGCAGGAAGGACCCGGATTGGAGCGCCGAGGTCGAGCCGGCTCTTGACCACGTGGGGCGCGAGGCGGAGCACGTTGGCTCGCTCGGCGTCGCTGGCCATCGCCGCTGCGCGAAGGAGCACGAGGCCACCGCGATCCTCCTCGGGCTCTGGACAGTCGAGGACGCGATCGAGTCCAGGCGCCTCCATGTCGAGGTCGATGGCGACCACATGGACCTGACGCGCCGAGAGCAGTGCGGCGATGTGGGCCAGCGCGGTGGTTCGCCCCGCGCCACCGCGGAAGCCGTAGAACGCGATGACCGGCGCCGAGGGTGTGGCGTCCGGCTCCGGGCACGTGCCCGAGGCGTACTTGCTGACGACACCGGCGAACGACGCGGCCGAAAAGACCGTTCCCACCTGTGGCGCCGCCGGTGCGGGCGCGGTCTCCGCCAGCTTCTTGTTGACTGCCATTGCCTACCTCGTTCCTCGCCGCTTCTTCCGAAGAGGCGGCGTCTTCAATCCCTGCAGCAACACCTCGACGAGCGCTGAGGCGCGGTTGATCTCCTCCTGTGTCGATGCCTGTGCGACCGGTTCGGCACCGTACCGCAGCGAGTACGGGCGTTGGGAAGAAGCCATGCGCTTCCAGCAGTCGTCGTCGAGCCACGGCTTGCCTTGCGTCTCGACGAAGGCATTCAAACGCAGGTAGCCAGCGAGCGCCGCGAGATCGTGCCCCTGGGTGCTCCGGAACAGGGCGGCGTGCACCCGAGGCTGCTTCTCGGCCAACGCCTCCGCGGAAGCGTAGCCATCGCGCGAGAGGAGGCGCGCCTTTAGCGCGCACTCGAGCGCGACGTGCGCAAGGTATGCCGCGCTGCCGGGCACCAAGGCGGGAGTCGACGTGCCTCGCGCAGGCTGGCCATTGAGGATCCGCGAGGCTCCGTGAAGGTGCGCGTGCCCCGCGCGGCGGAAGCAGTCGAGCGTGAATCGGTGCGCGGTCATGACCTCTCGCCCTCGCGGGAGTCGGCTCGCACAGACGGCGGCGGCGACCCCCCCTTCACCCGGATGTTCGGCGGCGGGAACTTCTTCTTCCACTCGTCGAGCAGGACCTTCGCGGGGCCGTCGGGTCCGACGAGCGCCTGGAGCTCGGCCTTGAGGCGCGCGCCGGTGGCCGGATCGTCCCGGATCACGTCGGGGAGGAGCCGCCAAGCCGAGTCGAGGAGCGCGATTCGGTCGCCAAGCGAGTGCCCCTCGTCCTCGCAGATCTCGTCGAGCGCGAGCAGCGCCTTGACCCGCTCGACCGGCGTCCAGCCCGCCCAGCCGTAGAGGATCTCGCCTGCAGAGCGCCCTGGCATCTCCGTGAACGCGATGAATCGCTCCTTGGGGACGTCGAGCGACCCTCGGAGCTGCCAGTATTCGTTCCGGAGGAAGTCCTTCGACTTGCCGCGGCTGCCCTGGCTGTACTTGGGGGGGACTGGGATGTTCTCGATCCTCTGGCCCTCATCCTCGAGGCGCTGGAGTCGCCACGTCTCCTCCCAGGCAGCACGCTTTTTCAGGCCTGAATCGGTGTAGATGTGGAGGGCGTGGTTGGGGACGAACGCCTCGTTCACGAGCGACGAAACGAGACGAAGAATGTCGAAAGCAGCCCTTTTCTCGAGCACCTCGCTGACAGCGAGGAACTCGCGGTCATCCTGGAGCGCGACAACCATCTTCGCGATGGGGATCGGTCCCCCGGCCCTTTCGACGACGGACTCGACGCGGTCCGCCAGCCAGGCTCGTAGCTGGCCTCGATCGTGACGCTCCCGGAAGACCGACTCACTGACGTTGTCTTCTGTGTCACGCCAGAGCCGCTTGTACAGATACGTTTCGATCAACGCGATATCGTCATTTGACGCGATCGTCGCCTGCCTCCTTGCCGTAACGTCAGCATAGGCTTCAGGTAGGCTGGTCGGTCCTGTCTCGACCTCACCTTCCGACGGGGGGAGGAGGCGACCACCTTGGCGGACAAAACTCCGATGTCCTAGGGCACGCTCGAACGCCCGCTGGCCGCGCGGGAGAGTGCCGGAGCCTCCAGCCGGTGCACGCAACCACGTTGGGACCAGGCCGAATAGGTGATAGGAGAGCCAGTCAAGCTCCTCTTGCGCAAAGATCGCACGCTGACGGAGGTGATCCGCCACCTTCCAGCGCTCCTCCAGTCGAGACGCGAGCTCCGCGCGAGACCCGAGCGAAAATGCCCAATAGTTCGGCGCGAGGACGGCGCCGCGACCCCGCATCGATTCGTCAGCAATAGATCCTAACGCCACTAGTTGGCTGCGAAACGATTCGTTCTTCGGAATGGGCACTTGCGCCATGCCGTTGACCGTGAACTCGTATGCGCAACGCTCTGGATCCGGGTGGTGTTTCTGACCGGCGTGGGAGCGCGGCTGGAAGACCTGTTTCATCCAGAAACATGCCGTCGAGGAGTTGAGGAAGGAGACCAGAGCAAGGTGGTCATCGGCCGTCGAGTTCGCGGCGAGCTTGATCGCCGGAGACGTCCGGTTGAACAGGATCCCGCCGCGATCAAGTGCGAAGTGATTGTGGGTGGCCACAAAGGCAAAACCGATGGCAAGCGGGGTCAGCAACCGATCCGCGTAGTGCTCTAGATGCTCGTACCAAGCTTTTCCACGCTGCTCCGGGGTCCTGCCAAAAACGGTGCGACCACGCAGAAACGTCCGGAATGGCCAAAAATGGCGGAACACTGCCGGATGGTCTGAACCTGTTGGATCGCCTCCCATCGACTGGTACGGATAGAGAGCGAACTCCTGCGGATCGATAGCCCAGTCGCGCACGACTTCGCCCACGGCCAGGGCAACCACTAGCTGGCAGGCTCCACGGCGACGGGCCTCACCCGGCGAGAGCATGAATACCGCGTCGCCGCCACAGACGGTCGTGCGCCCGATGTCTGCGCATTCCTCGCCGAGGCGACGCCGAGCCACCTCGTCCAGCCGGCGCTTCAACTGTTCTGCACCCCCACCCCCGAGGCTCCAAGGGTACTTGGCTAGCGTGGCCCGCGGAACATCGGCTACGGAAAGGAACTCGTTTTCAAATCCGGCCTTGTGCCACCATTCGACGATGCTCGACCAGACCGCGCCTTGTCCGGCTCCCACGGGCGCATCGCCCTCATCGCGCCTGCCCATGACAACACGAACCGTCAGACTGGTAGGCGGCTGACATCGGGCGAACAGCATCGCCGTGGGAGTGCCATGGTCCTGGATGCGGGCGTGAGATGTGTCGACAACCAACTCCAAGTCCACGCTCGCCAACACCCTCTCGATAAGCGGCCTACCGAAGTCGCGTCTCATGAAGTTGTTGGCGACAATGAGGCCTACTCTGCCGCTGTGCTTCGTCAGTTGGAGCGCACGCTCCGTGAATGGTGCGGCAAGCGAATACTCGCCGTAGGCCGACAGATACCTCCTCCGTTTTGAGACCTTGTCACGGTGGTAGGTCTTGCGGGAGTCGTCCTTCTCAGGTTTGTACGGCGGGTTTCCCACGACCACGTGGAACTTCTCCTTCAGGATAGGTCGAAGGAGGGCACGCACGGCGGGCCGGGGGAGGCTCGCGCGCACCTGCAACTCGAGGCTTGGCTCGAGGAGATCGATCTGCTCGTGCCGGACCTCGGGGTCGCGTTCGATCTGCTCGAGCCCGTCCGCCCAGTAGACGTTCGGGCGAAAACGCGCCGCCTCGGCGAGACTCGCGACGCCCGCGAGCTCGGCGGCGGTCATGACCATCCGGGCCCGGGCCAGCGCGCAGGCGTAGTCGTTGATGTCGATTCCCACGACGCGGCCGAGCACGCTGTCGATAACCTTGTCTCGCGGCCAGTCGGCGTGCTGGGGAGCCATCGCCTCGACGAGCCGGCGGAGCGCGTCGAGAAGGAAATGCCCCGAGCCGCAGGCAGGGTCCAGGACCCGGACGTCGTCGGCCCCGAACTCCTCGATGGCCGGCTCCAGCGTCCGGGCCAGCATGAAGTCGCGGACGAACGCCGGCGTCTGGCAGAGCGCGTACCGATCCTTCACGACCGGATCGAGCTCCTGGTAGAGGTCGCCCATGAGCTCACCCGCGAAGATCTCGGTCGCGAAGCTCCAGCGAAACCCCGTGTCCGCGTCGGTCTTCCGCCAGAAGTCGAGAAGGGCCCGCGAGCGAGCCGCCGAAGGCACCGCGACCTCCGCGGGTTGGGTGGCAAAGAGCTCCGGCAGGCCCCCGTTCGCCGAGGCCAGGTCGCGCCACACCCACGACAGGAACGCGGACTCGCCGAGGTTCGGCGCGAGCCTCTCGAAGAGCTGCTGGGCCTCGCGATCGAGGATCCGCCCCGGCCGGAGGAGGCCCCGATCCTCGAGGACCCGCACGTAGACACTCTTGAGCACCCACAGGACGGCCGCCCGCCGGGCGAGCAGATCGGTCCAGACCTCGAAGTCGTCGCCGACCTGCTCCTCGGCGTGGAGCCGTCGAGCGCGCTCCCCGGGCGCGCCGCCCGCGAGGATCTGGGCCCGCAGGTCCGCGGCGATCTCGGCCACGTGCCCGGCGAGGGCCTTGGTCACGGCCTGTCGCTCACCAGGAGTCATGCGCGCCGAGCCTTGCTGGCCCCCTTGGGCCTCCGCTTCGACGGCCACTCGGCGGGCTCCTCGCCCGGTGCTGTGATCGTCAGACTCTCGATCGGGGGCCTGCCCGCACGTTCGCACGCTTCCTGGATTCGCTCGACGAGCTTCGGGAGGAACGGCTCGAGCCAGCCGGGCGGGTTTCCGTCCATGAGCTCGACCTCCCAGTGGTAGTAGCCGTCCCCGCGACCCGCGATTCTAGCCTCCGCAACCGCTCCGCATTCGTACGTGAAGTTGAGCGTGCGGCGGAAGAACCGCTTCCAGTAGGTTCGGTCTCCCGCGTGCTCTCCGGGCGGCACGTCGAACTGTGCGAGGTGTGGGACCGGCTTCTCGAGCGTGGTCCGGCGCGTTCTGAATCCGATCCTCCGCTTGCCCTTCGCACGGTTGCACTGTCCGCAGAGAGTCTGGAGGTTCTCGGGTTCGTTCGGTCCACCGACCGAGACCGGCACGACGTGGTCGACCTGGAGCTTCCGGGTCGTTCCGCAGGCGAGACATCGGTCGCCATCGCGACCCTTGACCTGCTCCTTCACGTCCTCGTCGGGCTCCGAGGCCGACGGAACCTCGCTGGACCTCGGCATCGGAACCGGGGCGCTCGATCCGCCGAGGAGCCGCGCCTGGCAGCCGTAGTACTGAGAACGGAACAGGTCGAACCGAGGGTATAGGGTTCGCCAAAAGCGATTCTCGCGGCCGAACTCGGCTTGCAGGGCTGCGTCGATCGCCCGCGGCCCGAGGTCATCCCGGATGAACTTCTTGGCGAGGACGTCGAGGTCGTGATCCTTTCGGACCTCGAACGGGAAGAACTCGGGGGCGTTGTGCCCCTGGCCGATGTGCCGGGCGATGTCGAAGATGTCCCGGTGCAGATCGCCCTGCGCGCGACTCGCGTCGGCAAAATGCTGCTCCCGCCAAGCCTCGAGAGCGTCCTGCTGCGCGTCGAGCGTCACAGACTCCGAATCGAACGCCTTGGGCAGGGCCTTCAAGAAGACCCGGATGAGCTTGTCGAAACCAGCCTTCTCGTCGTCGAACACCATGACGAGCTGGTCGCGCGACTCCACTTCGTCCGTGCCCTGCGTGCAGGCGTCAAACGTCACGCGGTACCAGCCGATCGGCATCTGGCTGACGAACGGCCCCGGGGTGACGTTGACGCCCGTGTCGAGCTGCCGCACGAGGCGCTTGACCAGCTCGATCGAGATCAGCAGGAGGGGTGGACGCTTGAAGGACCGCTCCTCCGACTCGTCGGCACGCCCCTCGACCAGCGGGTCGTGCTCGGCCCAACGAATGGCCTGCTGCCAGTCGTCGACGAAGGAGACGATGAACGCATCGGGTGTACCGCCAAACTTGGGGCCGCGGAGCGCACGACCGATCATCTGGGTGAGCAGGATCTGGCTCGTCGTCTGCCGGGTCAGAAACACCGTCTGGGCGTCCGGAAGGTCGGTCCCTTCGGTCAGCATCCGGACGTTCACGAGGACGTCGATCTCGCTCCGCCGGAACCGTTCGAGCGCGTTGGAGTTCTCATCTTGGGTCCGCCGCCGGCGCCCCTCCACGGACGCCGGCCGGGCGTCCACGTGGGAGTAGACGGCGCCCGCCTTGACGCCGCGCTTCCGGAGCCCCTCGACTATGGCCTCGCACTGGAACCAACGGTCGGTGAAGATGATGGTCTTCCCCCACTTCGTCCGCTTGTCAGCGTAGGTGTTCGCGATGAAGGCGTTCCGCTCGGCGTTTTCCGCGAGCTGGTCGATGACGTCCTCGGGGATGTCGCGGTACGTCCCGATCCACTTCTCGTACTCACGCTCGTCGAACTTCGGCACGATCGACGTCGACGCCCGCTCGAAGTGGGGCTGGGCGAGAATCCCCTGCGCCATGAGCTCCGGAACGCGCGCCTGGGCAAGGATGCCCTGCGGGAAGAGCCTCTTGAGCCATCCCCGCTTGGCCTCGTCCGAGTAGGTTGGAGTCGCGGTCAGGCCGAGCACCGGAGCGCCCTTCTCCCGAAGGCCCTGAAGGAGCTTGCGGTAGCTCGGCGCGGGCGCGTGGTGTGCTTCGTCGAACACGACGAAGAGCTTGCCGTTCGCTGACACGATGAACCGCTCGAGCTGCGGGAGCTCCTCGCGATGGGCATTCGTGATGGTCTGGAGGGTCGCGATGACGACGTCGTCCGAGGCCGCGATGTCCCTCGGGGGGAAATGACCTGGCGTGCCCGAGACCACACGGAGCCGGAGCTTCCGTCGGGGCTCGGCGATCCCGCCGAGCGCGCCCGCATCGAAGCTGAAGAACGCCTGCTCGAGCAGGTGATGCGTGTGGGCCAGCCACAGGACTTTGTAGTCGTGCGAAAGGGGGCCCCGGCAGAGGAAGTGGATCGCCGTGAAGGTCTTGCCGGCTCCCGTGGGCAGGGCCAGGATGCCACCCGGCCCACCGGCGGGGAGTTTGTCGTACCAGTCGTGCAGCTTCTTGAGCGCCGCCTTCTGGTGAGGAGCGGGGTTCTTCTTGCCCTCCCCCCGGCGACAGTCGGTGAGCTCCCACTCGCGGAAGAAGGTCGATGCGGTTCGGTCGGTTCCCGCTCGGCTGAGCTTGTTCGTCCTCATCGCGGCAGTGCCTCCAGGAGCGGCAGGGTGACGCCTTCGAGGTGCCACATCGGCGGGCCCTCGTTGAAGAAGGGTTGCCGCTCGTGGATCACCCCGGGGACGACGATCACCCAGAAGCCCCGCGAGCCCGCCAGCGTCTCGTCGTACAGCCGTCGCGGGACATCCAGGGCATCGCAGAGGCCGAGGAGAGCGGTGTCGCCCACGACGACCGTGTGCCCCGGGCGCCCGTGGTGTTCCAGGAGCTCGACGAGGAGGTCGTCGATGTGCTCGGCGAGGACGCCCTTCTGGGCGGAGTACTGCTCGGCCCGCTCGAGGCGATCGATGTCCCCGCCGTGGCGCTCGAAGAACGCCTCTTCGAGGGACACCCAGGTTCCGTCGAGCGCGCGGGCAACCGACCGGCCGATCTCCGCGTGGTGCTCGGGCGGAGTCACCACCATGCGGAACTCACGGGTGCGGGCCGCCTCGCGCAGGAGGTCGCGCACCGCGACGGCCGGGGACTTGTCCGCTCCGAGGATCGGGGGCAGCGCATCGGGTTTGAGCGCCGGGCGCGCGGGGACACTCCGGGTGCGGCCGGGCACGACCCGTCCCTCCTGAACCTGGTAGTCGAGCCGCCGGAGGACTTCCAGTAGGTGGTCCGGTTCGGGGAACGGGCAGCGGTCGCCGAACATGTGCCGGACGCGGGCCTCGACCTCCCCGAGTGGCAGGCCCTCGCGCTCCCGGTCGAGGACGAACCCGATGCTCTGCTCGGGATCGAGTGGGTGGATGAAGAGCTGGCCCGCGTCCGTGAAGTCCACGTCGGCACAGATGCGGGTCGCGAGGACGAGTGCGTCCCCCGTGCACTCGGGAAGCGCCGCCGCGAGGGTGCGTCGCGCCGACTCGGCCTCGATCGGTGGCCACTGGCCGGCAAGGCGATGGACCTCGCCCACGAAGGCTCGCAGGGCCCCCTTGTCGAACACCGGGCGAGCAAGGACGTCGGCATCGGCTCCGTCGACATTCAGAAGGTGAAGACGGGCTCCCGAAATGCGGACCAGCACGCGCGTCAGCCCGGCGCCCGTCACGGCCCCAGGTGCCCACTGTTCTTCGAGCCGGTGGCCGACATCGTCGAGCGAGGCGATCCCGCCCACGGCCTCGACAACCTGCTCGACCGCGTCGAGCGCGTCAGCGAGGTGGCCGACGTCCAACCGCTCGATTCCCTCCGAGCAGCAGTTGGAGACCACGGACTGATCGATGCCGAGCTCCCGCGCGATCTCGCCCTGGATCTCGGGCTCGCCGGTCACCCCGACGAAGCGCTCCAGACAGAGGCGCTGTCGATCGGTGAGTGGGCGAGCGGCCTGATCCCAGAGGCTTTCCAGGGTGCCTGCGGTGGCACCATCGGCAGAGCCGCGATCCCGGAACCGCAGCAGGGCCTCCACGATCTGGCTGGCTCGGCCGGGGCCGATACCGTCGATGCCGCGGAGCTGCGGGCGGGTCAGGCCGGCGACGGCGCCCACCGTGCTCAGGTGCGCTGTCTCGAGCACCGCGCGAATCGCGTTCGGGAGTGCCAGCTTTCCAACCGGTTCCGGGCAGTCCCCAAGCTCCCCGACGATCGCCGGCTCGAGGGAGGCGACGGAGGACGTGGGCGCGATCCCTCGTGCGCGAAGCTCGGCCTGGAAGGCGAGGACGTCCGCCGCGGTCTTCGTTCCGATGGCGTTGACGGCGCGTACTTGCGCCGCGGTCAGGGCGAGGAGCTCACCGACGGTCCGGATTCCCGAGCAGCCGAGCTGGCGAATCGCGCGAGAGGACAGCGACGTTGCACGGAGGAGCGTGCCCGCGTCGATTCGGTCGGGCAGCGGGGTTGGGCGGCTGTCGACGGTCCGCTCGCCGAGCGCCACGAGCAGCGCGTCGCGCATGGCCCGCGCCGAGGGGAACCGCTGCTCGGACGCCGGGTGGAGGGCCTTCCGGAAGAACTCCGCGAGGCCGGGTGGGTCGATGTCGTCGGTCCCCACCGAGGGTACCTGGTTGGGCTCGGGGACGCGCCCGTCGAAGGCGTGACGACCGGCGTACAGCTCGAACAGGCACAGCGCCGCTGCGTATCGGTCTGTCGCGTGGGTCCACTCTCCGCGTGAGGGGTCGCGATAGAGCGCCGTTCCTCCGTACGCGGCGTCGGCCGGCATCGAGGCGAGGCTGAAGTCGATCACGGTGAGCCCCGCGTCGCCGACCAGGAGATTGTCGGGCTTCAGATCCTTGTGGGTCACGCCCTTCTGCTCGAGGTAGCCGAGCGCGCCCAGTAGGTCCTCCGCGTATCGACGCTGTGTGGCCAGGTCCAGTGGGGGCTCTTGCGTGAGCCGTTGGCGGAGCGTCTGGCCCCCAACCCGCTCCATGACGAGGGTGAGTCGGCCGTCGACCATGTTGCTCAGGTCGAGCACGCGCACGATCGCCGGATGACCGGGGTCGGCGAGGTCGGACAGGAAGCGGTGCTCGCCTCGGAGAGCTTCCTCGGCGGAGGGCTCGAGGCGGGCGATCTTGAGAGCGCGCGTTCGGCCGCTCGGCAGATGCCTGGCCGCGTAGACGACCGCCATGCCCCCGCGACCGAGGAGCGAAACGATCTCGTAGTCCGGACCGACGCGCTGGCGGGGCTGGAGATCGTCGGGGTCCGAGCTCGCCGGCTCGAGTGGGAGGTTCGGCAGTCGCGGCCGCTGCGGGTCGAGGCCGCGGCGCACGGCATCGATGGCGTCGGAAAGCGACCCGAACCGCTCCGCCGGCCGCAGAGCCAGCATCTTGGCGGCGGCCTCGTCGAGGCTGAGTGGCACACGGGGGGCCACGTCCCGAAGGCTCACGACGAGGCGGCGCGACGCCATGAGGTCGCGCGTACTGTTGAAGAGGGGGGAGCCCGACACGAGGAGCGCGAGGAGAGTGCCCAGGGCGAACTGGTCGGACGCGGGCTCCGCGCTGCTGAAGGCGTTGATGACTTCGGGCGCCGCGAAGCGCAGGCGGTCGTCGGAGAGCGTCGTGTGGCCGACGGTCGTGTCGATGGCGAGCTGTTTGGCGAGATCGAAGCCGGTGATGCGGACCTCGATCGGGTCTCGCGAGTCCTCCACCAGAACAACGTCCGGGCGCAGCAGACGGTGAACCACGCCCTGCTCGTGCACGTCTCGGATGGCCTCGGCGATCCGAAGCCAGAGAGCCAGTCGAACTCCAAGCTCCACGCGAAGGGATGACGCCTTCGTGCGCGGCCCGTAGCGTTCGAGCCAGGTCGTCAGTGTGATTCCCCGGAAGCGTTCGAGGGGCAGGACGATGCCCGCCTCGTCGGCGAACGGAGGATCGGCGTGCAGGATCCCCGCGCTCTTGCCGAGCCGGCCGAGCACCTGGGCCTCCCAAAGAGCCCGCTTCGTGATCCGCGCGCGCTCATCGTCGTTGGCGAGCGGTGGGACGGTGTAGATGCGCAGGACCCGCTCAGAACCGGACAGCGAGTGGCGAGCCAGTAGCTCGGCCGAGGTCTCGTGCGTCTCGTTCGTTCCCAGGATCTCGTACTCCCGGATGCGTCGAGTGGGTCGCGCGGACTTCGGAGCGGACGTCAGAACGCGGTGGAGGGCCTCGGCTCCCGACTGCGAGACGGCCGCGATCGGACGCTGAGCGATCCGCTCGATGAACGACTGGTCCTGCAGGGCGGCGAGGATGGACTTGCGCGTGTGGATGCGGTCCCGGCTACCGGGTCCACGGACCCCGCAGCTCGCGGACGCGGACAGAAACACGAGCCCCTGGACCCAGATCTGGCCGACGTCGTGACTCTCGCGCTTGAGGAGGCTGTGCAGCGCCTGCGCGGTCTTGCGGTTCTCCGGGACGGGGCTCCGGATCGGCTCGGGCACGTACCAGTCGTAGTCCGTGCCTTCGACCGCACCCCGGTTCGACTTGATCTCCACGACGAAGACTGCGTGGGGGGCGGCGACGACGGCGTCGAGTTCATGGACGACGCCGGAACGCTCGACGAGCCACGCATTCGTGTAGACCGTGAACGTTTCGGGCAAGCCCTCGACCAAGAAGCGCTGCGCCTGGCGTTCAGCGTCGTGGGCCGGCTCACCCAGAGGGATGTGCTTCGCGGACATGGCTAGACGAGTACGATCCTCGCGCCGTGGAACCACAGGGCGAGCTCGTCCTCGACCTGGAGCTCCCCGCCTTTGTCGGGTCTGAGGCCGACGACGAAATCGAAGCGCTGCTGCCGGAGCGGGTGGCGATCCTCGCGGAGCGCGGCCGCAGACGCCGCGACGACGTAGTCGCTGTTCGGAGCACCGAGATCGAGCCCGACGATGCCGGCAAGGGTGAGCTGGCGCCAGCCGTCGCAAGCGACCACGCAGTTTCCCTGGAGCGACAACTCTGGCTGGGTCGCAACCAGATGATGGGCGAGCTGACCGCCGGTGCCTGGGAGCTCGAGGACTCGCTGGTGTCGTTTGACCTGTTGCAGCTCCGAGCGCGCGAGCTGCGTCGTCACGCCGAGGAGCCGGGCCTGGTCGCCGATGTAGTCGGTCGCGGACTTCGTGAGGTCGAGCGATGGCAGCGCCGCGAGCCAGTCATCCACGAGTTGGTCGGGCACGAGGTCGAGGCTCAGCTCCGTGGAGAGACGGATCGTGTCGAAGGGAATCGGGTGGACGACCGCAGCATCCTCGGCGAGGAGGCGGAGGAAGTCGCCGCTCCCGAGCCGGCCGCAGAAGCGTTGCCAGGTGGCCTGACCTGGCTCGGTCAGACGTGGCGGGCGCCGACCCGCGGCCTCGTCGCGAGCGAGCGCGTGGAGGAGCGCCTGGGCGTACGCGTCCGTCGACGCTGTACCGGTTGTGCCTGCTGTCTGCGTCGGAGGTGCCCCCATGGCAGGGGCGCATCTTACTCCGGCTTGGGCAGCTGGAACCGTCGGAGTTTCGGGGGCGCGTGTTGGTGTCGCGTCGAAGTCGAGCGAAGAACGAGCGCGTTGTCGCGGACTGAACGCTCGGTCAGTCGCGCCCATCTGCACCAGCGAATCGCAAGCGAGCCAGACCTACGATCTTGCAGTGGGCTCGGTGATCACCGATCGGCGCCGACGGAGTCCGCTGACGTTTCTTGCTCAGTTCTGTAGCATCGCGGCCATGGACCGGGGTGGGCACGTCCTGAAGTTCACCGAGCCACTGTGCCGGCGTCGTCGAGCCCGGCGGACCAGTCTCGACCGCTCACGCGGCGGAACGTGCTCGGAGCGGCTGCCCCGATGCTGACGACTCCTTTCCTGACGGACCTGGACTCGCGCGCCGCAGTCAAGGGCTCACGAGACCCCCTGGGCATCCAGCCCATCTGGACGCGCCTTGGAAGGCACGTCGTCGGCAACCTGACGACGGTGAGCAACTCGATCCGCGACTTCACGACGCTGCTGCTCGGCTACTACTTCGCCGAGGAGGTCAGCGCGGCCGAGGGGCCCGAGACCGCGCTCGCGACCTTTCTCAAGTGGGAGCAACTCGCGGCTTACGCCCGAGCAGCGAGGAACAAGGACTACGTCTTTCGAGGGACGGAAAGGGTGCGGCGGACGCTGAGCAACGGCTCACGCGTGACCCTCTCCGAGTCGCAGACGTTCCAGATCCTGAGCAACCAGAAGATCTACGGTCTGTACGGGTTGTACACGGTGCCCGCATTCGCGTCCGGGCTGCTCCAGGGCGATCCGACCCGCCTGACCCCGCCCGCGCGCGAGCTCGTCGAACGCACGTATCTTCCCATCTTGGCCGAGGCAGGAGGCGCCGGGACGCGCCGGCTCGTCGAGCTCCTCCGCAAGCCGAACCCTCGGCTCGACATCGAAGGTACGGACGCGCCGCTGGTCGCCGCTGTCGCAAAGGTGCTGCGTAGGAAGCTGCTGGCGCCCGAGCGCGGGCCGTACCGGGATCACTTGCTGCTGGGAGGCCCGCAGGATGCCACCCAGGGTCTCCAGAGCCAGCTCGCCGACCTCCTCGAGCCGACGCTCGCTTCGCGCGAATTCGTCTGGTCCCCGGCGGTGGTCAGGGCGCTCGCGAAGCAGGCGCGACGGAACGGCGAGGGCGGGCAGATGCTCGCTCAGCGCCTCGAGCGCATCGAGGCCTGCGAACGGGTGATGGCCCCCATCTCTGCCCTGTTCTCTCACGTGCTCGGCCTCGACGGGGAGCCTGTCGAGAAGCTGACACGCCGTCTCCGCGACGAGTGGGACCCTGCTGTCGCGACCGTCGACGCCGCCGCACTGCTGGAGCCTCTCGAAACAGAGCTTGCGCCTGGCGTGCCCGACGTCGGACGGAGGTGGGCCGACGTCGCGCGGGCACTCGCGGTCGGCGACTACGCCAGCGTGATCGAGCTCCTGCTGGCCCAGAACCGCTGGGTGATGGCCACTCGGGGCGGCGCGCCTTGGGTCGAATTGGACGCGGGACGCCTGAAGGTCCGCTTCCGCGAGGAATCGGGTTCTCTGCCGACTCGGGAGGAGCTGCCCACCTTGTGGCGGTTCCCGTACTTCCTCGGGTCGTTGAGGTCCATTGCCATGGGACTGCGAGAGTGACGGCGTGAGCGACTTGCCCCATGGGGTGCTGTCGGAGCAGCTCCAGGAGCGGCTGAGGGGTAGGCGGCTGGTCTCGGCCATCTTCGTGACCTTCCAGTTCGACCCCGGGTTCTTCGAGCAGGAAGTCCTGCCGGTGCTGCTCGACGTGCCGCTGAGCCACGCGGCCGCGATCCGGCTGGTCCAGCTCGAGGACGCCATCCGCACCGTGCCCGGGCAAATCGCGGTCTACTATGACGCCAACGGCCTCGTCGCCAGCGACGCCGGGTCGGCAAAGCTCGACGTTCAGCGCGTCCCCGTCCGGCACAGGACCGGGATCTTCCACCCGAAGAACGCGTTTCTGCTGGTCGAGGAGACCGAAGTGGCCGAGGACGGGTCCCGCCCTCGTGCCTTACTCGTTGCGGCGACGTCCGCGAATCTCACGCGGGCAGGCTGGTGGGAGAACCTCGAGGCGTGCCACTTCGAGGAGCTCACTCCGGCCGGCCGGACCAGGTTGAAGGACGACCTCGTCGACTTCCTGGAGCTCCTCCGGAGGAAGGCAAGCGCCGAGTCGCGGCAAGACGCCGTGTCCGACGTCCTTCGGTTCCTGCGGGGGACAGAGCAGCGGGTCCAACGCTCGACGGACGATCGGATCCACGCCCACTTCTACTCGGGGCGTCAGTCCTTGCCGGACTTCCTCTCGGGCATCGCAGGCTCGAGGCTCGTCGGGACCTATCTGGAGGTGATCTCTCCCTACTTCGACGACGCCGATGACTGTGCACCGCTGAGGGAGCTCATCGAGCGCTTCCATCCGAGCGAGACGCGAGTCTTCTTGCCGCGGTCACCGGCCGGCGAGGGACTCTGCCGTCCAGAGTTCTACGAGGCGGTCCGCTCGATCCCGGGAGTTGGATGGGGTCGACTGCCACGCGACCTTCTCAGGCTGGGGCGGAGCGATGAACTGGGCCTCCGCTTCGTCCACGCCAAGGTCTACCGGTTCTTCACGAAGAGCCCGAAGCGGGAGCTGTGCTTCGTCGGGTCCCCGAACCTCACGTCGCCCGCACACCAGACGGGCGGGAACTTGGAGACCGGCTTCCTCGTCGACTTGGACCTGCCACGGGCGCCGAGCTTCTGGATGGAGGCCGACGAGCGAAAGCCACGCGATTTTCAGCCCCAGTGCGGTGTCGATGGGCTGGCTGCGTCCGGGGGGACCCGGCTCGAGCTCCGGTACCACTGGGACCTGGGCAAGGGCGAGACGTACTGGGACAGTCCCGGGGACTCCCCTGCGTTGCGGCTAGAGGCGCGGGGCGTGGCCCTGGGCCAGGTCGGCCCGCTGCCCTCGCGCACGTGGGTTCCGCTCAAGCCAGACGTCGCCGAACGGCTCCGGGATGTTCTGTCCGAGACGTCCTTCCTCGAGGTCATCGACCTGGCGGGCGTGCGCGGGCTGCTGCTCGTCCAAGAGGAGGGCATGTCACACAAGCCCTCCTTGCTGATGCGCCTCTCACCCTCGGACATCCTCCGCTACTGGTCGCTTCTGACCCAGGAGCAACGCAACGCCTTCCTCGAGGCGCGAGCGCCGGAGCTCGCCCTCGTCGGCGCGGATCTCGTGGCTCGAGCCCGGTTGGTCGTCGACAACCGCGCTCTGTGCGATCGGTTCGCGAGCTTCTTCCATGCGTTCAACTGCCTCGAACGGACTGTTCGGCAGGCGCTCGAGCGGGGAGCCGAGCGAGAGGCCGTGTACCGCCTGTTCGGCCGGAAGTACGACTCGCTGCTGAGCCTTCTGGAACGAATCCTCGCGGGGGAGGGGCCCGGCGACGCCGTCGATCGGTACGTGATCCTCCTGTGTGCTCGGCAGCTCTGCACCGAGGTGGCGAGGGCCCACGCCGAGTTCTGGAGCGTGCACCGCGCGGACGTTCGGGAGATCGAGGCGGCGCTCGCCAGATCGAGCGACGTCCGATCCGTCCTCGTGGCGACCAATCCCGATGAGATGCCCGCCTTCCTGGAGTGGTTCGACCGGTGGTTCGTGCGGCGAGCCGCGCCCGTGGAGGTGGAGTCGTGATCGCGCTCGAAGCCGCGGAACGGCTGCTCGATTTCGGAGCGTCGATTGGCGCCAGTCCGCGCGCCCGTGAACAGCTCGAGGGTGCGGTTGCACTGCACGACATCCTCGCCCGGCGGCGCGTGGCGTACTTGGCCGACGAGGTCGGGATGGGCAAGACCTACGTCGCACTGGGTGCCCTGGCGCTCTTCCGGCACTTCGATCCGGCTACAAGGGTCCTGGTCATCGCGCCTCGCGAGAACATCCAGACGAAGTGGATGAAGGAGATGCGCAACTTCGTCGCGCACAACGTCCGCTTCGCCGACATGCGGGTCAAGTCGCTGGACGGCCGACCCGCCCGGCCGCTGGTGTCCTGCCGGAACCTCCAGGAGCTCGTAAGGGAAGTCGTCCTCAATCCGAACCGCGACTTCTTCCTCCGTCTGTCCAGCTTCAGCCTGCCGATCGCTGGGGGAGACGCCGTGGACCCGGATGCCGCACGCCGGCTACGCGACGGGCTGAGGAGATCGCTGCCCTGGCTCCGTGACGAGGTGTTCGATCTGCGCCAGCGACAGGCCTTCAAGGACAACGTGGCTCGCGCGGTGTGCTGCGCGCTTCCCGTCTTCGACCTCGTCATCATCGACGAGGCCCACAACCTCAAGCACGGATGGTCCGAGAAGGGGGCCTCGCGGAACCGAGTCCTCGCCCTGGCCCTGGGCCACCCGGAGGTGCCTACGGACCGGCGGCTGTTCCCCGGCTACGCGCCGCGGGCCCGTCGCGTCCTGATGCTGTCGGCCACACCGATCGAAGAGACGTACGTCCACCTCTGGAACCAGCTCGGGGTCTTCGCACGCCAGGAGGGCTTCGAGGGCTTCCAGGATCAAGGCCTGGAGGAGGCCCGCAAGAAGGAGCTGGCCGCCAGGTTCCTGATCCGACGGGTCACATCGATCGACGTGCAGGGACGGACCCTCACCAAAAACCTCTACCGACGCGACTGGCGCCAGGGTGGCGTCCATCACCACGACGAGCCGATCCGGATCGAGGACGTCCGTCAGCGCCTCGTCGTCGCCCTCGTGCAGAAGAAGGTCGCCGAGCTGCTCGGTCACGAACGCTTCAACTCGTCCTTCCAGGTCGGAATGCTCGCGTCGTTCGAGAGCTTCCTCGAGACCGCGAAGCTGAAGCGCACCGACCCCGATCCGAGCAACTTCGACGACCCGGAACAGACGGACAAGACCGACGAACGCCTCGGAATCGACGTGAAGGACGTCAACTCACTGGCGCGCTCCTATCGCGAGAAGTTCGACGCAGAGCTGCCGCATCCGAAGATGGACGCCCTGGTCGACTCGCTCGCGGACGCCTGGCAGCGAGGACGAAAGGCGCTCGTGTTCGTCCGGCGGATTGCGTCGGTGAAGGAGCTGAAGCGGAAGCTCGACGAACGCTACGACGCGTGGCTACTCGGGCACCTTCGACGCGAGCTCCCACCAGCTGCGCTGCCGAGATTCGAAAAGACCGTCGAGCTCTACCGCGAAGAAAGGAAGGACGTGTTGGCCCGCGCACCCGAGGAGGCAGCGGGGCCGGACGCCGAGGGCGACGTCGACCGCGGCGGGTCCGACACTTTCTTTGCGTGGTTCTTTCGCGGAGACGGGCCACGCGGCGTCATCAGCGGGGCGAACATCCAGCAGCGCTTCGTCCAGCGGGGGGCAGTCTACTCGACGTTCTTCGAGGACAACCATGTCGCGAGACTGCTCGACTGTCGGCCGGGACAGGTCGAGACGACGCTGAGCGAGGCGCTCGGAATGGACGCGCCCAGCCTCCGCACCGAGCTGCGGCAGCGGTCCCGGCGGTTCCTGTCACGTGCAAAGAAGCACGCGCGGGCCGACCGGTTCGAAGCCGTGCAGGCCGCCGCCATCGAACTTCTGAAGGACCGAGCCGGCGCCCACCAGGAAGGTGCTCGGATCATCTGGCACCAGCGTTTCGATGCGTATTCCGGGCTGACTCGGGCACCCGTTCCGACGTGACCTGGGCACCGATTCCGGCGGCACCCGGGCGCTGATTCCGGAGGACCCGGGCACCGATTCCGGTGGCACCCGGGCAGCGATTCAGGAGCACTCGGGCA
>JACPQR010000081.1 GCA_016190375.1 Deltaproteobacteria bacterium
GCCGTGTACTCGGTCTCGGCCGCGGCGACCGGCTCGAAGAAGCCCGAACGTTACCCGAGCGGATCGTCAGCATGCTGTCGAAAATGTGCCGCTGAGAAGCCGACCACGTCCACGATCACGTCCACGACCACGAATATCACCCACCTGCACACGGCTGTTCCGCCTCGTTTCCACCTGCAAACTGGGAACTGCACCCATTGCTGATCGCTAACTGCTAACGGCTATGGGTCCGCGGGGGGGCCTTCGGTTCGCGGCAAGCCCACCCGCGCTTGGTGGTGCTATGGTGGCTGTCGATGCGCCAAGTGATCGCGCCCGACCCACGCCCGCACGCCGAGCACGCCGACGACCCCGGCAGTGACACGTGCGCGTACGTCACCGCGCGCGACGGGAGCCGCGTCGCCTACGAGGCTCGCGGGTCCGGGCCCTGCCTCGTCTTCACGAACGGGCTTGCCACGTCGTCCTTCTACTGGCGCCGGCTCCTGCCTCGCTTCGAGCGCCGCGCTCGCCTCGTCACCTGGGACCTGAAGGGGCACGGCCGCTCCGAGCCCGCGCGCTCTCCGGCGGCCACGACCGTCGCGGACTCGGTCGACGACCTCGAGCGAATCATGGACGCCGTGGGCGCCGAGAAGGCGGTTCTCCTGGGCTTCTCCTTCGGCTGTCAGATCGTCCTCGACGCCTGGCGATACCTGCCGGAGCGCATCGCGGCCCTGATCCCGATCCTCGGAACCCATGGTCATCCCTTCCGGACGCTCGTCCACCCTCGAGTCGGCCCGCTCGTTCACCACATGATCCGGTGGATCCCGGACTGGCTGGCGAGCTTGCTCCTGGACCTCGCGGGTCGCAGCGCCGATCTGCCCGGGGCGTTCGCGACGAGCCGGCGCCTGGGCCTGCTCGGCCCGGGCCTCACGCTCGATGACATGCGACCGTTCTACGACCACATCAGGCGCGTCGACGGCCCGACCTGGCGAGCGATGGCGCTCAACGCCGAGGCTCACTCGGCCGAGGACCTCTTCGCCGAGATCACCTGCCCGGTGCTGGTCGTGGGCGGCGGCCGCGACGCCTTCACTCCGCCAGGGGCTTCGCGCGAGATGGCGCGGCGCATCCGCGGCGCCGAGGAGCTGTTCCTGCCCGACGCGACCCACACGGGCCTGCTCGAGCTGCCAGACGTGATCGGTGACCGGATAGCCTGCTTCCTCGAGGCCCACCGGATCCTCTGATGGCGCGGATCCTGGTCACGCGCGAGCTTCCCGGGCGCGGCATGGTCGAGCTCCGAGCAGAGCACGAGGTCCTCGTCTCGGCCTCGATCGACGAGCATGCCGGCGCCGTCGAAGCGCTGATCTGCCAGCTCACGGAGCGCGTCGACGCCAGGACGATCGAGCGAGCGAAGAACCTCCGCGCGCTCGGGAACCTCGCGGTCGGTGTCGACAACATCGACGTCGCGGCGGCGACAGCGCGCCGGGTTCCGGTCGTGAACACGCCGGGCGTGCTCACCGAGGCCACGGCCGACTTCACGATGGCCTTGCTCCTGGCTGTCGCACGCCGCGTCGTCGAGGCCGACTCGTTCGTGCGCTCGGGTCTGTTCCACGGCTGGTCCCACGATCTTCTCCTGGGCGCGGATCTCTCCGGCAGGGAGCTGGGAATCGTCGGCCTCGGCCGGATCGGGACGGCCGTGGCCCACCGCGCCCGCGGCTTCGGCCTCGAGATCGTCTACGCCTCTCGGACCGACCACGGCGACGGAGGCGTCGGCGCGCGGAGGGTCCCGCTCGGTGAGCTGCTCGGGGGAAGCGACTTCGTCACGCTCCACGTGCCGCTGTCGGCAGAGACCCATCACCTGATCGGGGAGCGCGAGCTCGGGTCGATGAAGCGCGAGGCGATCCTGATCAACGCGTCACGCGGGCCGCTGGTCGACGAGGCCGCGCTGGCCCGGGCACTGGCGTCGGGATTGATCACGGGGGCCGGGCTCGACGTCTACGAGCGTGAGCCGGAGGTGCATCCCGAGCTGCTCGCCTCGACACGAGTGGTCCTCGCCCCTCACCTGGGCTCGGCGACCACCGGCACGCGAACGAGGATGGCCGATCTCGTCACGCGAGGCGTCGCCGCGGTCCTGGGCGGCGAACGGCCATCAAACGTGGTCAATCCCCAGGTCTGGGCATGAGCGCTCGGATCCTGACGATCCTCGTCGCGCTCGTTCCCCTGCCCGCCTGGGCCCAGACGGGGCAGGCCGACGTGACCGCCGCGCTCGTCGCTCAGGGCTTCGTGATCGCGCTCCTCGAGGGCGACCTGCCCACGGCCGCGAGCCTCGCCGCACCGCCGTTCAGCTTCGACGGCGCCGTCGCGCCCGACGCCGGCGCCTTGCGCGCCGAGCTCGAGCGGCTCGTGTCCTCGGGGAGGTTCCGGGGCCGCCGCGTCCTTCGCGTGCAGACGTTCTCGGCCCAGGACGCCGTCCGCCGGTTCGGCGAGCCGCCCGGACGAGTGCGCGATCTCGCCGGCAGGCGGGACCTCGTCGCGCTCGTTCGTCTGAATCGAGGGGGCGTCGTCTTGTTCTTGCGGAAGGTCGCCACGTTCTGGAGGGTCGTCGGCGTCACGGACTGACGTCGGTTGTGTTATGGTCCCGCTCTACCCGGAGGCGCTTCGAATGCAGGATTTCCAGAAGACGATGGTCAAGTCGCTCGTGGCCGTGGCGTGGGCCGACGGGCGGGTCGAGAGCGAGGAGAGCGAGGTCATCGAGGCCATCCTCTCGGCGTACGAGGCGACGGCCGAGGATGCCCGGGACCTGCGCGAGTACGCGAAGACCCGACGGACGCTCGACGATCTGCAGCTCGACGCTCTCGCGCCGTCCGACCGGGACGCGCTCCTGCAGCACGCCGTGATCATCACGTTCATCGACGGCAAGCAGGACGAGAAGGAGAAGGCGTTCCTCACCGACCTCGCGACCCGCCTCGGGTTCGACGCCGCGCGCCGCGACGCGCTCCTCGAGCAGGCGGCAGCCAGGGCGAAGCGCCTCCTCTCATAGACCGTCGTTCGTCTCGCCGACCTCGGCGGCGAGGCACCGGGCAACCGCGGGATCTCTGCGTAGCGTCTCCAGCGCCGAACGGACCCGGGGATCGTCGGCGGCTCCCCCCACGATCGACATGGCGGCTTGGCGATCCTGGCAGCGCCTCGCGCGGGCCAGATCCGCCAGCGCGACCGCGACTCGATCGATCTCGCCCCCATGGCCGAGATCCTCGAGGATCCGTATCGCCCTGTGCGCTCCTCCGAGCGTCCGGGACGACACCGTCGCGGCCAGGAGGCCCCCGACGGCTTCGGCTCCATAGACGGAGCGGATCATCTGGTCCGCGCCCTGGCCCACGCGCTCGTCCGCCAGGCCTGCGACGAGGTTCTCGAGGAGCCTCGGATCGCCCCGCACCGATTCGTCGATCCTCAGCGCCAGCTTGTAGCGCCACAGGCCGTCGCGCCGCCAGCCGCGCCCGCAGTAGCCGTGCCCGAGCACGAGGTGAGCGCGGGGATCGGACCGATGTCGCTTCACCCAGAGCTTGGCGTACCCCTCCGACTCCTCGAACTTGTCGTTGTCCACCAGGAGCAGCGCTCGCACGAGCTCGGGCGGCAGATCCTCACCGAGCCAGGGATCCCTCGCAGGTGGTCTCGACGGTCGTCCGGTCGAGGTTCCCGTCGCCCCGCTCGGGTCGACGGCGGGGTGACGGGGACGGGTTCTCGCAGACGAAGTGGCGGGGCTCGGCCCCGGCCCTTCGAGACCAGGTGCAACGGGATCGGACCCGGCGATGCGAAGCACGACCGCCACCGCGCCGAGGACCACGACGACGAGGCTCGCCCCGAGGATCAGCCCCTTGCGCTGCCGGACGAGCCGCGTGCCCGCGACGATCGCCGGCGTCGCCGGGAGCGTCCTGTCGGTCCCGGTGGGCCGAGAGGCGAGCGAAGGATACTTCTTCGTCTCCTGCGAGGAGCTCGGGGACGAGTCCTTCGCGCGAGCACCGAGCGCGACGGCCTCGGTGAGCGCTTCGAGCAGATCGGCCGACGTCTGATACCGCCCGCCGCGGTCCTTGTGCATCGCGCGCGCGACCACGCGCTCCAGGTTCTCGGAGATCCCCGCTTCGGGCGCGACGTCCGCCATCCGCGGGGGGCGAGTCGTGATGTGATGGCGGATCAGCTCCGCCGGGACCTCGGACAGGAAAGGCACGCGGCCCGTCATGAGCTCGAAGAGGATGACCCCGGCGCTGTACACGTCGCTCCGGGCATCGGCAGCGTCTCCGGCGGCCTGCTCGGGCGACATGTAGGCGGGCGTCCCGAAGATCGTGCCGTGCCTGGTGAGCGTGGGATCGCCGCGGCCTCCTCCGCCGGCCACCTGTTCGTCCGTGACGATCTTGGCGAGCCCGAAGTCCAGGATCTTGACGAGGTCGCGCATCCCGGGCTGGTCGATCAGCATGACGTTCTGGGGCTTGAGATCCCTGTGGACCACGCCCTGACCGTGCGCGTACTCGAGGGTCGCCAGGATCTGCCGCCCGATCGCCAGCCCTCGCTCCAGGTCCACCCGGCCCGCGTCGATCTCGGCCTCGAGCGACGAGCCCTCGAGGAGCTCCATCACCAGATACGGAAAACCGTTCGCGACGCCGAAGTCCGTGACGGAGACGATGTTCACGTGCGACAGCCTGGAAAGAGCCCGCGCCTCCCTGTCGAAACGCGCGAGGAACTCGGGAACCTGCGCGAACTCGGGCTTGAGGAGCTTGATGGCGACGGGCTTGCCCAGCGTGAGGTGGGTGCCGCGGTACACGGCGCCGATGCCACCCGTCCCGATGAGCGAGTCGATCCGGTATCGGCCGTCCAGCACCTCGCCGAGGTGTGGATCAACCGGGATGCCCGAGCTCTCCTGCATCGATCGACCCGGCGCTTCGTACGCCCGAGCCGGCCCGAGCGTCAATGGGCGCCCGAGGGTGCTAGCATCCAGCCATGGATCGGCCTCTCGTCCTCATCTT
Organism: Deltaproteobacteria bacterium; assembly: GCA_016190375.1. Lineage (GTDB taxonomy): Bacteria > Myxococcota_A > Polyangia > JACPQR01 > JACPQR01 > JACPQR01. The sequence continues at coordinate 4,989 of JACPQR010000081.1, forward strand.
CCTCGTCGCGGGATGCATCCCCGAGACGAAGGACTTCGAGCTGATACCGGCGGTGACTGGCGCCCAGGGCGAGGTCGCGACCGAGGAGCCTGGGGCGATCACGGTCCGGATGTCGGTCGAGTGGGTCAACGGCGAGTCGGCGCCCGAGACGACCGTGACCGTCAGCCCCAACGTCGCGGTCGAGGACGAGGCTACCGCAGACGTCCTCGGCCGCGTCCGGGTCGATCGGATCACCGAGTTCGACAACGTCCTCGGCCCGGGCGAGTCGGAGTCCGTGGACTACGAGGGCACGCAGTCACCTCCCATCCCGGAGGAAGGCGGCCCGGACCCCGCCGTCCTCTGCGATGGCCGCCAGGTCCACCTCCAGGTGCAGTACAGCACGCACGGCTCGCTCGTAGACGCACCCCAGCTCGCGCTCTCGAACACGTTCCGCTTCGACTGCGAGTAGTGCTCAGAGGCCACTCGTTCGGCGCAGCGCGTCCCGGTAGGCACGAACGGCGTCGGTCTGGTCGGGGATCGTGACGAAAGACGCGAGCTGCGGCAGGTCCAGCTCCGGCAAGATCGAGCTCCGCTCCTGCCTCTCGTAGGTCTGGCCGGCAAGACGGTAGACGACCAGCGAGCCGTCCTCCCAGAACCAGACCTCGGGGACACCCAGGCCGGCGTACACCTCCAGCTTGTCTATGCCGCCGTGCGTTCGGACGACCTCGATCGCGACGTCCGGCACGTCGACGAGCTCACCGAGAACGTAGCACTCGTCGGGCTCGAGCCCGCGCTCCTTCGCTCTGTTCCGGAAGGTCGCGGCACCGTATCCGTTCAGCTTCACATCCCTCTCGATGGCCCACATCTCGATGAGCCGCGCGATCGTCTTCTTCCAGCGCTCGTGCTCTGGCGAGGTGGTCATGATCTCCAGCGTCCCCTCGAGATAGGTGAGCCGCAGTCCGGGGTACTCGTCGCCGAGGAGCTGAACCAAAGCGTCGTACCGCTCCCACGGCACGCCGTGGAGGATCACGCGCCCCGATGGCGATGCCCCCGGCGTGGCCTCCGACACGTGCTCGACCTGCGTCGCCATCGAGCCCAGCTTAGCACGCGTCTCGAGCGGTCGACGAAGCTCGGGGCTCCGTCGGGGGCCGACGGCAGGGCCCGTGAGAACGATCACCTCGCGCCGGCGCCGAGAGAGGCACAATGTCCGCGTGAGCCTGCGCACCGCTTTGACCCTGTCGGCCGCTGTCCTGTTCGCTTCGCGGTCGGCGGCGGACGAGCCCCGGCTCGGCACCCTCGCCGGCGAGGTCCGCGCGCACGCCGGGCAGCCCGCTGGCTCGCAGCGCGTGGCGAGGCAACGGGAGGTGTGCGGGACCGAGGTCGCCGACGAATCGCTTCTGGTCGCGCCCGGAGGCGGGCTGGCGAACGCAGTCGTCTGGGTCGAGGGCCTCGCGCGACCCGCGGGGTTCTCACCCCGGGAGATCCGTCTCGATCAGAGGCGGTGCCGTTTCGTGCCCCGTGTCATGAGCGCGACGGCCGGGGCGGCGATCGTGTTCACCAGCCAGGACTCCGTCCTCCACACGGTTCACGCCGTCCTCGGCACGAGTCGCACTCTCTTCAACATCGCAATTCCCTTCGCCGGCTTGACCGTGACGAAGCGCCTGGGCAATGCGGGCCGCGTCCACTTCCGCTGCGACGTCGGCCACACCTGGATGTCGGCTTGGGCCCTCGTCTTCGATCACCCCTACCATGCCGTGACCGGCCCGGACGGCTCCTTCCGGATCGACGGCCTTCCCGCCGGGCCGCGGCGCGTCCGGGTCTGGCACGAGCGGCTGGGCGAGCGGAGCGCAGACGTCGACGTCCCCGAGGGGGGCGCTGCCAGGATGGTCGTGCGTTACTAGGTGCGCTTGCCGCTCGCTAGAAACAGAACCAGCACTCGTCGCCCCGCAAGGCATCGCGTTCGTCGCGGATCGACTGGATTGCTGACCAGGCACGTCTGAACCGCGGGACGAGGGCTTTCGTTCGCGCCGCGGCGACATTCACGCTGGTCCGCTGGTGAACGGGATTTCTTACCGTCGCCAGGTTCGGAACGATTCGGTATTGGTCAAAGACACCCAGACACCGACGTGCCCGGTACTTGCGGCGAACGTACTCCGCGTAGAGCACCAACTGCCCCTCATCCTCGTCGTTGAACTTCTTTCCCGTCTTGTGGTCGACGACCACGAAATCGGCGCCGTTGCGGAGGATGAGATCGACGATGAGGATCTGGAGGGCCACGGCACGGATCTCACTGGGCCCGTTCCCACAATGGGCGGGCTCTGACAATGTCCGCGTGGGACGCACTGGGCTACGCAGGGCTCCCGCCGGAGTGCGGGGGCTGGGCGTCGGGATCGTCGTCGAGACCCAGGTGGGCGAGGACCCGATGGATCACTTCTCGCTCGAGGATCGTCGCGATGTGGTGCATCCGCGAGCCGCAGCGAGAGGACTGTCAGACGTCGGGCGTCCTCGTCGTCCACCTTCGGCGCGCCGAGCGCATCGAGAACCTGTCCCTGCCGCCTGACCTCGAGGCCGTCCTGGCGCGGCTCCGCGGGATCGCGCGCTCCCCGGTCTGATTTCGAAGCACTCTGTTCACACTGGGAGGCCCATCAGGAACGTGGGCGCGTCGAGCACGTGCAGATCGCCCGCCGTGCCGGACTCCCGCAGGTTGGCGACGACGAGCAACCTGTGCTTGACGCCCAGCCTGTCGGCAAAGTACCCGAGGGCCGGACCGGGACTGGTCTCGCTCTGCTTCGCCTCGATGAGCGCCCACGGCCTGCCTTCGCGAGTGAGCAAGAAATCCCCTTCAGGTATCTCTTCCACCGCGGGTACTTGTGGATCTCGTCGATCACGACGAGGGGCTTTCCGGCGCGGCGCCTGGGCCGGTAGGCATCGACGAACCCGTAGGGCGCACGGGCGAATTCGCGCCGCCACTCGAGGTCGTCCCAGTTGCGGCAGAGGTCGACCGAGCCGCGGCGCTCGGCCAGCTTCCTCGCCAGAACGGTCTTGCCCACCTGACGCGGACCGACGACGAACGCCATTCGTCCTGCCGGGAAGTGCCGGGCCTCGGGCAGCTGCTCCAGAGCGCGGTCCATATGACCATTTTCCGGCATCATGGAATTGGGTCAAGACCGTTTTCCACGATGCTGCGCTGATAGCCGCCCGTCACAGGTGCAGGAGCTAGCTTGGCGGCCTGGAGCGTGCCTGCAGTTGACGTCACGGAGCGCGCAGGAAGCCAACAAGGGAGCGAGCCGATGCAAGCCCGCCAATGGTACACTCCACCCCAGCGCAACCGGACGTTGTCGATTCGACAACCGCCCGGGCGCAGGTCGTGTCCAACACCGCTTTTCCGCGTGGCACATGCCTTGCCCCGGGGCCGCGCCGGAACGACCGGAGGCGACCGTGAAGGATAGGACTGTTTTGTTGCGCTCCTGGCTCGCCGTCGCGGCCATCGCGGCCGTCGGCTGTGCCCCCGGGAGCTCCGACGAGTCGGGCGAGCCCGACGTCGCCGGCGACGGCGGCACCGATTGCGTCGACCGCGACGGAGACGGTGCCGGTTTCGGCCGGGACTGCGCGGCCGACGACTGCGACGACACCGATCCGACCACCACCGACGAGTGCGGGCTCGAGTGCGACACCAATCCGCAGCGGCGCGGCTGTCCCTGCGGCGGCCAGGAGCTTCGTGCCTGCTACCACGGTCCCGACGGCACGAGCGGCGTGGGCCGATGCACCGAGGGAACGCAGGTCTGCGAGGACGGCGTCCTCGGCGAGTGCCACGAGCAGGTGCTGCCGAGCGAGGAGCTCTGCGACGAGGCCGACAACGACTGCAACGGCGAGGTCGACGAGGGCGTGCTGAGCGAATGCGGCACGTGCATGCCCTGCCAGGACCACTGCGCCGGTCCGGGCGACGGCTGCGAGCCGTTCGATCTCGAAGAGGAGGCCGCGCATCTGGTCGAAACGCCGGAGGGCTACCTGACGCTCGAAGGAAGCTCCTCGAGCCTGCACGTGATCTGGCCGTCGTCGAGCGCCACCGGCCAGATCCTTCGCGTCAACACGCTGACCTACGACGTCGAGGCCGCCTTCTACACCGGTCCCAGACACGTCGGCCTCGCGATCTTCAGCGGAGACAGCCCATCGCGGACTGCGGTCGACGATCTCGGAAACGTGATCGTCGCGAACCGTGGCTTCGGCGAGATGTCGTCGATCACCAAGGTCTCCGCGAGCTCGGACGACTGCCCCGACCGCAATCAGAACGGCTCGATCGAGACGTCGGGGGGCTGGAGCGACGTCCTGCCGTTCGACTCGCACGACGGCTGGGAAGACGAGTGCATCCTCTGGCACACGGTCGTCGGCGACGGAGAGGACGCGATCGCGCGCGCGGTGGCGATCCACGGCATCGCCGAGCTCGACGCGGCGCCCGTCGAGCGGGGCTGGGTCGGGATGTACGGCGAGCAGCGCTTCCTCCAGTTCGATACCGAGACGGGCGAGCTGACGGGCGTCGAGGCACCGACACCGGGCCTCTCGCCCTACGGAGCCGCGGTGGACCGCGAGGGCTTCCTCTGGTTCACGGCCATGACGAGCGCCGTCGGACGGGTCGACACGACCGATCCCGAGGACAGCCTGGTCACGTTCATGCTGCCCCAGGGGGACGGAGCGATGCGCGTGATCGTGGACGAGAACGACGCGCCATGGATCAGCGGCAACGATCTGTTCCGCTTCGATCGCGATCGCGACGTGTTCGAGGCGGTCGGCCTCGTGCCCGGACCGAGCTCGACGACGGGCATGATGGGCGGGCTGGCATCGGACGGTCGAGGATCGATCTGGGTCGGCACCTACACGGACGACGAGCTCGTGTACCGCGTCTCGAACGACGACGACCTCGAGTGGCACACGATTCCCACTCCCGGCACGGCCACGTTCGGGATGGCCGCCGACTTCGAAGGCCAGGCCTGGACGTTCGGCTACAACGACGGCACGGCCACGGTGATCGACGTCGAGACCGAGCAGACGCAGCGCGTGCTCGCCGACTGCGGCGGGGCGGCCTGTCTGAGCGCTCCATACGTCCGTGGCGACATCACGGGCCTGCAGCGTCGCAACGCGCTGGACCCGAACGGAAGATGGGGGCGTGCCTGGGGCGGCTGCACGGAGGGCGACACCGACTGGCAGCGAATCGTGGTCGACGCCGATACGCCGGCCGGATCGAGCATCGTGGTGGTGGCTCGCACCGGCGACGACGTTGCCGATCTGTCGGCGCTGCCCTGGCTGCCGGTCGGCACGGTCCCCGAGGACGGTACCGAGCTCGACCTCGCCGCCGCGCTCGCGCGAGCCGGGCAGGAGTCGGGCCGCTATCTCGAGGTCGAGATCACCCTGCGCTCCGACGACCGCCGGACGGCCCCCGTCCTGCGCGGCCTGCACGTCCAGTGGTCGTGTCCCGGCAGCGTCGACTGACGTCAGGGAATCACGCGCCGAGGATCTTCTCGACCTCGGCGGCGTCGACCTCGGTGATGTAGCGGATGCCGCTCACCTCGGCGGCGTCGCGGGTCAGGGCCGCGATGTCGTCGCGGCGGATGTGCTCCATCGCGAACTTGCGGTTGCCCGCCATGAGCTGGCGCAGGCCCTGGGCCAGCCGCTCGTAATAGGTGTACAGGCCGAGGGCGCCGGTCGGGAGCTCGTCGAAGGCCGCGTCGCCGAGCTCCCGGCGAAGCGCGGTGGCGGTCACGAAGAGCTCGTCCTTGGTCTTGCCGAAGCGCTCCACGTAGACGGGGAGCTCGCCCTGCTGGATGCCCAGGCCGATCGTCTTTCCGACCATCGCCGAGGCGATCGGCCCTCGCGCCATGCCGATGAGCTTGACGTAGGGAGCGCCGAGCGCAAGGCCCTTGAAGATCTGGTCCTCGAACGCGAAGCCGCCCGCGAGGGCGATGGGCGGGAGCTTGACGCCCTTGCGCGCGAGACGATCAGCGAACTGGAAGAGCAGGGAGTGCAGCTCCACGGGCGGGACGCCCCACTCGTTCATCATCCTCCAGGGGCTCATTCCCGTGCCGCCGCCCGCGCCGTCGACGGTGAGCAGATCCACGCCGTACCGGGCCGACCAGGCGAGAGCACGGGCGAGATCGGCCGGACGGTAAGCGCCGGTCTTGAGGAAGACGTTCCTCGCGCCCGCCGATCGCAGCTCCTCGACGCGCCTGGCGAACGACTCCTCGTCCGCCATGCCGACGCGCGAGTGGCGCTCGAACTCGGTGAACGCTCCGCGACGGAACGCCTCGACGACGCCCGGATCGGTCGGATCCGGCAGAACGATGTACCCGCGCTCGTGGAGCACCCGCGCCTTCTCGAGGCTCCTCAGCTTGACCTCGCCGCCGATGTCCTTGGCGCCCTGCCCCCACTTGAGCTCGACGCAGCTCACTCCCAGCTTCTCGATCGCGTACTCCTGGACCCGAAGCCGCGTGTCTTCGACGTTGGCCTGGACGATGATGGCGCCGTAGCCGTCGCGCTGATGGCTCTTGTAGAGCCCGACGCGCCGCTTCAGATCGGAGGTGTCCTGGACGCGCCCGTCCTCGATCGCCGCCTCGGGGTCCATCCCGGCCACGTTCTCGCCGATGGTCAGGGCCGTACCCGCCAGGGCCGATCCGATCGCCAGCCCCTCCCAGTTGTTCTTGGCGACGTCGGTCGAGCCGATGCCCGGGATGAGCCAGGGGAGCCGGAAGCGCAGGCCGCGGTCGCGGCCGATCCGCACCTCGAGGTCGACCGCAGGGAAGATTGCCTTGTCGCTGTCGGCCTCGATGCCGTGCGCGCCCGTGGCCGTCCCCATGATGCTGAAGTGCGAGTAACCGATCGGGTACTTCTTCTCGGCTGCCGCGGTGATCACTCCGAAGGGCTGCGGGTAGATCACCTCGTGGCCGCGGTATGCGGACTTGCCGATCTCGCACATGCCGACGCAGCCGTCGACGCAGGTGACGCACATGCCGGACTCGGACGTGATCGATCCCTCGGTTCGGTTCTTGGTCAAGGTCGCGGCGGACGTGTTGGTGCGCGAATGGATCATTTCCTCACCTCGCCCTTCGTGTCCGCGCGGATCTCGCACGCGACGCAGGGGGTCAAGAAACACATCAGGTCGTCGAAGGCGGGCTTCTCGACGCAGGGCGGTCGCAGGTTGGCGCACCCGCCGCAGACGGCCTTCTCCGGATCGGTGAACGTGCAGCGGAGCTGACACGCGGGGCAGACGTACATGCAGGCGCCGCAGTGGCGGCAGACGTCGGAGGCGAGGTCGAACGGGGCGCCCAGCGACCGGCGACCGCCGCGCCCGCGGAACCCGATCGCGCCCGCCATCATCTGCTCGGAGCAGATGCGCGCGCACAGCCCGCACAGGATGCAGGTCTCGTGCTCTTGTCGGAACCTCTGCCGCCGCACGCCGTGCGCCGCGGCGAGGTCCTGGATGACCTTCGACTGCGGACAGCTAGCGAGCAGGAGCTCGAGGACCATTCGCCGTGCGCGGACGACGCGCGCCGTCGCGGTACGCACTCGCAAGCCCGGCTGGGCGGGATAGGTGCAGGACGAGACCAGCCTCGCGCCCGGGCCCTCGCCGATCTCGACCACGCAGAGCCTGCAGGCGCCGTAGGGAGTCAGACCCTCGCGGTGACAGAGCGTTGGGATGGGGATCCCGTAGAACTGCGCCGTCTCGAGCAGCGTCCAGCCTCGCTCGGCCGTGGCGTGGATGCCGTTCATCGCGAGCTCGATCATCGCGACGCCTCCGCCGGCTGGTGCTGGGCGACGAGCTCGCGGGGCCGGGTGAAGTCGAGGTCGCACCTCAGGCACCGGCGCGCCTCGGCGACGGCCGCGCGCTCCGAGAGCACCTGCTCGACCTCGACGAAGCTCCTGCGCCGCGACTCGGGAGGTGCCGATGGCGCGGCGGGGCGCTTCGCCCGGTCGAGCTCGTCGTCACCGAGCGGGACGTGCTCGACCCAGACCTCGGGGAGCACGGGCACCGCCGGCCGCCGCATCATCTCGCCCCGCAAGAAGCAGCCGATGGTGCGAGCGGCTCGCTTGCCGTCGGCGATCGCGTCGACCACCGTATCGGGTCCGCGGATCGCGTCGCCGGCGGCGAAGACCCCGCGCCGGTCGGTCTCGAGCGTCTCGCGGTCGACGCGGACCGTTCCGCCCCTGCCGAGCTGGATCTCCTGCTCGCCCGATAGGCAGGAAGAGTCGCATTCCTCGCGGATCGCGACGATCAGAGTCTCGAGCGGCACCGTGTGCCGGGTGCCCGGGACCGGCACGGGCTTTCGCCGCCCGCTCTCGTCGCGCTCGCCGAGCTCGTTGTGCACCATATCGAGCCCGGTGAGCCGTCCCTCTCGAACCGTCAGCCGCATGGGCGTCACGAGCTCGACGAGCTGCACGCCCTCCTCGAGCGCCGCGAGGATCTCCCCGCGGAAGGCCGGCATCTCGCGTCGGGTCCGGCGGTAGTAGATGGTCACGCTGTCGACCTCGGGCTGTCTCAGCGCGACCCGGGCGGCGTCCACGGCCGCATTTCCGCCACCGATCACGCCTACGCGGCCGCGGGCGAGCCACTCGCCGCGCAGGTTCGAGGCCTCGAGGAGCCGCATCGCCGGGAAGACGCCCGCCGCGTCCTCGCCCTCGAGCCCCAGCGCCAGACTCCTGTGCGCGCCGAGCGCCAAGAGAACGGCGCCGCAGCCCGCGCCGAGGAGGCCCTCGATCGTGAAGTCGCGCCCGAGTGCCTGCCCGCAGCGCAGCGTGACGAGCGGGTCCGACACGATCGCAGCGATCTCGCGGTCGAGGACGTCGTGCGGGAGCCGATACGGCGGGATCCCGGACCGGAGCGTGCCGCCGGGGCGCTCGGCCGCCTCGAAGAGCGTGACCTCGTGGCCTTCGAGCGCGAGGTAGTGGGCGGCGGCGAGACCCGCGGGCCCCGCCCCTACCACCGCCACCCGCGCGCCTGCCGGCGCCCGCGCGGACCGCTTGGGCACGAACATGCTCGGGTCGACGCGATCGGTGAGGAATCGCTTGAGGGCCCGGACCGCGATCGGCTCGCCGCCGAGGGAACCCGAGCGGCAGCGAGTCTCGCAGGGATGGTTGCAGACCCGGGCGCACACCGACGGGAACGGGTTCGACTCGCGCAGCACCCGGTACGCTTCCTCGTAGTCCTGGCGGGCGATGTGCGCGACGTAGCGCCAGGCCTCGGTCCCGAGGGGACAGGCCGACTGGCAGGGAGCGCCGACCAGATCGCGGCAGGCGAAGGCGTCGCAGCGCTTGTCGACGATGTGCCGCAAGTACTCGCTCCGGAAGTAGCGCAGGGTGCTCGAGACAGGGTTACTCGCCGTCTGTCCCAGCCCGCACATCGTGGTGTCCTGGACCACCGCGGCCAGCTCCTCGAGCAGGTCCAGATGATCGACCGTCGCCCGGCCGTGGGTGATGTCCTCGAGGATCTCGTGCATCCTCTGCGTGCCCTTGCGGCACGTGAAGCACTTGCCGCAGGACTCGTCCTCCAGGAACGCCGTGAAGTACCTGGCGACGTCGACCATGCAGGTCTCGTCGTCCAGCACGATCATCCCGCCCGAGCCCATGATCGACCCAGCCCTGGCGAGCGTGTCGTAGTCGATCGGCAGGTCGAACAGCCGCGCCGGGATGCAGCCGCCCGAGGGGCCGCCCGTCTGGACGGCCTTGAGATCGCCCTTGCGGGGACCACCGCCGATGTCGTGGACGATCTCGCCGATGGTCATCCCCATCGGGACCTCCACGAGGCCGGTGTTCCGGATCTTGCCGACGAGGCTGAAGATCTTCGTGCCGCGGCTCTTGGGCGTCCCGACGCTTGCGAACTCGGCGGCGCTCCGCTCGAAGATGACCGGGACGTTCGCCCAGGTCTCGACGTTGTTGATGGCGGTGGGCTTGCCCCCGATGCCTCGTTCGACGGGGTACGGAGGGCGCTGCCGTGGCTCGCCGACCAGCCCCTCGACCGAGCGCATCAGCGCCGTCTCCTCGCCACAGACGAACGCACCCGCGCCCCGAGCCAGCCGGATGTCGAACGAGAGCGCCGTCCCGAGGATGCCGTCACCGAGCAGGCCCAGCGCTCGCGCCTGCCGGAGCGCGATGACCAGGTGCTTGATCGCCAGCGGATACTCGCTGCGGACGTAGATGATGCCCTCCGTCGCGCAGGTGGCGAAGGCGCCGATGAGCATTCCCTCGATGATGCTCTGGGGGTTCCCCTCGAGGACCGCGCGATCCATGTAGGCGCCCGGATCCCCCTCGTCGGCGTTGCACACCAGGTACTTGCCCGTGCCGCTCTCCTGCTTCGCGAGGAGCTCCCACTTGAGGCCCGTCGGAAACCCGGCGCCGCCGCGGCCACGCAGGCCCGACGCCTTCATCTCCTCGATCGCCGCCGCCGGTTCGAGCTCGAGCACCCGCGCGAGGCTCGAGTAACCTCCGTTCTCGAGGTAGTCGGAGATCTGGATCGGGTCGACGCGGTCGTTCCGCAACAGGAGCGTCCGGCGCTGTCGCTTGAAGAACGGGATCTCGCTCCACTGCTCGAAGCGCGCTCCCGAGATTGGCTCGCGGTACAGGCGATCGGGGAGCACCTCGCCGTGAGCGGCGGCCTGCACGATGCTCGCCATGTCCTCGGGCCGGACCTTCGGATAGAAGGTGCCGCGGGGTTCGACGACCACGAAGGGCTCCATCTCGCAATAGCCGCGGCAGCCCGTGATGCGAAGCCGGAGATGAGCGGCCAGCCCGTTGCCCAGGATCTCTCGCTTCGCGATCCGGATGAGGTCGCTCGCGCCGCTCGCCTGCCCGCAGGTACCCGAGGGGATCACGACCGTGGGCTGAGTCGGATCGCGCTCGTCGCGGATCCGCTCCTGCAGCGCTCGCAGCTCGGCCAGCGAAGACAGCTTCTCCATCGCTCTCCCGTCAGGGGCTCGCCCGGCCGATGTCCAGCCGGTGGCTCTTGCAACCCCGCCGCCCGCACACCTGCACGACCCCGCCGCCGCGGACGAGCATCGGCACCATTCCCGCGCCGCACTCCGGGCAGGGCGATGCGCCCACGAGCTCGGAGTGGCAGTGCGGGCAGAAGAAGCTCGCCTCCACGTCCATCGGTATCTCGTGCTCCGACTCGATCGTGTAGCTGCCGTAGACGGCGGAGAGCCTCAGCCAGCCGTGCTCGAGGCCGAACGAGGCGGTCACGTGGATCGAGGGGTGGCCGTCGATGAGGTGCTCGGTGGTCATGAGACTGTGGTTGCAGCAGGGGCAGCTCACGTCGACGGTGAAGGTCGGACGATCGAAGCCCCCTGCGGCCTCGCCGTTGCGGGCGCGAGCCAGAAGGCCCCTGACGCCCCGAACCCCCACGTTGCTGAACGTGCGACCGTCGATCACGACGATCGGTCCGAGCGCGCAGGCGCCAAGGCAATTGACCGTCTCGAACGTGAGCTCGCGGTCCGCGGTGGTCTCTCCGGGCCCGACGCCCAGCCGGTTTCGGACCTCGCCGGCCACGAGCCGCGAGCCCCGGACGTGGCAGGCGGTGCCCACACAGACCGAGCACAGGTGCTTACCCCGCGGCTTCAGGCTGAAGGCGCGGTAGAAGGTGGCGACCGCGTAGACGTCGACCAGGGATCGCCCGGTTCCCTCGGCGACGGCGCGAAGCGCGTCAGCCGGCAGGAACCCGTACTTGGCCTGGATGTCGCCCAGGATGGACATCAGGCCGAAGCGGTCCCGCGCGTGCTTGTCGAGGAGCGGCTGGATGCCCAACTAGCGATACTCCTCGCAGTGCCACACACCCGCGTCCGAGCCGGGCAGCGTGCACGACGCGCGGAGCTCGCAGTTGCGGCACAGGCCCAGGGCGCGGATGCCTGTCTCGCTCGCGGTCGCGGCCACGGCCATGACCGCGGCCTCCGGCGGCCGAGGGCTGGGCGATGCCTCGAACTCCTCGCAGAACAGTACGTCCTTCTTCGCGGTGACGACGTGAGCGCAGGTCCCCACCACGGCACACGTCGAGCACAAGCCACCCGGTACGGGCCTTCCCATCCTGGCCTCCTGGTTGCGCGGGCCGCTTGGGCTCGCGCCCGTTCGCCCGAGCAACGTGCGTGCCGGCAGGTTTTCGCCGCGAACCGCGGGCGCGGCCTCACAGGCGGCCGGGGAGATCCGACCCGCTGGGGAGAACCTCCCCGGCGCGTCCTTGCGCAAGCGGCTCGGCTCCCGCAACATTCGCGCTCGTGAACCCGATCGAGCTGGCGCTTCGCGAACGGGTCAAGGAGCTGACCTGCCTCTACAGCATCGCGCAGCTCATGGTGCGCGAGGGGATCTCGCTCGGCGATCAGATCCAGGCCGTGGTGCGGCTGCTGCCGCCCGCCTGGCAGTACCCGGACGTCACGTCCGCCCGCATCCTCCTCGACGGCCGCACGTGGACGACCGAGGGCTTCCAGCAAGGCAGCCAGAGCCAGCGCGCCGCGGTGGTCGTCGAGGGAGTCGAGCGCGGATTCGTCGAGGTGACCTACCTCCGCCAGATGCCCGATCTCGACGAGGGGCCGTTCCTGAAGGAGGAGCGCAGCCTCATCGACACGATCGCGCGCGAGGTGGCGCTGGTCCTCGAACGCCGTCATGCGGACGAGGAGCGCCAGAGGCTGTCGGAGCAGCTCCGGCACGCCGACCGGCTCGCGACGATCGGGCAGCTCGCGGCGGGCGTGGCCCACGAGCTCAACGAGCCGCTCGGGAGCATCCTGGGCTTCGCGCAGCTCGCGGCGAAGTGCGAGGGGCTGCCGGAGCAGGCCCGCTCGGATACCGAGAAGATCGTCAAGGCCGCCCTTCACGCGCGCGAGGTGGTCAAGAAGCTCATGCTCTTCGCGAGGCAGATGCCTCCCCGGAAGACCCAGGTCGACCTCAACCAGATGGTGTGCGACGGTCTGTACATCCTCGAGTCGCGCCTCGCGAAGGGCGGGATCGAGCTCGCGCGCGATCTGGAGGCGGGGCTCCCGTCGCTCACGGCCGATCCCTCGCAGCTCCTCCAGGTCCTGGTCAACCTCGTGGTCAACGCCGCTCAGGCCATGCCCGACGGGGGCCGACTGACGATCCGGACGAGGAGGTCGGGCGAGAACATCACGCTCCTCGTCGAGGATACCGGCGTCGGCATGACCGAGGAGGTCCGGCGGCAGGTCTTCATCCCCTTCTTCACCACGAAGGACGTCGGCGAGGGCACGGGGCTCGGTCTGCCCGTCGTCCACGGAATCGTGACGTCGCACGGGGGCACGGTTGGCGTGCAGAGCCAGATCGGAGTAGGAACCCGCTTCGAGATCCGGCTGCCCCTGGAGCGGACAGCGGCGGAGGAGCCATAGGTGGACCAGATCCTCGTCGTCGACGACGCCCCCGAGACGCTCGAAGTCGTCCAGCGCAACTTGGTCTCGCGCGGATGGCGCGTGCGCGTCGCTTCGGGTGTGGCCGAGGCCATGGCAGCGCTCGATGAGGGGCCCGTCGATCTCGTCATCACCGATCTGAAGATGCCGAAGGCGAGCGGGCTGGATCTGGTGCGCCACGTCCGCGAGAACCTCGCGGACACCGAGGTCATGATGATCACGGGGTTCCCGTCGATCGAGGGAGCGGTCGAGGCGGTCAAGACCGGGGCGGACGAGTACCTGCCCAAGCCGTTCACCGAGGACGAGCTCGTAGCGGCGGTCAGGCGCTCGCTGGACAAGCTGCGGATGCGCCGCGCCGGGCTCGCGCCTGCGGACCGCCTGCCCTCGAGGCACGCCGGCCTCATCGGCGACTCCGCGCAGGCGCGCAGGCTGAACCACGCGATCGGAAAGGCGGCTCTGACGTCGGCGACGTGCCTGATCACGGGGGAGAGCGGCACGGGCAAGGAGCTCGTCGCCCGTGCGATTCACTACGGAAGCGCGCGGGCGGCGGCGCCGTTCGTGCCGGTCAACTGTGGTGGAATTCCCGACGGGCTGATCGAGAGCGAGCTGTTCGGGCACCGCAAGGGAGCGTTCACGGGCGCCGCGGAGTCGCGCGCGGGCTTCTTCCAGACCGCCGATGGCGGGACGATCTTCCTGGACGAGATCGGCGACCTGCCGATCGCCATGCAGGTCAAGCTCCTGCGCGTCCTGGAGGACAAGCAGGTGTTCATGGTCGGCTCGAGCAGGCCCATGCAGCTCGATGTCCGGATCCTGGCCGCGACGAACAAGGACCTCGGCGCCCTCGTCGAGCGCGGGGCCTTCCGCGATGACCTGTTCTTCCGGATCGCGGTCCTGACCATCGACGTGCCTGCCCTGCGGGACCGCGGCGACGACGTCCTCCGGCTCACCCGTCACTTCGCGGAGAAGTTCGCGGGCGAGCTCGGGAAGCCCGTGCCCCGCTTCTCGGACGGCGCCTTGAGGTCGATCGCGGGCTACCACTGGCCGGGCAACGTTCGAGAGCTCGAAAACGTCGTGCAGCGACTCGTGGTGATGGGCGACCACGCCGTCATCGACGTCCCCGAGCTGCCGCCGGCCATGCGCGCCTCTCTGCCGCGGTCCACGGGCGACCACAGGACGCTCGCCGAGGTCGAGGCCGAGCACATCCGCAACGTGCTCTCGAGCGTGGACGGCAACGTCACCCGCGCCGCTGGGATCCTGGAGATCGATCGGAAGACCCTGCGGCTCAAGCTCGGAACGGCGAAGCGTCACGAGTAGCTTCGCGATTTGTAGAGAAGGCTCGCGAGTGAAATGTCGAGACGCTGTCGTGCTGGGGTGCGAGCTCCGATGGCATGCTGGGAGTCGGCGAGATGGTTCCGGTTCGCGAGGACGCGATGACCTGCGATCCGCTTCCTGTGTGTTTCCCGCCCTGACGGACCGCGCCTGACGCTGATGGCGCCGGCGGGGTGCTCCAGATGGCGGCCCCGGCCCGCGCACGAGGAGCGGGCGGCCCGATGGCGGTCGTGGTCGACGCCGTCGGCACCGGCGCGCGCGGCGAGCCAGAGCCCGCTCTTGACGCCAACGCGAGGCAGGATATGGTGCTTCCGTGTCCCGGTCCTACACGGTCTCCGATGGGCGGCTGGTTCTCACTCTGACCCCCGCAGAGGAGGGTGGGTATGTCGTGAAGAGCCCGCTCGACCCGGAGCTGGTGACGGAGGCCGAGACGTTGACGGAAGCGTTCGAGATGGCGCGCGATGCTCTCCGCGCGCTGCGCGCATCGCGAGCGAAGCTCCTGCGCAAGCTGGCCGCGGCCGGTTGAGGTGAACCGGCGAGCCCTCGAGAAGCACCTTCGAGCGTGCGGGTGCTTCCTTCACCACCGCGGGGGCAAACACGACGTCTGGGTCAATCCCGCGACTGGAGCCCACTCGCCCGTACCGAGGCATTCCACCATCAAGAAGGGAACGGTGCGTGCCATCTGCCGAGGGCTCTCCATCGAGGATCCGACCTGACCCGTGGCGGCCGGCGCCTGTCACATCGTGGTCGGTTCGCCCGGGGGCCGGGGACTGGGGCTGACTGCCTGCTGACTGCCAGGCGGACGTGCATCCAGCCTGACGGATCATCCGACCCGTGACGGCGACGACGTGCAGCCGCCGGGCAGAGTGGGCAATCTCGCTGGTGGTCCTCCTGGCCGGCTGCGGCACGAGAGACGCGGAGACGACGACGTTTCGGGTCGACGACTGCCCGGGGACTCTTCGCCTCCTGGTCTTCACCGACACGAACGCCTGCTCGAGCCAGGATCCGCGAGGGGACGGGGAACCGCTCGAGCCCGTCTCCGACATTCGGTGGACGAAGGGCGAGGAGGCGCCCAGCTTGCACGTTCCGGCCGAGGGTCCCCTCGCCGTCGTCGCCCAGTGCGTGGAGGTCGACGGAGTCGTGCGCCTCTGGGGCTGCGACGACGACAGCGATGGCCGGCTCGAGATCGACCTCGAGTCGATCTGTCGCGAGGATTGTGGCCGGCGCGGGGGCGACTGCCCCGGCGGGTCGGTCCCTGGAGCGGCGGCGGCGGCGCGATCTGTGCCCCGGAGTGCGACTGCGAGCCCGACGGTGGCGGCGACGGCGATGCGGATTCGGACGGCGACGGCGACGGCGACTCCGATTGCGATGTTCCGGAGGATTGCCCCGAGACCGGAGAGCTCTGTCGCGTGCGGACCTGCCAGGACCACCAGTGCGGGACCGCGACCCGTGACTGTGACGACGACGTCGACTGCACCGACGACTCCTGCGCCGGCGATGGATGCGTCAACACGCCGAACGCCGGCAGGTGCCTCGATCCTCCCGACACGTTCTGCGATGCCGGCGAGGGCTGCGTCACGCCCCCCGCCTGTTTCGAGAACGACGGATGGGCGCCCGTGACGGTGGATACCGGGGGCGACTCGTGGATGGCTCTGGACGCGGCCGGCGCCGCGCACATCTCCTACTACCATGGCGGAAGCCTCGAGCTCGCCACGAACCGGGGCGGCGGATGGGCGCTCGAGTCGGTTGGTGGGGAGCAGGGGAGCTACTCGTCCCTGGCGCTGGGCCTGGACGACGGAGCGCACATCAGCTACTGGGACACCGGCACGTCCGACCTCGGGTACGCGAGTCGGAGCGTGGCCGTCGACGGCATCGATCAGAACTGCGACGGCGTGGACGGCGTGGACGGCGACGGAGACGGACACGCCTCCCGGACGACCGGCGGCGACGATTGCAACGACGCCGACGGAGGCATCTTCCCGGGAGCGGCGGATGCGAACGGCGACGGGATCGATCAGAACTGCGACGGCGTGGACGGAGTCGCGTGAGCCTTCGCAGCTAGCCCCTGGCCCTGGCCGCGTCGAGCTTCTGCTTCAGCCGCGGCACGAGCGTGTCGACCTTCTTGAGCTCGCGCTCGATGTCGGGCTTGCGGAACACGAGCTTGGCGATCTCGGCGCTCGCCTCGTCGGCCAGCCAGCCGCTCGCCTCGGGATCGGTGAGGAAGTCCCGGGCCTTCTTGCCCTTGTAGTCGTTGTCGGTCCGCGCCACGGCCGCGCGACCCACGAAGTCGAAGATGTCATCGCCAAGGAACTCTCTCGCGCTGGCGAGGTCCGTGGCGAGGGTCTCGTACAGCTTGGGGTACCGCTCCCGGTAGCGAGGAGCGGCTTCGCCCGCCCTCGCGAGCGCGATCCGACACACGAGCGCGTCGTCGACGTAGCCGAGGACGCCTATCGAGTCCGGGACGAGGTCCCCGGCCGAGAGCGTGTACAGGATGGCGCCGGCGGCCTCGAGGCGAGGCCCGTCGTCGAGGTCCTCGTCCTGAAGGATCCTGAGGAGCACCTTGAGATCGGCAGGGATGGCGGGGATCGCCCGCGCGAGGAAGGACTGGAATTCGGTCATCGTTTCCTTCTGGGTGTCGTCAGCGTGGAATCAGCTCCCGGCCCGCCGGGCAAGCGACCTCGACGCCCGTCGGACCGGCGTCGGTCTCGAGGATCTTGAACTCTACGCGGCGGTTCTTCTCCCACGCGGCAGCGTTGTGCCGCGGGTCGACGGGGCAGCGCTCGCCGTAACCCGCCGAGCGCACCCTGGTCCGCAAGACGCTGCGCTGGACCAGAGCCTCGAGCACGGCGGCCGCGCGGTCGCGCGTCAACCGGATGTTGTACGCGTCATCCGAGCGCTCGTCGGCGTGCCCCTGGATCTCGATCATCCGGATCTGCGGGTTGCCCTGCAGCGTCGCCGCCACCGCCTCGATGATCGGGAAGGAGCGCTCCTGGATCACGGCGCTGTCGGTCTCGAAGTAGATCTTGTCGAGGATGACGATCTGGTTCTCCTCGATCTGCACGCGGCCCTGGTCGGGGCACCCGTCCTCGTCGGCCTCGCCGTTGTACGTCTCGGGGTCGTTCGGGCACTGGTCGTCCACGTCGAGGATGCGGTCGTTGTCGTTGTCCGGGTCGGGGCACCCGTCCGTGTCCTCGAAGTTGTCGCGGTCTTCGGGGTCGTTCGGGCACAGATCGTCGGGGTCGAGGATGCCGTCCTGATCGTTGTCCGGGTCGGGGCAGCCCTCCTCGTCCTCGAAGTTGTCGCGATCCTCGGGCTCGTCGGGGCACTGGTCGACGTTGTCGAGGATCCCGTCTCCGTCGCGGTCGCCCTCGTTGCCCTCGGGGCAACCGTCCTCGTCCTCCTCGCCGTCCCGGTCCTCCGGGATCAGCGGGCACTCGTCGTCGACGTCGAGGATCCCGTCGCGATCGTTGTCGGGCTCGGGACAGCCGTCCTCGTCCTCGAACTGATCGAAGTCCTCGGGGTCGTTGATGCAGCGGTCCACGTCGTCCTTGATCCCGTCGCCGTCACGGTCGCCGATCGACGGCTCGAAGATGAACGCCAGGAAGAGCCGCTGGTCGGCGGCGGAGAAGCCGTTCGTGACGCCGATGCCGCCGCCGAGGTACAGGTACGAGTTGCGCTCGACGAAGACCTTGAGGCCCCCGATGGCCTCGACCGGCGTCGCCCTGGGCTTGAACATGTCGGTCTGCAGCGTGTTCGCGTAGGACTCAGCGACGAGATCGAGCGTCCCCAGGACGAGCTGGTAGCTCAGCCCAGCGCCGAGCGTGAGCTGCGACCCATACTCGATCTCCTGATCGCCCGCGCCGACGATCGAGCCCTCTCCCGTCACGAGACGGTAGCCCGCGTTGAGCGAGGCGCGGAAGCGACGCGTCGGCTCGACGTCGAGGACCAGCATCGGCCAGATCGAGAAGCCCGGCTCGGCGGCGAAGCTCCGGGAGTTCCCGGTGGGGAAGCCGATCTGCAGGACCGCAGCGAGGCCGATCGGGTTCCTCTCGACGCGAAGGAGCCGGAACTTGGTGTGCAGCGTGACGTCGCCGAGGTCCTGCAGGTCGAGGAGCGTCTTCGTGTTCTCGCCGCTGCCCGAGCTGTCGAGGCCCGCGATGGAGCCCTCGAACTCGCCCTGCCCGATGATCACCGGAAGCTGCACCCCGACGACCGCCGCGTTGAAGAGGCCGAGGTTGAAGGAGAAGACGCCGGAGTACAGCCCCTCGACGAAGTTGGTGCCGTCGTCGCCGGCCACCGGCAGGATCCCGAGCCCGCCGTCGAGCACCAGACCGAAGGAGAGGTCCATGTGACCGAGGATCGGCGAGGCGTTGATCGTGAACATCCCCTTCGAGTCGACCGCCGGCCGGAAGAGCCTGAGCGCCATCCCATCGCCGTTCCCCTCGGAGATGGTGTCGTCGGCTCCCGCCGCGACCGGCGCGTGGACCAGAGCGCAGACGAGCAAGGCGCCGGCAAGCCCGCCGCCCCGCCGGAACGAGCTCACAGGCCCGACGACCCTCGAGCGAGGCCGCGCGTCCACTACGGGCCTGGGGACGTGCAAGGAACGGCGCCTGACCGGCGCCGGTGTCTTGAACACGTTCGCCTCTCGCTTCGTCGTCATGCCCACTCCTTCCGGGTCGCCGCTCACGTCGAATTCGGAAAATCGCAAAGGCGGCGCCAACCTAGCAGAGCCGTTCGGACGGTGTCAACGAAGGGAAACCGGCGGCGGGACCGATTCTTACAGACCGCTGTCCAACCCGGCGTGGCTCAGTGAGCCATCTCGCGGACCCGCCTCGCGAACGGGGTATCCGGGAACTTCTCCAGGTACTGCCGCGCGAGGTTCTGCACTCGACCGCGATCGCCGATGAAGCTGTGCGCGAGGATCAGGTTGCGCAGGCCGGACTCGCCCTGCGCGACGCCGCCGGTCGCGCTCAGGTAGCAGCGCGCCCGCTCCGCGCTCGTGATCGGGATGCAGCGCGCGGTCTCGCCCGAGCCGGTCGGCTGCTGGGGCGGCTGCACCGGCGGCTCGTGCGTCTCGGGCGGCTGAGGTGGCCGGACCGGCCCCGGTTGACGAATTGGCCCGGGTGGGTGCGGACCCGGAGCAACGACGGCCGTCGCCGCCTCGCGCTCGGCAATCTGGCGGAGGATCTGCTCTGCCGACTGGCCCACCTTGACGAGCTTCGCCCGGCTCGGGTCGCGGACCCAGGGGTGGTCCCGGACGTCGCTCGCCGTCTGACGCGCGTCGTCCAGCGAACCACCGCCCCTTCGCATGAGCTCCCGCGCCTCCTCGAGCCGGGCAGACAGCACGCGGCGCGCGGACTCGAGGACCTCCGGGTCGTCGTACGCGGGCGTGCCCTGGGGAATCGTCTCGAACTCGGCGAAGGCCGCGGTGTAGTCGGGCAGCAGCGCGCGTCCCTTCTCGAGCTGGTTCTTCCCTCGCTGCTCGAGCTGGAGCTGCTGGAGGAACGCGTCGGCCTCGCGGTTGCCGGGCGCCTGGCTCTTCGCCTGAGCCGCACGCTCGATCGCGCGCTCGAGGTCCCCGGCGTCACGGAGCTCGCGAGCCTCGCGCAGGAGCGCCTCGACGTCGTGCACCGCCGGGGGCGGCGGGGGCGCAGGCGGGGGCCGCGGCGCCGGCTGCTGGGGCGCCGTGACCGGCACGTCCGGCTCGACCGTGGGGTCTGCCGGGCGCACGGCGAGGTACAGGGCCACGCCGCCGGCGACGAGGAGGGCGGCGGCGAGCACCCAGAGCGGGCCGCGTCCAGGCCGGCCGACGTCCGAGGACATCTGGATCGTGGCGTCGCCGTCGAGCCGGTACGTTTCGCCCGGGGCGACGAAGCGGAGGCGGACGTGCCCGAGCTCGATGAGGTCCCCCCTCCTGAGCTCGGAGTAGGGAACGTCCTGGCCGTTGATCCGGACGCCGTTCGCGCTCTCGAGGTCGAGGATCCGGAACGCCTGGTCCACGCGGAGGATCTTGGCGTGCTCGCGGGAGATGGACCGATGGTTGAGCGAGACCTCGCACTCCTCGGCGCGGCCAATCACGACCTCGTCGCGGTCGAGCGGGAACTCCTGCCCGGGAGCCGGAGCGGACAGGAGGACGAGCCTCGCGGGCTGAGCGGGCCTGGGCGTGGGCGCCGGCAGCGGCTCCGTCTCGACGACGGCCGGCACCGGGATCATCTCGGTCGGCCCGTCCGCCGCCACGGGCACCACCGTCGCCACCGTCGCCTGCTCCTCCGGCACCCGGGCGACCACCTTGTCGGACTGCAGCGCGAGCTGGTAGTCGCCGATCTGGACCTGGTCGCCCTCCTTGATGACGCTCTTGTCGGAGATGCGAACGCCGTTCAGCCGGATCCCGTTGTAGCTCCCGAGATCCTCGATCTGGAACGAGCCGTTCGCGCGCACCAGGCGGGCATGCCGCCGCGAGACGTTCCGCTCGGTCAGCCGGATGGTGTTCCCCTCCTTGCGACCGATCGTGATCTCGTCCCGGATCAGCGGGACGATCGTCGTTTTTCCCTCGTCGTCCGAGATGACGAGCTTGTGCATGGATTGCCGCCGGTCAGGGGTGACCGGGGTTTCAGTATACTGGCGAGGACTTCTCTGTCAATGGCCACAAGTCCAGGATCCTTCGCGCTTTCCGGGGCTTGCGCGCCCGTGGTACAGATCCCGATTCGATGAGACTGACTTTCCTCGGCGCCGCCCAGACCGTCACCGGATCGATGCACATGGTCGAGACTGAGGGACGACGGATCCTCCTCGACTGCGGGATGTTCCAGGGAAGGAGGCGGGAGTCGAACGAGCGGAACCGCACCCTGCCCTTCTCGGCGAAGAAGCTCGACGCCCTGATCCTCTCGCACGCTCACATCGACCACTCGGGCAGCATCCCGACGCTGATGAAGGCCGGCTTCGAGGGGACGATCTTCGCGACCCCCGCGACGCGCGACCTCTGCGCCGTGATGCTGCGGGACGCGGCCTTCATCCAGACGCAGGACGCGGGCTACATCAACCGTTACAACGAGAAGCACGGCATCCCGGATCGCGTCGAGCCGATCTACGAGGAGAAGGACGCGATCAAGGCGTTCGAGCACTTCATCTCGGTCCCGTATCGCCGCAGCTTCCCGGTCATCGATGGAGTCACCTGCACGATGCTCGACGCGGGGCACGTCCTCGGGTCGGCGATCGTCGTCCTCGACGTGAAGGAGCAGAAGCGCAAGATCCGCCTGGTGTTCACCGGCGACCTCGGCCGGGTCAAGATGCCGATCCTCAACGATCCGGAGACGCCGGCAGGGACGCAGGTGCTCATCACCGAGTCGACCTACGGCGATCGGCTGCACGACCCGATCGAGGAGATGGACCAGAAGCTCCTCGACGTCGTCAAGCGAACGGTGGCCCGCGGCGGGAAGGTGATCGTGCCTTCGTTCGCGCTCGAGCGCGCGCAGGAGATCATCTTCGCGCTCCGTCGGCTGCAGGCGCACCGGGAGCTGCCCCGTATCCCGATCTACGTGGACAGCCCGCTGACGGTGAAGATCACCGACATCTTCAAGCTCCACTCCGAGAGCTTCGACCCCGAGATCCGCGGCTTCATGGCCGACGAGGGCGACCCGTTCGCCTTCGCCGATCTGCGCTACGTCGACAGCGTCGAGGACAGCCGCAAGCTCAACGTGCTCGACGGGCCGGCGATGATCATCAGCGCCTCGGGCATGTGCGAGGCGGGCCGGATCCTGCATCACCTGAACAACCACATCGAGGACCGGAGGAACACGATCCTCATCGTCGGCTTCCAGGCGGAGCACACGCTCGGGCGGCGCATCGTCGAGCGACGGCAGACGGTCAAGATCTTCGGCGTCGCCCGCGAGGTCAACGCCGAGGTCGTCGTCCTTCACGGTTTCTCGGCCCACGCCGATCGCGACGACCTGCTCCGCTTCGGCAGGGCTTGCCGCGAGCGCGGAAGCGTCGAGCAGGTCGTGCTCGTCCACGGCGAGCCGGAGCCCCAGCAGAAGCTGGCCGGCCTGTTCGGGGACAACGGCTTCCCGCGCGTGGCGATCCCGAAGACGAAGGAGACGCTCGAGATCGCCTGAGCGTCCGGGCGCAGGGGATATACTGCTTCTCGTGCGCCCGGTGCTGCTCGTCGCCCTCGTGGCCGCCGGATGCGGGAGCGACCCGGACCGCCCGCCCACGTTTCCCGTCGAGGACCACGATGCCGGACCCGACCGGGACGGCGGATCGGCGGACGCCTCGCGCCCCGAGGATCCGGGACCGGGGTTGAGAGAAGGAGATCTCGTGTTCTGGCTGCCCTGGCAGGGGCCCGCCCAACAGGTCGACCTCACGTTCGAGGCGCTCGTGCGGCAGCTCGACCTGCATTTCTCGATCGACACCACGGGCTCGTTCGATCAGGAGATCGACGAGCTGCAGTCGGCCCTGCGCGAGCAGGTGATCCCCGGGGTCCGCGCGCGGGTCGGGGATGCGAGCTTCGGGGTCTCGCGCTTCGAGGACTTCCCGATCGAGCCGTTCGGCGCCGCGACCGATCGGCCGTTCGCCTTGCTGCAGGCACAGACGACGGACGAGGAG
Organism: Deltaproteobacteria bacterium; assembly: GCA_016190375.1. Taxonomy (GTDB): domain Bacteria; phylum Myxococcota_A; class Polyangia; order JACPQR01; family JACPQR01; genus JACPQR01. The sequence goes on from JACPQR010000081.1 coordinate 28,277, forward strand.
CTGGCCGCTCGCGCGGTGGGCAGGCTGGACGACCCGCTGGGGCGCGGCGGCGATCTACCGGAAGCCGGCGCCGAGGCGCTCTACCAGCTCGCGACCGGCGAGGGGTTCGGCCTCGGCGGCGCCGAGATCGTCGAGCCCTTCGAGGAGGCCGCTCCGGGCGGAGGGACACTCGGTGGAGGCGGCTTCCGTGAAGGCGCGCTGCCCATCGTGGTCCAGGTCACCGATGCTCCAGCCCATGCACCCTCGGACTACGCGGAGTACTTTCCCGGCGCGCACTCGGCGATCCAGGCCATCGAGGCGCTCGGTGACCTCGGCGCTCGCGTGATCGGCATCGCGAGCGGAGAAGAGGCGCGACGCGACCTGGTCGCCCTGGCCGCGACGACCGGTGCGCTCGCGCCACCGGGCGAGGACGGCACCTGCACGACGGGCATCGACGGAGCGCCGCGTGCGCCCGAGGTGCTGGGTCAGTGCCCGCTGGTCTACGACCTCGGCGGCGACGGCGCCGGCCTGTCCGCGACGATCGTGGAGTCGGTCGCGACGCTGCTCGGCACGATCGTCTTCGACTCCGTCTCGATCGAGATCGAGGGCGACGACGTCGGCTTCGTCGTGACGGCCTCGCCGCTCTGGGCCGACGCTCCCGGCGGGTACGCGCCGCCGGGGCTCGCGGATCTCGTGCCCGAGGGAGGCGACGGCGCGCTCGACTCGTTCACCGACGTCCCGCCCGGTACGACGCTGGCCTTCCGTATCGTCCTCCGGAACACGAGCGTGCGCGAGACCGACTACGAGCAGGTCTTCTTCCTGCACGCGAGGATCGTCGCGGACCGTACGACCGTCGTCGACGACAAGCTCATCGAGATCCGCATCCCGATCGTCTCGCGCGACGGGGACGACGCGGGCCTCGACGCCGGCTCCGACGCGGCGCCCGATGCGAGCCTCGACGCGGGCCTCGATGGTGGGTCAGCGGATGCCTCGTCCTGAGCCGCGCCATGAGCCGCGCACCGTGATCCAGGAGCCGGAGGTTGAACAGGAAGGCGGGAAGGTCGGAAGGTCGGAGGGACTGCGGCGACGAGACGCGGCCCTGGGTAGCGCTCGCTCCTGCCCGGGCCAGCTCCGGCCTTCCCGCCTTCCCGCCTTCCTGTTGATTCCTCCGGGGCGGCTCGCGTTCCCATGCGTCGTGGCGGCGCTGTGCCTTGCGGTCGCTGCCTTCGGCTGTGACGACCTGTCGGGGCCGTGGCCGGGCGGAATCGGCGCGGTGCTGCGCTATCGAGCGCGCGATCAGGCGCTCGTGGTGACCGACGTGCCGCCCGATTCGAGCTCGGCGCGCGCGGGCCTGCGGCAGGGCGACGAGGTGATCGCGATCGACGGCGCTCGGGTGGCGGACCTCGAGTACCGGACCATCGTCCAGCGTCTGCGGGGCCCCGTCGGCACGCGGGTGCGCCTGGCCATCCGGAGACTCGGCGCCCGGCGAAGCCTCTCGATCGAACGCGCTCCGTATCGCCGCTAGTACCGGCCGGCGCAGATTCGGCCAGGGGTTGGGCCGAAGCGAAGGGCGGTGAGGACGCCGGATGACGGCAACAGGCGACAGGCGACAGGCAACAGGCAACGGGCAACAGGCGGCGAGCTCCCGCTCAACGAGGTCGCTCGCGGCGAACTCGCGTGCAAGAAACCGAGCGCATCCGGAACGAAGGGTCCTTCCCGGGAAGCCACGGCGCTCTTTCGGAACAGAGCCGTGTTCGCCGGCTTCAAGCGCCGAGGACCGCACTCCGGGATCTGAGCCGGCGGTTCCCCGTTGCCATTGCCTGTTGCCTGTTGCCTGTTCGTCCGGAGGAAGCGGCCACCATCTGGCCACCACCGGTCCCCAACCCCTGGCCGAATCTTCGCCGCGAGCCGCTAGGCCCGATCGCGGTCGATCTGTGGTATCTGGGGGCGCAGCGTGAGCGAGGTCCTGAACAGCTACGCACTCCCGGTGGCGCTGGCGCTCCTCGGCCTGGCGGGGGCGTACCTCATGGTGCGGCTCCTGTTCCTTCCGCTGCGCTCGGTGCGGGAGGGGATCGCGTGCGCGCGCGAGCCGAGCACCGACGATCGCCTTGCTGCGCCTTGGGGCGCGCTCTGCCTGACCACCGGCGCGACGGCCGCCGGAGTGCTCTCCGGGACGGCGACCGCCGTCGTGCTGGGCGGGCCGGGTGCGGTGTTCTGGGTGATGCTCGGGGGCCTCCTCTCGATGGCTCTGCGCTACGTCGAGGCGTCGCAGGCCTGGCACTCGAGGCGCTTCGTCGGCGATGGCGATCGGATGTCGGCAGGGGTCGCCGCCGGGCTCAGGGCGCTGTCGGTGAAGGCCGGCCGGCCGCTGGGCTTCGTCTACGCCGCGCTCGCGCTCCTTGCCGCCGTGGCCGGCCTCGGCGCTCTGCCGGCCAGGCAGCTCGGCCAGGACGTCGAAGCGAGCCTGGGGCTGCCCGCGGTTGCCGTCACCGCTCTGGTCGCGATCGCCGCCCTGATCCTGTCCTGGCGCTCGTCCCGGGACGCGACGCGCATCGCGCGCGCGGTGGTTCCGGTCGCGATGGCGGTCCTCGGCCTGGCCCTTGTGATCGCCTCCGTCCGCCACGCGGGACGGATCCCCGGAGCCATCGGACGGATCTTCGGCCAGGCGTTCGAGGGCGGCAGCCCTTCGGCGGGCTTTTTGGGCGCGTTTCTCGGGGAGACCATTCGCCAGGGCCTCGGGCGCGGGCTCTTCACCTCGAGCTCGCTCGGGATCGCCGCGAGCTGCCACGGAGGCTCCGGCACGGCGACGGCTCACCGCGCGGGTCTCGTGGCCTCGCTCGAGCCGCTCGTGGCGTCCGTCCTCCTGCCACTCTTCGTGGGCATCGCGGTCCTCACCTCGCGGACCTGGAGCAGCGCGGATCATGCGACATCCGTCCCGCTCGCCGACGTTCGCGCGTTCAGCACCGAGCCCGCGAGCGCCGCGGAGCTGACCGGTTCCGACATCGCGCTCGACGGGATCATCCGGGTCCGCGAGGGGCAGAGCTACGACCGCTTCACGCTCACGGCGGGAACCCAGATCGTCGGCGAGCCGCGCTTCGAGCTGGGCGGCGAGCCCTGGGACGGCGCCGTCAAGTTCGTGAAGGGCAGGGTCCGAGGCCTGATGGAGCTCCGCGGCACCCGCAAGGCCCTGGAGGACGTCGATCCCGGCAAGGCCGAGCGGATCATGGTGACCGGCGACGGACCGCTGTTCGGTATCCCGCTCGTGGGCGTCGCCATGGAGGTCGTCCTCCCCTTCCGCGTGGGTCGCTGGATCGGCGGCGCCATCGCGCTGGTCCTGGGCCTCGTCGCCGCCCTTGCGCTCCTAGTCTTCCTCGACAGCCTGGGCAGCGGCATCGCGGGACTTCCCGCGTCGATCGGCGCGCGGATCCTCGTGGCGGTCGCCTTCGCCCTCGCCCCGCTCGTCCCCTCGGCGCTCGCCAAGGACGTGCTCCCGTGGTCTCTCGTCCTCCTCGTCGTCCCCTACGTGGCAGCGCTGGCCATCCACGCGAGCCGCGCCTCCGCCGACGAAGACGAGCCCGCGGCCCGTCGCCCACGGAAGAAGCGCTGATCTACTACGCGTTGACCGGGGCGCAGGCGGGCTGTAAGGATACGGCCCCCATGGCGAACCTGGAGACCACCGTCGGCGTGATCGGCGGGAGCGGTCTGTACGAGATCGACGGGCTCGAGGACGTCCGGGAGGTGCGCGTCGACACGCCCTTCGGAGCTCCCTCCGATGCGATCATCGCGGGGAGCCTCGGCCCCGTGAAGATGCTGTTCTTGCCCAGGCATGGGCGCGGGCACCGGTTCTCGCCGTCGGAGGTGAACTACCGGGCGAACGTGTTCGCGCTCAAGTCGCTCGGGGCCGAGTTCCTGATCTCGATCTCCGCGGTAGGGTCGATGCGCGAGGACATCCGGCCCGGCGACCTTGTCATCGTCGATCAGTTCTTCGATCGCACCGTGGGAAGGGCGCGCACCTTCTTCGAGGAAGGGATCGTCGCCCACGTCGAGATGGCCGACCCCGTCTGCCCGGTCCTCGCCGGCATCCTCCACGAGAGCTCCCGGGCCGCAGGGGCGCGGGTCCATCGGGGCGGGACGTATCTGTGCATCGAAGGCCCGCAGTTCTCGACGCGCGGCGAGTCGAAGATCTTCCGGAGCTGGGGCGTCGACGTGATCGGGATGACCAACCTCCCCGAGGCCCGCCTCGCCCGGGAGGCCGAGCTATGCTTCGCGACGGTGGCGCTGTCGACCGACTACGACTGCTGGCACGCCACGGAGGAGTCCGTGACCGTGCAGAACGTCCTGGCGATCCTCGAGCAGAACGTCGTGATGGCGCGCGAGGTGATCCGCAGGAGCGCCGCTGCCGTGCCGGGCGCTCGCACGTGCAAGTGCCCGGTCGCGCTCGACCACGCGATCCTCTCGGACCGGACGAGGATCCCCCCTCGAACGCGGGAGCGGCTGGGATGCATCGTGGACCGCGTCCTCGGAGCGAAGTCATGACGATCCTCGCCGTCGGATCGGTGGCTCTCGACGCGATCGAGACGCCCTACGGCTCGAGGGACCCGATCGTCGGCGGATCCGCGACCTTCTTCAGCTACGCGGCCAGCTTCTTCGTGCCGGTTCGCGTCGTGGCCGTCGTCGGCAGCGACTTCCCCGAGAGCGCAATCGCGATGCTGAAGGGTCGCGGGATCGATCTCGACGGGCTGCAGCGAGCGCCCGGCAAGACCTTCCGCTGGTCGGGACGCTACGACGCGACCCTGACCCAGCGAGTCACGCTCGAGACGTGCCTCAACGTGTTCGAGACGTTCCGGCCCGAGATCCCCGAGGCCTACCGGGACAGCCGCATGGTCTTCCTGGGCAACATCGACCCCGGCCTGCAGCGATCGGTGCTCGAGCAGGTGCGCTCGCCCAAGCTCGTCGTGGCCGACACGATGAACTTCTGGATCGACGGTCAGCGGCAATCGCTCGTCGAGACGCTCAAGCTCGTCGACGTCCTCATCATCAACGAGGAGGAGGTGAGGCTCCTCGCGGGCGACCACAACATCGTCCGCGCCGCCGAGGCCGTCCGCCGGCTGGGCCCCCGCATCCTGGTCGTCAAGCGCGGCGAGTACGGCGCGCTCCTCTTCCAGGGCCCGGAGACGTTCGCGGCGACCGCGTTCCCCCTGTCGAGCGTCGTGGATCCCACGGGCGCCGGCGACACCTTCGCCGGCGGGTTCATCGGCTCGCTCGCCCGAGAGGGGGAGATCACCGAACGCGCCCTGCGCCGGGCCGTGATCTACGGGTCGGTCGTCGGGTCCTTCTCGGTCGAGGGCTTCGGCCTGGAGCGCCTCGAGACCCTGACCGCCGCGGAGATCGATCACCGCTTCGCGGCGTTCCGGAAGCTGGTAGACTTCGAGCCCGCGTGAAACGGATGTCGGGCATGACACGTGCTTGCAAGGGTCGGCACCCCGGCGCCTCCTCCAACGGCGGCGCCGGGCGAGCGAGGACGCTCCCGCCCACCAAATAGCGAGAATCGAAGGAGGAAAGATCATCATGAGCAAGGCTTCCTGGACCTGGGCCCTGACCGCGCTTCTTCTCGGGGGAGTGGCTCCTCAAGTCGCTGGCTGCGGCGACGACGACGACACGAGCACCGACGGGGACGCCGACGCCGACGCCGATGCCGACGCCGACGCCGACGCCGACGCCGACGCCGACGGCGATTGCGCGGACGTCCCGGCCGGCCAGTGCGCGGCCGCCGAGCCGCCCGACGGCCTGGGAGGCCTGGCCTGCGGCGGGTGCAACTGGACCTGCAACGACGCGGCGGAGCCCGACTTCAAGCTGTCCGCGATCGAGCTCGCGGCGCCTGCCGCGCTGGCCAACATGCTCGTCCAGAGCATCGTGACCGGCGCCATCGACGGCAACGACTTCGTGTGGCTGCTCGAGAACAGCGCGGGCAACTTCCGCACTGGCGCGGGGCTCTGCGAGGAGGACTCCCCCAGCGATTGCTCGTTCGATCCCGAGAACGACCCCGCCTCGGGAACGCTGGACTTCGACCAGGCCAGCGGAGACTTTGCCGTGCCGTCCGGCGCGGGGATCGAGTTCGACGCAGACGGCGTCCCGCAGTCGTGCACCGCGGGCACGCTGGACGTCACGGTCGTCATCCACTCCGAGACCGCGGGCGACATCCCGCTCTCGCTCCAGGAGGCGTGCTTGACCGGCACCGTCGGCCACGGCGGCAACTGCGTCGGCGCTCGGGTGAACGACGTCACGCCGACGATCTGGGACACCGAGGACGGAGCGGTCGCCGGGAAGATCACGATGACGGACGCCATGGCGGTGAACGTCAGCGCTCCCATCGGCACGACCCTCTGCGACCTCCTCGCCGGCTCGCAGGACGACGGCTTCTGCGCCGCGAACCCCGACCCGGACCAGTGGGACCCGGGCGATACCGTGCAGCCCGACACCTCCGCGGGCGACCCGCCCGAGCCCGCGTGGACGCTGGCGGCCAAGATCGCCGCAATCGGCGCCAACATCGCTCCCTAGCCTCTCGTAACCTGCCTTGCCCGGCTCTCCTCTGAAGACCACCAAGGGCTGCTTCGGCTGCGGCACCGAGAATCCCGTCAGCCTCGGCATCGCTCCCACCCTAGACGACGACGGCCGGGTCAGAGCCCCCTTCACGGCTCGCCAGGAGCACCGGGGCCTCTCGCAGATCGCCCACGGCGGCATCGTCGCGACCGTCTGCGACGAGATGATGGGCTTCGCCATGTCCGTCTACGGCGGCAAGGACCTCTACGTCACGACCTCCCTCGAGCTCAGGTTCCTCAAGGCCGTCCGCCTGGGCGCCCCCATGATCGCCGAGGCCTGGTGCACCAGCCGCCGCGGCAGGGTCGTCCACGTGCGTGCGCGAGTCCTGAGCCCCGACGGCCAGGAGCATGCGACGGCATGCGCGCGCTTCCTCCGGCTGCCGGATCGACTTCGCACGAGCTTCGTCCGCGGATCCTGAGAAGATCGCGCGCTTGATCGAACCCCCCGAGGGGCGGTAGGGTTTGGGATCCGCGCATTCCCCTTCAGGGGAAAAGAAGAGGGGTAAGTGTATGCGTAGCTTCCTGAAGCAAGCGTTCGCGATCGTCCTCGTGCTCCTGGTGACCAGCTGCGAGGGCGGCGGGTGCTCCGGCTGCGAAGGCTGCGGGATCGAGCAGATCCCCGGCGGGTTCCCCCTGGAGAACCGGATCGAGAACGCGGGCCAGATCCGGCTGACCTCGCACGGAATCGACTTCATAGAGGCCAACCTGGGCGAGATCATCGGGGCGGTCATGCCCGGCGGCCTGAGCTTCGCGATCCCCCAGAGCTCGATGGACCTGGCCGGGAACACGGTCGAGGTCTGCCCGAACGGCGACTGCTGGGCGGACGCCGAGCTGACGGACGTCTCGCTCGAGCCCACCAACCCCAACATCCTCGCGGTGGCCATCCGACTCATCCTTCGCACGAGGAACCTGCAGATCGGCCTGGAGGGGGGCGACATCCTCTGCGCGTTCCAGCCTCCGCTCGGGTGCTGCGACATCGACGTGGACACGACCTACGAGAACCCCGAGGACGTGGGCGTGACGCTGGACGTCGTCTTCTCCACGGACCTGCACACGGGCTACACCAAGGTCGAGGTGAACGACCCGCAGGTCGGCGACGACCTCACCGGCGGCGACATCCAGATCTCGGCCGGGGGCGGCGGGGACTGCGGCTGCCTCATCGACTTCCTCTGCGACCTCGTCAACATCGACTTCCTCAAGGACCTCCTGATCCCCCTCCTGGTCGACCAGCTCGGCAGCCAGCTCTCGGGCCCGATACAGGACCAGCTCTGCCGGCAGTGCCAGGACGTGGCGGCCTGCCCGAACGGCAACGGCGTCGTGTCCGCCTGCAACGACGGGACGTGCGAGTACGACGACGGGAGCTGCGTGCCGATCCTGCTCGGCATGGAAGGTCAGGCGGACCTCGGATCGCTCCTCGCGTCGGTGACGCCCGGCCTCGAGGGACGGATGCGGTTCACCTTCGCGTCGGGCGGCGACGGCGAGGCGGGGCGCGGGCAGTTCCCGCGGGGCCTCAACCTCAACTTCTTCGGCGGGCTCGACTCCCTCGAGCACAACCGTTGCGTGCCCCTCTTGCCCCAGCCCGAGCGGCCCACGATCCCGCTCGCGACGGCGATACGCCGCGACGAGACGCCCGGCGGCTCCGACTCGATGGTCAACATCGGGATCTCGGAGGACTATCTGAACTGGTCCTCGTACGGGGTCTTCGACTCCGGGATGCTCTGCATCGGCGCGGGGGTGAGGCTCTCGCAGTCGCTCTCCACGGGCCTGTTCTCGCTCGTGTTCGCGTCGCTCGCGGACGTGGTCTACCCGGCGGAGAAGGCGCCGGTCGCCTTGCAGCTCCGGCCGCAGAACCCGCCCTTCATCGACGTGGGCTCGGGTGTCGAGGACGACCCGCTCCTCGGCGTCTTCCTCGACGACCTGATGATCGACTTCTACGCGTTCGCCGAGGACCGCTACGTGCGCTTCATGACGGTCCAGGTCGACATGGGCCTCGCGATCGACCTGGAGATCGGGCCGGACGGCATCCTGCCCGTGATCGGCGACCCCGAGATCTCGAACGTGGTCGTCACGAACAGCGAGCTGATGCAGGAGTCGCCCGAGGACATCGCCGCGGTCTTCGCGGATCTCATCGGGATCGCGGTCGGGACGTTCCTGGGCTCGATCGAGCCCTTCCCGATCCCGGACCTCATGGGCTTCGAGCTCGACGTGCCGGAAGGCGGGATCACCCGCGTCACGGAGCTCGACTCGGACTTCCTCGCGATCTTCGCGAACCTCGCGTTCGCGGCCGACCAGGCGAGCTACGAGACCGAGACGCACGCCGAGCTGGCGGACCTGGCGATCGACCCGAGCGCCTTCGACCTCGTCCCCGGCTGGCGTGACAAGCTGCCCGTGGCCAGGCTGCGCCTGAGCTCGGAGGAGAGCGCCCGCGAGGACGTCGAGTTCAGCTACCGGGTGGACGAGCAGACGTGGTCGCACTGGAGTCGCGAGACCGAGCCCGCGATCCGCGCGAAGAGCTTCCTCCTGCAGGGCGAGCACACGATCGAGGTGCGCTCGCGGCTCGCGGGTCAGCCGCGCACCGGCGACCGGACGCCCGCGCGCCTCGACTTCACGATCGATACGCGGCCGCCCCGCCTCGACGTCGACGTCGCCGGCTCGCGCGTGACCGCGAGCGCGGTGGACGTCGTCGCCAAGCCCGAGGAGCTCGAGTACTCCTTCCGGGTCGACGACGGCGCGTGGTCGCGCTGGACCCAGCGGCCCTGGGTCGACGCGCCGCGAGGTGCGGCGGTCGAGGTGAGGGCGCGCGACCGGTCGGGCAACGAGTCGTCCGCTCGGGTGGATCCGAGCGGGATCATCCGAGGCCGGCCGTCGACGACCAACCCCCCGGCCTGCGAATGCGGCGCCGCGCCGGGCGCGGGCGGCGGCACGAGCACGATGTTCCTGTTCGGCCTGGGCGCTCTCCTGTGTCTGGTCGTTGCCCGCCGGCGGGCGCGGAGGTCGTGGAGGCTCCTCGCCCTCGTCCCTTTCCTGGCGACCGCCGGCGGATGTGATTGCGCCGGCGGCGCGGGCGATGACGACGACCCCGTCGACGCCGGACCCGACTCGAGCGTGTGCGGGGACTGCGGCGACTCGTCGGAGTGCTGCGAGTCGACGGGCGAGTGCGTCGCCTCGCCGGACTACGGCTGCGACCCCGGCTATGCGTGCGATCCTGCCAGCGGCTGGGATGCCGAGGCGTGCGAGTGGGCGGAGTCCTGCGAGTGCGTTCCGCTTCCGCCGATCGACCCGGGGTTCATCGGGTCGTACACCGACTTCGCCCGGGCCGCGGACGGGACGGTCTGGGTGAGCGGGTACGAGGAAGGCCAGCTCCGGCGCGATCCGTTCGGCGACCTCGTCGTCGGGACCTGGCAGACCGACCACGTCGAGTGGGCGATCGTCGACGGGCTGCCCGAGGACGGCGACATCGTCGCCGATCCGACCGGCTGGAGGGGCGGCACCGCGGACCCGGGGCCGGACGTCGGTCGCTACACGTCCCTGGTGCTCGGGCCGAACGACTCTCCGCGGGTTGCCTACTACGACGTCACCAACGGCGACCTGAAGTTCGCCATGAACGACGATGGGACCTGGATCACGACCGTCGTGGACGAGACGGGCGACTCGGGGCGGTGGGCCTCGATGGTTGCGCTGCCCGACCTGACGCCGGCCATCGCGTACTGGGCCACGGTCCCCGACCCGGAGGCGCCCGGCCGCTTCGTCGGCAGGGCGATGTACGCCCAGGCGGACGGGCCGAATCCCGGGAGCTGGACGCGCACGGTCCTCCACCAGGTCCCGGTGCCCTGCAGGCCCTGGTACTGCGCCGAGGGCGAGGAGTGCGCCGAGGCCGGCAACTGCTTCATTCCGGCCGAGTGCGATCCGGAGTGCGCCGACGGCGAGGCTTGCGACGCGGGAGTGTGCGTCACCACGCTCTCACCGAGCTTCATCGAGGACTGGCCCGAAGGCACGGGCCTGTACGCCTCTCTCAGGGTCGATCCCAGCGGGAACCCCGGCGTCGCCTACTACGACCACACGGACGGCGACCTGTACCGCTCGTCGTTCGACGGTGCGGCCTGGACGACCGAGCTCGTCGACGGCTTCTTCGACGGCGTCGACACCGGCGACGTCGGCCTGTCGTCGACGCTCGCGATCGACGCTGCGGGCGTCTGGCACGTCGCGTACGTCGACGGATGGTCCGAGTCGCTGATGTACCTGGCCATCGGCGCGGGCGCGCCCGAGATCGCCGACGACGGCTTCCGCGACGACGGCCTGCACCTCGTGGGCGACGACGCCCACGTTGCGGTGGCCGAGGATGGCACGGTGACGATCGTCTATCAGGACGCCACGGCGGGGACGCTCGAGCAGGCGACGCGAGCGCTGGACGGGGCCTGGACGCACGAGACGATCGACGGCGCGAAGGCGACGGGCTTCTTCCCCAAGCACATAGGCGACGGAACGGTCGGCTGCTACTTCCGAGATTTCCAGGCCGACCCCCCAGTCGACGGCGTCCGATTGATCACCCCCTGAACCGGGGACACGCACCCCCCTCGCAACGTCGCGTGATCACGGGGTTCCTGGGGCATACCGCGCGTTTCGTTCCGCGAGCCGCACGCCGAGAACCGACAAACCGTGATCCGTCCCCGCTACGCGGCCTCGTCGAACTTCCGGCGGCGCTCCTCGATCACGATGCCGATGAGCTCTTCCTTGTGGGCGACTCCGGCCTCGAGGAGGGCGCGCATGTAGCCGTCGGCGTAACCGAAGGCCCGCGCGAGCTTCTGGTGGGTGGCGCCCTCGTACTGGGCGGTGAAGACGTCGGTCAAGAGCGTGCGCAGGACGTTGACCAGCTCTGGCTTGTGTGCCGGGTCCATCGAGCCTCCGTTCGAGGCACGAGGGTTATGGCTCCACGGGCCCTGGGGTCAACTTTTCGGCGCCTTGCTCGAAGACGGCGGCGTTGTGGATCGCCACGGCAGCGTAGCTCGCGAAGCTCGCGAACAGCTCGAGGTCCCGATCGTCGAACGCATCGGGCACGGGGCTTCCGGCGTCGAGGACGCCGACGAGCTCGCCGCGGATGAGCATCGGAGCCGCCATCTCCGAGCCGGTGTTCAGCTCGCCCGGGAAGTAGCGCGGGTCGCGCGAGACGTCGGGGATCCGGAGCGGCTCGCCGGTTCTGGCCACGTGGCCGGTGATCCCCTTGCCCTCGGGGATCCGCATCCCCGCGACGCCGCCGTAACCGAGGGCGGCTCGGATCACCAGGTCCTTCGTGGCCGAATCCACGAGGAGCACCGCGCAGCGCGGCAGCTCCAGCGCCTCGCGGGCCAGCCGGAGAATCTCCTGCAGCAGCTTGTCCCGTTCGAGCACCGAGCAGAGCGCGCGGCCGACCAGGTTCAAGATCCCGAGCCGGCGCGCCTTGCGCGTGAGGAGCCGGTTCTGCTGCTCGAGCTTCTCGCGCATGCGCGCGGCGTCGACGGCCAGCGCCGCGTGCGCGGCGAAGGCCGCGAAGAGCTCGAGGTCGGCCTGGTCGAACGCGGCGACGCGCTTGGACTCCGCGTCGAGAACGCCCAGGGTGTGCCCTCCTATCCTCAGGGGCGCGGCCATCTCGGAGCGCGAGTCGCGAGCGCCTCCCTGGTAGCGCGGGTCCTTCGTCACGTCGGGCACCATGGTGGCCTCGCCCGACTCGACCACTAGCCCCGTGATCCCCTCGCCCCTGCGGGCCCGGAACGTCGCCACCACGTCCTCGTCGTACCCCCTGGCGCGCTCGATCCTCATCACCTCGAGGTCGTCGTCGAACAGGAGGATCGCGCAGGTGCTCAGCCCGAAGATCTCCTCCACGGCCTCGAGGATCTGGTCGAGCAGGGAGTCGAGCTCGACGGAGGTCCCCAGGAGGCGCGACGCGCGCGCCAGGAGAGCCAGCCGCCGGACCAGTCCTTCGGTTCCTGCATCCACCTGGTCATCCTGCCCCGGCTCCCGGGGCCTTGCCAACAGTCCAGATTGGTCGGGATTCACCTGTTCCCCCTTCGCGAGCCCTCGTGTCGTCCTGGGGGCGGGACTCGAACCCGCACGCCGCTCGCGCGACAGCGGATTTTAAGTCCGCCGCGTCTTCCGTTCCGCCACCCCAGGCGGAACCGAAGACTAGCACACCAGCCGAAGGCTCCTTAGTGAGGCTCGATGAACTCGATTCCGATCACGAACCCGTCCGGGCAGCCCTTGACCCATACGACCCGGCCGTGGCCGATGAGGCCGCTCGAGCACTCGTCGTCGCCCGGCTCGATCCGGATGCAGAGGGCGTCGCCGACGGCCAGCTCCTCCTCGCAGACGAGCCGCATGCCGCCCGACGACAGATTCAGGGCCCAGGCTTCTCCGCTCGTCTTGCCGTCGAAGAGCACCTGGACGTTGACCGGCCGGCGCGCGGAGCCGCGGCGAGCCCGGAAGTCGAGGTCGACGTTCCTCCCCAGGCTCCGGAGGATCTGGGAGAGCGATCGGGGGATGTCCAGCGCGGCGTTCACTTGTCCTTGGTTGCCTCGATATGTAGTTAGTGCAAACGGTTGACCAACCGGTTTTGTTCTAAGCGGACAGTCCCCGCTGAGGACCGGTGTCATCGGCCCGGGGGCCGACTGGGGGAAAAACCCCAGCAACTGCGCGATATTGCCGACCGAAAAGCCGACCAGCCACTGGGCGGCTCAGGGTTGCCTCCCGCCGAGGTCCCGCCCCACGGCCTGCTCCGCGTGCCGAGGTCGAACGGCCCGTTTCTGACGGGTGCCCGAAAGTCGACGGACGCTATCCTGTCGCGAGCTTCTCGATGCGGTGCAGATCGATGTCACCCAGCGTCACGAACTGCACGCCCATTCCCTGCGGGATCAGCTCCTGCATGTCCCGCGGCACGTCGGCAGCCACCCAGCGGACCGAGGCGGAGGCCTTGACCGCGGGCCCACCGTCCGGCAGCTCGATCCTGAGAGCGATCTCCGAGCCGGGGGTCGAGGGCTTCTCGGTGGCGACGAAGAGACCGCCCGGGCCGAGATCGAGCGCGGTCCCCTTCCCGCGGATCGACCCGTCGTCGAACTCGACGGGCAGGTAGACGGGACGGCGGGACGCACTGCGCATCGCGGGGGCCGCCTCCTCGACGATGGCTCGGACGATGCCGGCGCTTCCCTCGTCGAGCTCCACGAACTCCAGTCCGATGCCGTTCATCTTGGAGTCCACGGCGCCCGTCTTGCCGATCCACTTCACGCGACCGGTCCCCCGGATCGTGCGCGACTCGACCGTGACCTCGAAGCCGACCATGTGGCCGAGCGGCAGGGGCTGCTCGGCGGACAGGAGCATGCCGCCCAGGCCGACGTTGATCACGTCCGCGCCGAACGGAAGACGGCAGCGGACGGGCTCGAGCTCCTCGAGGTTGACCCGGTTGAACCGTCGCATGGGAGTCATCTAGCGAAGGGGCTCACGCCCCCCTCGACCCCCCGTGGCCTGCGCGCGTACTCGCTCCAGCCGAGTAAATCGGCCTTCGCTCGCCCTGCTGGACTCGCCTCCACCGCGTGACGGCCTCCAACCCCGCGTGCCTCCTTGGTTGGCCCACGTCCCTGGTCCCTTCGGCCTCGGTCGCAACCGCGTCATGGACAGAAGAGAAGATACCACGGGTCAGATCGCCGCAGCGAGCCTGCCGCGATCGAGGGCGTCTCCGATGACCCCCCGGGCGGCGAAGGCGTCGCGCGGGTCGCGCAGGGTCAGGCCGTGCCGGGCGAAGTCACGTGAGAGCGCGTCGAAGCGCTGCCGGAGCTTGCGGACGGTCGCCTCGAACGCCACCTCCAGCACCTCGGCCCTGTAGAAGTAGCGCATCATCGTGCCAGACAGGAGCCGCGTCTCCTCGCCCTCGGGCGAGAGCTGCACGACCGCGACCTCGGGGTGGAGCTCGCGGAACTTCGCGAGCGAGCGCGCGAAGCGCGACTGCATGAACGACTTCAGCCCCTGGACGGCCTCGAAGGCGCCTCCCCTCGCCTGGACGTGGCCGGGCTCGGCGTCGACCGGGATCAGCGGATCGACGGCGATGACCAGGCCCGCGTCGTGCTCGACCGCCACCGACAGGTTCAGCGTCCGGGTGAAGCCGCCGTCGACGTAGTTCCGACCCTGGATCCGTACCGGTGCATAGAAGGGCGTGAGCGCAGCGGACGCACGCACCGCGCGCGAGATCGGGACCCCGGCGTGCCCTCGAGCGCCCAGGACCACGTGCTGGCTCGTATCCTGATCGGTGACTCCCACGTAGAGCGGGCGGCGGAGCTGGCCGAAGGCGTTGGTCATCCCGGGCCGCGTGAGCTGCCGCTCGAGGTACGCTTCGATCCGTCGTCCGGCGAAGATCCCCGCCGGGACCGCCCTGAGCAGCGCGGCCGCCACGCGGCGGGGGCGCGGCTGTCCGGCGAGGTCGATCGCGAGCGAGAAGAGGCGTCGTCCGTACTCCCCGAGGTCGAGATCGAAGATGTCGGAGCGCGTGATGGGATCGATGCGCCCGCTTCCATCCCCGAGGCCCCTCGCCAGGTCGTCGGGTCCCACGCCATTCGCGAGGAAGGCGCCGATGAACGCCCCGGCGCTGATCCCGACGAACATGTCGAAGTCGACCACCGGCCGGTCGGGAAGGAAGGTCTCGAGCGCTCGCAGCACGCCCAGCTCGTAGATCAGCCCTTCGATCCCTCCGCCCGCGAGGCAGAGCGCGACCTTGCGCCCCTTGCCCGCGGCGGTTGCGCTCTCGATGCGGGCAAACAGCTCCGCGGGCGCGGGATCGTAGAGGACGTCCCCCACGCGCAGCCGGCCGAGCCCGAACGCGTACTCGACGGCCCGCGCGCCGGCGCCGAGAAGCACGAAGACGCCCGCGCAAGTCGCGGGGCTTCGATCGCGCATCCGCGGTACCTCGCGACCGAGCAGCTTCGTGCAGAGGAGGTACGACGGGCTCTCCTCGAACGGCGGCGCCGAGTCGCCGCGCCCCCGCTCGTCGACGACGACGATGTCGACTCCGCCCGACTCGAGGGCGCACGCCGCCTCCCCGTGGTCCGCTACGAAGCGGACCAGGTACTCCCGAGACCAGGGGGCATAGGCGCCCCGTCGCAGGAGGAGCAGCTCGCCCGGCCCGAGCTGGCGCGTGCTGCCGGCTCGCGAGACCGTGGCAGGCCCGCGGTCACCACCGCCGACGTACAGGACGGTTTCCAAGAGTGGCCGACCGGAGTATAGGCAAGCCCCGCGACACGCCGCAACCGGTCCCTCGTCGAGCCGTCCTACATTCGAGCAGGGCCTAATGCGCCGAGCTCGCCGTCATCGAGGCGGCCGGCACGGCCCGGCGGCGTCGCCGGTCGTCTCGAGGACCTGACGGTGCCGTTCCTCGCTCCCCGCGAGCCGTTCGAGCGCCGTCACGAGGCCCAGCGCCTCTCCGATGTGCGAGCCGAGCGCTCGAACGGAGGGGCCCATCTTGACCTGGGCCCCACGCGATCCGAGGAAGAGAAGGCCCATGCCGGACTCGCCCGCCACGATGGGCAGGACGAGGATGGACGAGACGCCGGCGCGCTCGAGGAGATCGCGGGCGCCCTCGTCGGCGGCGGAGGCCGAGGTGATCGACAGCACGGTGCCTGACGCGGCGACCTGCCGCAGCTCGGCGGCGTGGCCGAAGAACTCGCCCAGCTCCGCCGTGCGATCCGCCGGGTATCCGATCGAGAAACGCAGGTCGAGCGCGCCGCCCTGCCCGGCGGCGTACAGCGCGCCCCAGCCGACGCCGGCGGCTTCGAGGGAGCCCGCGAACACGTCCCGGAGCACCGGGTCGGCGTTCTGCTTGCGGTCGAGCGCCTGGCCCTCGGCGCTCATCGACTGCAGGAGCGTCGTCAAGTCCGCGCAGCGTGCTGCGAGAGCCCGGTTCTCCTCGAGCTGTCGCTGGAGCTGGCGTGCGAGCCGCTGCGAGTGCTCCCGCTCGATCCCGATCACCGGCCTCGCGGTCCACGAGCCCGTGCTGCCGAGGAGCTCGAGCACGAGGCGCGCCGGCTCGATCCCCGAGGTTCGGACCACCATCCGGTTCGCGCCGACCCCCTGCGCAAGGAGCCGATCCGCCTCCTCGACGTAGTGGGACGACTGCAGGACTATGGGGATTCGGGCCAGCTTCGGATCGCGCCTGACCTCGAGGCAGAGCCCGAAGCCGTCGAGGCCGGGCATCAGGATGTCCGAGACGATCGCGTCCGGGGGGTCATCTCGCGCCTTCAGGGCAGCGCTCCGGCCGTCCGCTGCGGTCGTCACGCGGAAGCCCAGGCTGGTCAGATGAATCCGGAGGAGCCTGAGCTGCGTCGGATCGTCGTCCACGGCCAGGACGCGCCTGCCGTCGCCGGAGAGCTCGTCCCCGACGAGCACCACCGGGAGCTGCGATCGCACGGCCAGAAGGAGCTCGGCTCGGTCGAAGGGAACCGGAACGACCTTCGAGAAACCGCCGCCGGCGGCACCAGCGCCAGAGCGCGAGATGCCGATCGCCGCGAGGTCGTCACACCCGGGCACCGAGCGCAGCTGCCCGAGCAGGTCGCCTCCCGAGGTCTCCCCCAGCTCGAGATCCAGGACGAGGAGGTCCGGCACGACTCGCTCGACACGCTCCAGGACACCCGGGCCATCCTCCAGCTCGGTGACCTCGTAGTGCTCCGCCCCGAGCGCGTCCCGCAACGCCTCGCGTGCGGGGCGGTCGGGTGTCAGGACGTAGATCGTCGGGCTCCACATCGGCCGTCCTCCCGCGGCAACACGAATCCCTCCATGCCCCCCATCGAGGAGCACGCCCACGGTTACGAGCTACGGCCGGGAGCGGCCGAAGTTTCAGGGGGTGGCTCGTTGCCGTCGCCGAGGGCGCTGATCTATGATGAGGACCGGTCGGGACCCCGTGGCGTCGGGCGCGAGAGGAATGTCGGAGCTAAGCCTTCCATCGGTCAAGTCAGGGCTCGTCGAGGCGGGAATCGAGATCTACTGCGTCCGCGGCGTCGTCGTCGAGGTCGCGGAGCGGATTCGACTGCACCTCATGGACTCGGGAATACGCGTCGTGACGGGGAACGAGCCGGAGGTCAGGTTCACGGCCCGGGCGCAACGCTCCGAGAACCAGTCGCTCCCACCGCCGAGTCAGTTCGACAAGGTGAGGTCCGTCGTCGGTGCCCTGGCCGAGCAGAACGGCTGGGCCGAGATCGAGGCGACCCCGACAGACGTTCGCGACCCTGTGGATAAGAGCAAGATCCTCGACGTCTGGTACGAGATCACCTTCGCGAAGAGGGTCGCGTCGCTGGCCGAGGCCACCGATGCCGTACGCTGGGCGCTCGGGGTCGAGAAGTACGTCCAGGGCTGAATCGTCGTAGCAATCGACATCCGGGCGGCGCATTGCTAAATACGCCTGACCCATGGAGCCGGTACGCGCCGTCAAGGGCATGAACGACGTCCTGCCGGCCGAGATGCCTGCGTGGCATCTGGTCGAGGAGCGTTTCCGTGCCCTGGCGGAGGCATACTCCTACCGGGAGGTGCGCACGCCCGTGGTCGAGCCCACCGCCTTGTTCGCGCGCTCCATCGGAGAGACCACGGACATCGTCGAGAAGGAGATGTACTCCTTCGTCGACAAGGGCGACGAGGCGCTCACGCTGCGTCCGGAGGGCACGGCGTCGTCGGTCCGTGCGTACATCCAGCACAGCGCGTGGGCCGAAGGTCCCGTGACGCGCTGGTACTACCTGGGCCCGATGTACCGGCGCGAGCGGCCGCAGAAGGGCCGCTACCGCCAGTTCTACCAGCTCGGCGTGGAGGTCTACGGCGACCCGGGCCCACACGTCGATGCCGAGATGATCGACATGGCGGTCCGGCTCCTCGAGGGTCTCGGGATCCGCCGCGTGACGGTCGAGCTGAACTCGCTCGGCGGGCCGGGGACCCGCGTGGCATACCGCGACGCGCTCTCCGGGTTCCTGTCGCCATCCCGGGAGGCGCTCTGTCCGGACTGCCGGCGCAGGCTGGAGCACAACCCCCTGCGGGTACTCGATTGCAAGGTGCCCACCTGCAGGCAGATCGCCGCCGGGGCTCCGAGGATCACCGATCATCTGACGGCGGAGGACAGGTCACACCTCGACGGCCTGCGCCGCATGCTCGACCGGCTCGGGACGCCGCACGTCCTCGAGCCGCGCCTCGTCCGCGGCCTCGACTACTACACGCGCACCCTCTTCGAGATCAAGGAAGAGGGCGGCGAGCTGGGCTCCCAGAACACGCTGGTCGGAGGCGGTCGCTATGACGGGCTCGTCGAGTCGCTCGGGGGCCCGCCCACGGCCGCCATCGGATTCGCCGCCGGGATCGAGCGGCTGGTCCTCTCGCTGCCTGACGGGAGCGCCAACCCGATCCGCCCCGCCGTCAGCGTCGTCAGCACGGGGAGCGCCACGCTCGATCCTGCCGTCGTCGCCGCCCGCGACCTCCGCCTCGGCGGGATCGCGACGGACATCGACACGCGGGGCTCGAGCCTCAAGTCGCAGCTCCGGCGCTCGGACAAGCTCGGCGCCCGCTTCGCGTTGATCGTCGGCGAGGACGAGCTGTCCCGCGGCAGGGCGGCGCTCAGGGATCTGGGCACGAAGGAGCAAGTCGAGGTTCCCCTCTCGAAGCCGGAGATCGTGGACGCTGTCCGCACGGCGATGGAGAAGACAACGTGAGACCGCTTCTCGCTGTCGCGGTGGCGCTGTTCCTGATCTCCCCGATCGCGGCACTGGCGCAGGCGCCCGACGAGTCGGGCGGCGCGGAGCCCGAGCCGATCGCCCCGGCTCCGACGACCGAGCCAGGGCGGGCGGCCCCTCCGGAGCCTGACGCCGAGGTGCGGACGCGCGAGATGATCCTCCCGCCCTGGTACGAGCGCCGGCGCGGGGACACGGGCCTGAGGGCGCTGTTCCCCTTCTACTTCTCGAGCTGGAAGCCAGGCGCGACGACCCTTCTGGTGCCCCCGTACTACCAGCGCCGCGGGCCGGATCGCTGGAACACGGACGTCATCTTCCCGTTCTTCTGGTCCTACCGGCGACCCGACGGCTCGCTGCTCGTCGTACCGCCCTTCTACACGAACAGCGCCGCCGACGGCTGGGGCCTTGGCTTGGCTCCGCTGTTCTTCGCCGGCCGATCGGGCGAGAGCCGTCACGTCGTGGTGCCGCCGCTCCTCTGGAGCTTCTGGGACGAGGACTCGTCCTTGACGATCGCGGGCCCGATCTACTCGCGCACCACGGCCACGTCGAGCGCCTGGGGCCTGCCTCCGCTCCTGTTCTTCGGCGAGTCCGAGGGCAAGTCGTACGGCATCGGGTTCCCCTTCTACTGGCGTTTCGCCGACGAGGATGCGGGGACTGGGCTCACCGTGATCGGACCGCTCTACGGGCGGCACGGGCCGGGCTGGTCGAGCTTCAACGCGGTGCCCTTCCTGTGGACCGCGGCAGGCCAGACCTGGTCGCGGGTGACGCTCTTGCCCGTGTTCCACTACGCCTCTCGCGAGGCTCGGGGTCAGGACCGCCTCACGCTGATCACTCCCTTGTTCGCCTACGCGCGGCGCCCCGAGAGCACGACGATCGTGACGCCCCTGTACCAGCGCGTGCGCGGCACGACCGACCTCGACGCGGTCGCCCCGTTGGCGTGGTACTGGCGGCGCCCCCGCGTGGGCAGCACGCACTTGCTGATCGGCCCGTGGCTGCACGAGACCGACCCGATCTCGCGCGGAGACGTCGTCTTCCCGTTCTGGTGGGACTTCCAGCGCTACGGCGACTCGCGAATGGTGGCGCTCGCGCCGCTGTTCCTCTACTCGACCTCGAGATCGGAGGAGTCCACGAGCCTCTGGATCGCGCCGACCATCCAGTACGTGTCGGACGCGGAAGGATGGGCCTTCAACATCCACCCGCTCCTGTACACCGGCGGCTCGGCCCGCAGGAATCACGAGGTGGCCTTCCCGTTCCTCTACCGCTTCGAGGACGAGACGGGGCCCGACACGGTCCTGTTCCCCTTCGTCTGGGACTTCGTCGATCGACCGTCCTCCGGGCACGACCTCGTCCTCTTCCCGTTCTTCTGGCAGTTCCGGTCCGAGGACAGCTACACGCACGTCCTGCTCAACTCGGTCTACACGGAAGGCAAGTGCGAGCGCGGCCCCGGCCGCTCGTGGCGCTTCGACTTCGTGCCCCTCTTCGCCTTCGGCGCCCCCTGCCCCGGCGACACCTACTGGTCGCTCCTGTACGGCCTCGCCGGCTACCGGACGGCCGGCCGATACCGCAAGATGCAGCTCTTCTGGCTCCCCTTCGACCTCGCCCCCTCCGGCCGCGCCAGCGACCCGCAGGTCGCCTCGCGTCGGGGACTTCGCGACGTCGTGCTCGACGAACGGCGGTAGTGCCGCGCGGCAGAGGGGATGGGTGACATGAAGGGGGAGTAGCCGGCCACCAGGAGCTAGCCTGGCGGCCTGGACCGTGCCTGCAGTCGACGTAACGCTCGATCCACGAAGCAGCAGAGCTGCTGGAGACCGTTCGTGCTACGGTCGACCTCATGCACGACGCCCCGCTCTCCGCGGTTGCGAGGACCCTCGCCCTCGGTCTCGTCGCCGGTCTGGCGATCGTGTCCCCCGCGTGCGGCGGCGCTCGAAAGAACGAGTGCCGCATGCTCGAGGAGTTCTTGGATGGCGAGGTGCCCTGGCAAGGGGCGCCCCGGCAGGCGGAGATGAACCAGGCCGGTCAAGCCGCGAACTGGCGATGGCGGGCCGAGCGCGCCGGCGAGCGCGCGACCGCCGCCGCCGCGCTCGCCCTCACCGAGCCCGACCTCGTGTCGCTCCGGGCCGAGATCACCGCCCACTACGGGGCGCTGGTCCAGTCCGCCAACGCGACCGCCGCCGCCCTGGAGCGTGGCGACAACGCCGGCCTCAACGCGGGCGCCGCCGCCTTCGACCAGCGGAACAACGGCCGCGACGCGCTGCTCCAGCGGCTCGACACGACCTGCCACTAGCCCATCGGCCTTCGCCCGCCGCACCCGGCGGCGTCACTCGTATGCCGAGTCGTGGTCGGGGTGCAGGGAGATGAACCGCATGAGCTCCCCTTCGCGGAAAGCGAGCCCACGGATCTTCTGGCTGAGACGCACGCTGTACACCGTGGACTTCCCGTCCGGCGCCTTCAAGTGATCGATGGCTTCCCAGTGAAGGCCCTTCGATGCGTATACGTTTGACCAGTCCAGCTTGCGGATCCGGTCGAGACTGGCGGCGACCTGAGAAAGGTCCGCGCTGTCGAGCCGCAAGAAGACTTCGAGGAACTCAGGGGAGTTCAGATCGAGCAGGACGCGCTGCGTCGGTTTCTTCGCCATACGGCTTCACCGATTCTTGCGGCGCTTCGCTTTGGCGACGACTGCAGTGACGTCCGTTTCCTTCGCAGGAGTCGCAGCGGCCCAAGCGAGGCCCCGTTCGATTCGCGACTTGTGGGGCTCGCGGAGCGTCCAGAGCTGGCTTTCCGGAACGTCGACTACCGGCGTGAGCAGAAGCCGGCCATCCTCGAGCTGCTCGAGACGCAGGAGTTTGCCGGCGAGCTCTCGCCCGATGCTGATCTGCCCGCTCTGGCCGACGCGCTTGATCTCCGGGTGCATGATCGCATTATGGCATGAATCCGCGGTCGGGCATTGTTCGACGGCGCCTGGTCGATCCACTGAAGCCAGCACGAGGCCCAGCAGTTCTTCTTCGAGGGCACCAGCCAGGGGGGGGTACGTCGGCGTGCAGGGCAACGGGCGGCTCGGCGGCCAGCCCGTCGGCAAGATGATGATCGCCTCGATCTGGGATGCCACCGAGGCGACGCCCGGACCTCAGGCCTCGTGCGAGCCGTTCGGCGGAGAAGGTGTCGGCCATAGCTGCGGGCGGGCCTTCGCGTGGCGCCAAGACGTCACGTACCGGATGATCGTGCGCGAGTCGGCCGAGGACCGGTGGTCGATCGCGATGCACGATCCGACGATCGGCGAGGAAGTGCTGCTCGGCGACATCGAGGTGCCATCGGAATGGGGCCGGATCCGCCCGCCGACGGCCGGTTTCGCCGAGTACTACGGCCTGGTCGCGAGCTGCGGGACGATTCCGCACGCGGTCGCGCTCCTGCACGCCCCCTCGGCAGACGGCACCGCGCCGACGTCGGTGTCCGCCAGCACCTACGGCGCGTGCGCCGCCGAGGCGACGAGCACCTGCTCCGGCCCGCTCTGCAAGTAGCGGCCCCCGGTCGACGAGGCGTCGACGGGAGTCCACTGTCCCGGCAAGAAGAGGAGAAAAAGCCACGCCCGGGCGCGGGTTTCGCGCGGGGCCGCGCGGCACGTCGATTGCTGCCGGTCCGGCAATGGAATCGCATTGGTGGGTCCCCCGGCTGGGGCGATGGGCCCTCGCCTCGCTCTCGTTCGTCCTCGCATGTCCCGGCGGCGTGGAAGCGGTCGAGCTGGGGCGGGTCGTTCCGATGCCGGGCTGGGGCGGGGGCGGGTTCGTCACCTTCGACGGTCGGCTCGCGTTCAGCCAGGGCCAGGATCCCCTCGGTCTGTATGTCCAGGCCTTTCGCCCGGAGGCGGCGGAACGCGACGCCTCCGGGTACCCCATGCTCGTCGACGGGGTCTTCTCGGGGCGTCATCTCGTCGACACGCCCGACCCCACGCACTACTACAACTCCCTCGCGACCTGCTCCGAGGATCCTTCGCGGACACCCTACCGGTGCACCGTCGACGGCCAGCCCTCCGAAGCCGGCACGTACGAGTGCTACGACCTGTACATCTTCCACAACTCCCCGTCGGACACCGACGGGGACGGCGAGCCCGACGGGCCGGACCACCTTCTCCTGCAGAGGCTGCACGTCCTCGTCGTCGTGAAGAACCCGCTGTCGCCGCGAGCGAACGTCGAGCGTGTCGACCTCCTCGAGGACGACGTCCCGCTCGACTCGCGCATCCAGGAGTGGGACGTGACGATGACGCGCGATGGTCGCCTACTCGTCTTCGGAGCGGGAGAGGTGAAGTACTCGCTGCTGTCCGAGAGCGCGCCGGCCTGCGCGGCCGAGGGCTGGTCGGCCCCGCGGTCGCTCGCCGAGATGCACGACGACCCTGCGGCGGCCCGCTATCCCCTCGCGCATCAACCGCTGACCGACGCGTCGGGTCTGCCGCTTCGCTCGGTCGAGGGGGCCTACTCCTGGGTGTTCCCCGACGGCGACAACGTGATGATGCAGGCGTACCGGCCCCGCTGCCAGGAGCCCGGCAGCTACTCGTGGCGCACGGCGGCCTCCGTCATCGGGCGCTCGACCCGCTGGACGATGCAGAACGCCGACGGCGATTTGAATTCGGTCCGGGGCAGCGACCCCGACGCCGATCCTTGCCACCTCGTCTTCTTCCTCTCGTCGCCGGCCCTGTTCGCCCTGCCGGGAATCCCCGCGACTCCGGGTGCCGAGGTCTGGGCGCTTTTCGTCGGGACGGGCCTGTACACGGAGCTCGCGCTCGACGACTCGCTCGACCCGGACTCGCTGGCCCACTACCACATGAACGAGCTCGTCCGAGACGGCGAGTACCACCTGGACTACATCGCCGACGCCTCGGGCAACCTGCACACGGCACACCGCGGCTCCGGGGCGCTGGTCCACGAGTTCAACCTGGGGCCCCTGGGCCGTGCGCTGTACCTCGACGGGTCCGGCGACGGCGTGGTCGCAGAGGAGCGGACGGTGACGCTGGGCCGCGGCACGCAGGTCGGCGTCGGGTCCGCGCCGTCGCCCGGTAGCGACCGAGGGATGACGGTCGGCCTATGGGCCCAGCCGCACGACAGCCCGAGCTGCGAGGCGCCGCTCGCGAGGATGGAAGACGCGTTCTCCATCGGGCTCGACCCGGATCGCAAGATCCATGCTGTAGTCGCGCCTGCGACCGGCGAGAGGTGGGAATCGGGCCCCGTCGGTCCGCCGCTCCCCATCGGACGCCACACGCCCGTGATGGTCGCGTACGATGCGGTCACCGGCGCGATCGAGCTCCGCATGCTCGGCGAGCTCGTCGCGACGGGTATGGCCGGCCCCGGCCCGCTCCCCTCGAGCGCGCCGCTCGAGATCGGCGGTGCGGGGACCTGCGGGGAGGGCATGACGGGCCTGGTCGACGAGGTGATGGTGCTCGGCCGCGTGGCCTCCGCCGAGGAGGCGTGCATGAGGGCCGGCCGCGAGCCCGCCTGCGAGGGCAGTGCCCCCGTCGTCGGCTTCGACCTCGGAGACGAGCTCCCGCGGATCACGATCGCGGACGCGGATGGTGCGGACGACATCGACCTGCAGACGCTGCAGGTCTGGCTGAACGGCCTCCTGTTCGAGCCGGTCGATCGCACGGGGCAGCCCGTCGTCGAGGGTCTCGTCGCGCCGCTCCCTGACGGGACAGGCTTCCTCCTGGACGGCAACGGCATTCCCATCCCGCAGATCGAGCCCGGGTATCGGGCGCTCCGCGTCACGGTCGCCGACGCCCAGGGAAACGTCACCTCGAACGGCATGAGCCTCGAGACGCCGTGGGTCTCGACAGATCTCGAGCCGCTCGATCTCGTCGATGGGCTGCCCGACGATCCCATCGAGCCGCCTGCAGAGACACCCGATGGCGGCACCGAGCCGCCCGACGCCGAGTCTTCGGGCTGCGCGTCCGCGGGGCGGCCGGTCGCCTGGACACAGGTCTGGCTCCTCGTCGCCGCCGTGGCGCTCGCCCTGCTCGCGCGGCGCGGCCGGTGGATCGCGGCCGCGACAGTCGCGCTGTTCGCGTGCGCGAGCGACCCGGTCGATCAGACCCTCGGGCGAGGCGAGGCGCTCTTCCGCAACGAGACGTTCGAGGGCAACGGCCGGACCTGCGCGACCTGCCACGTGCCGGAGGAGGAGCTCACGCTCGCGCCCGTGAGCGCCGAGGCCCGTTTCGAGCGGGACCCTGCGGAGCCGCTCTTCCGGCCCGTCGACAGCGACGACGGCGCCGGAGGCTCCTACGAGATCCTGACCGGCTGGGGGCTCACCACCGTCAATCTCACGCTTCCGCCGAACGTCGAGATCGAGGGCGATCCGGACACCCGTGTTCTGCGAGTCTTTCGGAGCGTTCCGCCGCTGGTCAACCTCGCCGAGACCGCGCCGTTGCAGTGGGACGGTCGGATCGAGACCCTCGAAGAGCAGGTCTGGAGCGCGCTCCGCGATCACTTCCAGATGCAGCGCGGCCCGACTGCCGATGAGATCGCCGAGATCGTCGCATTCGAGGTCGGGAGTGTGCTCGAGGCGCCGGCCGTCCTCGAAGGTCCCGCCGAGCGCGGTGCCGTGCTCTTCGCGGGCAACGCTCGCTGCGCGGAGTGCCACGCGGGGCCGCTCCTGCACCGCCGCGAAGGCCCGCTGGCCGAGAGCTTCGTGAACACGAAGGTCGCCGAGCGAAACATCCCGGGACTGCCCGTGCTCCGCCTGGTCTTCGACACCGGCGATCGACGGATCACCGTCGAGACGCCCGATCCCGGGCGCGCAGCGACCACCGGCGACCCGGCCGACGTCGCCAAGATGGAGATCCCGTCGCTCCTGGGGATCGGACGGACGGCGCCCTACTTCCACGATAACTCCGCCGCCACGCTCGACGACGTGCTGGACCACTACGACGGCTTCCTGGAGGGCGGGCTCCGGCTCTCGGATGCCGAACGCGCGGATCTCGTCGGCTACCTCGAGGTGCTGTAGTGCGCCCAGCCGCGTGCATCGTCGTCGTCGCCGCCACGCTGGCGGCTTGCGTCCAGGCTCCGGTGGCCGGCGGCACCGACCCCGACCTCGGGCCGATCGATGCGACTCTCACGGACGAGGAGCTCGGCGCCTGGCCGGGGACCGGCGCCGAGGACGGACGGGTCGTCACGATCCAGAACGGCTTCTTCGATGGTCAGCCCGCCGCCGCGTGGTCCTTCGGGCCGGCTCCACGCGACACCGCCGACTCGTTCTGGTTCTGCCGCCGGGACGACGAGAGCTGCCCACTCGATGCGTCCAGGCGCATCGACTGGGATCGAACCGTCGGCCTGCCGCTCGTGAGCCGCCTGCCCGGTCAGGATGGGTACTCGCCCTACTGGCAGCTCTGGGTCGTCAGGGTCGCTGCCGACTACGTGCCGAACAGCATCAAGACCGCGGACACCCTGCACGCGACTGCGAGCCTCGGCGAGGTCGCCGTCGAGCCGCTCGTCGCATACTTCCCGAGCCCCGAAGGGGAGCCCGAGCGGCCCGAGGAGGTCGTGGTCCACTTCCCGCTCGTGCTCGGCGGGACTCGCCTCGAAGGAAACGGAGCTCCGCTCGTCGCCGATCCGCGCCGCACGTCCATGTTCATGGAGACCCGGCAAGCGTGGCACGAGGGTCTTCTGGTCAACCTGATCGACTTCTCGCGCTCGGAGGGGGTCTTCCCCGAGGCCGATGATTCCGAGTCGAGGTCGCTG
Source organism: Deltaproteobacteria bacterium (assembly GCA_016190375.1). Lineage (GTDB taxonomy): Bacteria > Myxococcota_A > Polyangia > JACPQR01 > JACPQR01 > JACPQR01. Next base: position 55,280 of record JACPQR010000081.1, read on the forward strand.
ATGCCCTTCGCCGAGGTCTTCGAGCTCCTGCGGGCCTGCGACGAGCCGGACTGCGACACGTTCGCGGTGTCCGAGCCCAGACTGGGCCGGGACCTGACCGGCGACGGCGACCAGCACGACACCAACGACGTCTTCGCGGCCCTCCCGTGCGACGTCGCGGCATCTGCGGACAGCCCCTACTCGCCCCTCCGGCGCGTGCGTCAGGTCGAGGTCGATCCGCGGCTGAGCCTGATCGACCGCTCGCGCGACGACGCCTCGAGCGACGTCCGCTCCGTCGTCGAGCTCGACGAGGCCCTGGGCTCCTCGGCCGGCCGGGGGCTTTTGACCCTCCTCGAGGACCTCCCCGCGCAGGTCTGTCAGGATCACGTTCCGTTTCCGTGCCGTTCGGAGTGAGACCTACTCGGCGCACATCGCGATCCAGATAGCGGCGTCTTCGGCCATCTTCGCCGTCTTGTCCCAGTCGGGGTGGCGCAGGATGAGATGCCCATCGGACAGGAGCGTGTGCTTCCAGTTGCGCCGCGGCGTGCCGGGCCTAGCACTACTGCATGAACCCGGCGCCGTCGCGAGGGCGCGGCTGCCGAGTGAAGCCGCGAGCGCGCCCGGAGCGCCCGCGGATGGGCTCCCGTGGCGGCGGAGCGTAGCGGAGCCGGGGCCCACGGGACTGTGGCAGAGCCACGCCGCACAAGGGCGCGAGGACGTAAGCCGCGGATTCGCCGGCAGCCGCGGCCGCAGCAGGCGGCGGGTTCATGCAGTAGTGCTAAGCAGCCGCTCCTCGACGAGATGCTCGCCGTGAGCGGCCAGGAGCTCGCGCAGGCCCTCGATACGTGTGATGCGTCCGTGCCCCTGGGCGCGCTTGAAGATGATCGCGACGTTGTTCTTGCGGGTCGTGGGCGCCTCGAACCGGCCCCAGGACACTGGGGGGTGCCTGCAGTTGACGTAACGCTCGATCCACGAAACAGCAGAGCTGCTGGAGCAGAGGAGGTAGACGACCGGCCGCAGCCGCACGCCGGCCATCGTGCGCCGCGTGCGTCCCACTCGCAACGTTCTCGGCGAGTCGCGCTCCACCGGATACCAGCGCTCGGCAGGTGGATCGCTCGCCGATCACGACGACACGGCGGTAGCCCATGCTACGATGCGCCTCGTGGCTCGTCGAAGGAAGGTCCCTGCCGACGCCGCCGAGCGCCTCCTGGAATGTGGCGCGATTTCCGACCTGACCTGGCAGCTGACCGTTGCCGCATGGCGCGCTCGGTTCGGTCTGACCGACCGCGAGATCTACGAGCGCGCGGCGAGAGCCACTCTGCTCAACAACCCGTGGCGACCACAGCGGCGTCGCGGTCGCCGCAAGCCGTCGCCGTCGGTGTGAAGTGACCGTCCCCCTCCTCGCGGCCCTTCGCGCGGCGCATTCCGCGCTGGAAGCGGAGGCCGTGCCTCACGCGATTGCCGGTGGGCTTGCCGTCAACGTCTGGGGAAGGCCTCGGGAGACCGTCGATGTGGACCTTGCGCTGGCAGTCAGCTCGATCGACGAGCTCACGTCGCTGGTGATGCGCATTCAGCCGCGCGGGTTTCTGACGCTCGATCCCCGACCGCTCGTCTTCTCACGCGCATGGGTCGGCCGACTCGCTCTCGACCCGGACATCGCCCGCGGCCTTGGCCGGCCGATCACGGTGGACCTCGTGCGTCCAGCCGGCCGCGGAGGCGATGCGTGGAGTCGTGCGCTGCTCGATCGCGCTCCGGAGGTCGAGGTGTTCGGCGAGACGCTGCGCGTCGTCGCGCCCGAGGACCTCGTCTTGTTCAAGCTGCTCGTCCGCGAGGATCGGGGCTACGACCTCGAGGACGCCCGGTCTGTGATCGATCGCGTAGGGCGATCTCTCGACTCGCGATACCTCGTTTCGACGGCGCTGCGGCTCGGAGTGCGCGGGAGGCTCCGGAAGCTAGGCATCTGACGCACCCCGTCCTGGTTCGGCTGAGAGGGGCTAGGAGCGACCGGCCGCGGCCGGCGTCGCGAGCAGGCGCGCGATCTCGCGCTCGGTGAGGCCCAGCAGCTTGCGCCACTGGCGCGCCAGCATGCGGTCTTCGCTGCGCGACCAGATCGTCACACCGTCGTCGTGGGCGTGCTCGTCGGCGGACAGATGGCCGTAAAGATAGCCGTTGCGTGTGTCGATGACGTAGGCGTCGAGGTAGCTCTCGGCGCGCGCGTCGAGGAACGGCACGAACAGCGCCGGCAGCACGAGCACGTCGAGCGCGATCAGGCCGTTCGCGGTCCGTTCGGTGCGGTAGCCGTAGTCGAAGACGACGAGCAGGTCGCAGCGCGCGCGGGCCGCGAGGAGGCGCAGCCGCTCCAGGCTGACCTCGCGCGGCGGGTCGCTCGACCAGCGGGGCGCCTCCTCGAAGCGGCGCCGCCCGGTGACGAGCAGGGTCGGTATCCGGTACACGCGAGAGACGCCCGGCACGCGGCGCAAGCGAGCATCGATCTGGTCCTGGTGGGCGGGGTCGAGGGTGTAGTAGGCGACCTGCGTGGGGGTCGAGAGCTGCGGGTGCGCCTCGAACGCGGCGCGGATGTCGCCGTCGTCGATCTGGCGCGCGTCATCGACGTCGAAGCGAGCCGAGGGCCGGAAGACGGTGGCGCCGCAGCCGAGCAGCGAGAGGAACGAGAGCGGGGCGAGAGGCAAGGCCGGACGAAGCATGCGCACCTCCATCGCCGTGAGGAACGGGCCGCCGGGCGAGCCCTTACAGGGCAGGGGCCAGGCGTCGGGCCAGCCCGACCCTCGCGTCACCGCCACGCGCGGTCCGTTTCGACGCGTGTTTTCTCGGGTGACTCGGGCACGGTGTGCTGGATGAAGGAAGTCGTTCGAGAAGTACGGCCTCGAGTAGGCTACCTCCCGCGACGTCGAGGTGGCGCCTTCGCCGGGCCCCCGCGAGTCGTCTCCGTCGGGTGCGGAATGCCAATCGCGGGTACGGCGCGGGCTTGCTGTCGACCGCCATCGGAGGTGAACCCGTGTCCGTTGAAGGCGTCCCCGACGATGGCGGCCGGATCCGTGCGCGCGTCGAGGGCGTTGCCCTCGGGAACGACCGTCTCGATCAGAAATGCGCCCGGGCCGAGGCTCAGCCGCGCCTGCTCCGGGTGTGCCATGGGCAGCCCATTCGCGCCCACGGTCCACCGGAAGACTCGCACGGTGTCACGGGCCTCGTTGCGCCACTGACACTCCCAGGCGCCCGGGGTCATCGTGATGTTCCGATCGTACTCGTGGGCACGGTTCGTCTCGGTTCCTCGCGCCCTCATGATGAACATCTGGTTCGCCGTGAACGTGAGCGGGAGCTCCAGCACGTACTGGCGGAAGAGGAAGCGCTCGGTGAGCGCCCGCGGGTTGTCGCCATTGGGGTTCGGGTAGATCCACTCGGCCAGCGAAGCCTCGGCCGAGTTGTGGACATCGACCTCGTCCGTCGTCGTCCAGCCGCTATTCGACGTGCTCCTCTGGATGCGGAGCTCGACGGGCTGAGCGTCCCTCGTACACCGGAGGAAAGACCCGCGGGTCGCGTCCCCTTCTCCTCCCCAGTGGGGTGCGGCATTGACCACGAGATACATGCGATTGAAGCCGTCGTATCGAGCGTTCCGACCGGGCATGGTTCGCAGCTACAACACCGTGCTCAGGATCTCCGAGTTTCGATCGACGTATGGCCGCGGGTAGTAGGGACGGTTGTTGTTCCCCACATCGACCGTCGGTGCGTCACGAATCGTGATCGTGTCCGTGTCGACGACGGTCTCGGCGTCGGTTGAGCCATTGATGAAAGTCCACTCGACCGTGAGCTGGCCACGCGCCCCCAGCATTTGCTCACGCGAGGTCCGGCAGTCGTTGACGTAGAGATCGGGCACCGGGTTCTCGCCAGCAATCGCACCGGCACGGAGGATCGACTGGCAACTGGCGCGACCCAGAACGTTGTTGCCCTGCTTGACCACGTACTTGAGGACACTGCGGTCCGGGATCTCGCCGTAGACGCCGAAGCGGGCACGCAGCTGCCAGAACGTCTTGTACTGGTCGTCCACATTCTGGGTCCGCGTGTCGAGGTTGTAGAAGGTATGGGCCTGATCGACGACGACCCCACCCGTCTGGGCGCGTCCGAGAGTGGGCAACCCCATCATTGCGAGCGTCAGCAAGACCAGTCTTGATTTCATGGGTGCCATGGTTGATGGCCACCGCGGCGACCCCGCTGGAATTCATGGCGCGAATTTCGGCCCTCGTGCCGCCGCCCTGCGCGCGCTGCGCAGCGCCCCGGACGCGGCGGCGCCTGCCGGCGCGTCCGTGGCGCGGGCGGTCGGGCCGACGATCGCGGCGAGGGCGACCTCGGCCGCCAGCTCCAGGCGGATGCGCCAGGAGCTGCCCTTGAGGAACAGGCGCACGTGGGCGTCTCGCGCGCCGCGGGCGCGCAGCGTTCGCGAGATCTTCCTTGCCGCTCGCTCGGCCGCGTGGTGGGCGGGGGTGTCGATCAGGCCGCGGCGGCGCGCGCGCTCTCGGGCGGCGGCGGCCTGCAGCGCGCGGACGGAGTAGCCGGTGAGAGGCTTGCCTTCGATCTCGGCGTTTCGGTCGACGAGCTCGGCGGGCTTCTGACCTGCTGCCACCGCGTAGGAGATGATCGCCCAGGCCTTCGAGACGCCCAGGGTGCGTGCCTGCGCCGGGCTGTACTCGACCGAGATGCGAATGAGCTGGGTCGCCCAGAAACGGCTCATCACCCCATGGGCCTCGAGGAGCTGGCCGAAGCTCGAGAAGCCGAGCGCACCATAGACGTTCCTGTCCGAAAGCTCCCGCAGCCTCTGCCCGATCCGGTAGAAGTCGAGGCCGATACGGTCCTCGATGCCGTGGATCTGGCCCAGAATCCCCCTCGCCCAGGCCGCGAGCGCGGTGGGAGCAGACGGGCGGGCCGGGATCGGGTCGGGCAGCCGCGCGTCAGGGCCGGCGGCGATGTCAACACGCCGATCACCTCGGCGGTCGGGACGACCCGGCGGGACGCGAGCGGGTCCCGGCTTCGGGCTTCTTGCGGGGAGGGCGCGGGGACGCATGCCCGAGATGTAAACACGGGCGGGCAGGCAGGGCCAGTTTGCGGGGACCGCGCCCCTGCGCGGCCGCGCGATTGAGACTTGCCGATTGAGACTTGCCGCCCCTGCCCGGCTGCGCGATCGAGACTTGCTGGCGGGCTGGACGGGATTCGAGCTGGTCCGGGGCGATGACCTGAAAACCAAGCGAGACGTGGCCTTCCTACCCGGCACGATCGGGGCTGACCTGTGGGATGCGAGGCCATTTGCCCTTGGTCGTTCGCGATCCCGCGCAAGGTGGAACGATCGAGCCATCGGAATCGACGACGGCCCGTAGCTCCGCGCCGCGCATCGTACGTTGCCCCTCGAACAGTCGTTGATCGTGCCGCGGATGCGGGTCGATAATCGCCCGAGGTGAAAGGTCCATCGACGGTCTCGACTTGCTCGGGTACGGCCACGGCTCGCCTCGCGGCGGCGTCGGAGACCTCCTCCATGGGCGCGGCGCTCATTCACCGCTCGCGCGGGGCCCTCGACTCCAATTGCCAGGGCGGCGCCGTTCCGGAGTGACGATCTGGCAATGGGCTCTCCGCGATCGATCTGGATGCCGCTCCTCGCCCTGCTGGCGGCTGGCTGCTCGAGGAGGTGGGTGACTCACGACTACGTCGAGATCGAGGGCTGGAAGATCGAGGCAGTTGATGGAACGGTGCCGGTGGCTCCGAACATGGAGCGGTTGGTGGACGAGCACCCGGATCTGCGCGACGTGATCGATCTGGGCAGGCGCATCGCTGGCGGCTCCGGGCAAGGGACCCTCGATGGCGTTTACGTCGACCCGGCGCGACCGGGGACCTTCCTGGCCTACTCGGTGACGGCGAGGGCCGGGCTCTGCGCGACGTGGGAGCGCGTGGTCTCCCACAGGGAAGCGTCGCGCGACGATGTAGTCGCGCGTCGAAAGCTCGGAGGCCCGATCTGGGTCGTGATGACTCATGTCGAGAACGGTCGACCCGGGACCCTCGAATACTCGCATTGCCACGACGACGTTCTGCGCGCGGTCATGGTGACGTCACCCGCCGATCTCGCCCGCCCGGGGGGCTCGGCACGACTCGAGCGCACCCTCGCGCGGAGCCGGTTCGAGACCGCGGCGACGCGCTGAGGCCGTCGGTCTGTCGTCACGTCGACCCGCTCGGGTAGTCGTCAACGGTAGGGTCCCGAGATCTTCGAGCCGACGGCGGCGGCGTTCCGGGCGATGCCGCCGGCGAGCGACCGCACGAGCGCGACCAGTCGCGGAACCGCCGTGGGCTCCGGATCGATCTGGGCTGCCCTGACTGTCACGCCGTCGTCGTCGAGCTGGACGGAGTCCACCAGGCCCTGGACCTCGAGAAGCCGCTGCCGCGTCTCGGCATCGAGGATGCTGCTCAGGACCTCCGGCCGGGAGATCCTGGTGGTGAACGCATCGTCGAAGACCGGATCGCCCAGTTTCTCGTCCTGGCCGCAGGCCTGGGAGCGAGCGGCATCCGTCGAGCTCGACGGTGTGGCCGAGAGCCCCAGCCCCAACGGAGTGTCGAAGCGGACCAGCACCTCGAGGCGGTACCGTAGGCTCGCCAGGCGCACGGCGCGGGCCGAGATCGTGGCGCATTCCATGCGGCCGCGAATGTAGAGCGGGCAGTCCATGCACTCCATTCCCATGGCTGCGGCGTAGGCGGTCCAGGCCTGGCGATGCTGGCGAAGGGGGGCCGCGACGGGAATCCTTTCCCTCCGCTCGGTCATGAGTCGAGCCACTCGCCCCGCGGTCCTCAGGCTCGACTCGAGCGACCGTTCGTTCTCCTCCCCTGGCCCGAACACGATCGAGATTCCGGAGTCGTCGACGGAGAAGTGGGGGCTCGTCCGGGCGGCCTCTTGCAGGACCTGTCGCATCTCGCGATCCAGGACGACTCGCACGCGTTCGGGCTCGTCGGCAGCGATGGAGTGCTCGCGTTCGAACTCCGGATCGCCTACCTCGATTTCGCTCATCCCCACGAGCTGGGATGCCTGTCTCTGAAATGGGCGTCGGCGGCAGACGGAGAGCCCCATGTCGGACGCGGGTACGACGTCGCCCGAGACGATGGTTGTCTGGCCTCTAGCTGACCCCATCCTCACCCACTCGCGTCGGAGGCGGACCCGGGCCCCCTCGAGCCGGCCGGAGATGGTGCTTCCTTCCCATGTCAGGCCGAGGTGCCGGGCCACCCGGCCCCAGGTCGCTGCCCGGCGCCGCGAGCTACGGCCAATCCTGAAGAACGAAATCGCCATGGCCGCGAGGAGTACGACGACGAACACGCCAACGAGCGTCAAGACGCCGAGGAGGTTCATCCACGACGAACGATAGCACCCGATGGCACCCGTAAGCCCTCCCGACGCGAACTGATACCGCGGAGGAGGCGGCGCCGGCCAGCGGACGGGTGCCAGCCTGTTGGCGGGCGAGGTCGTGCTCGCCTCGGACGCGCGAAGGAAAGCAAGGGGGGTGACGATGAGGCACGTCCACGTCGCGGAGGCGCACGCCCGGGAGGTGCCGGAGGCGATCGCCAGGGCGGCGTTGGGCGTGATCGACCCCGAGCGTCGGGTGCTCGAGATGCGCGGCGCGAGGGTCGAAGTCGGCGCGCCACGGCACGGTGACGGCACCACGGCGACCTCGACGCCGTTTCCTCTCGCGATTGTTCGCGATCTTGGCGGGGTGGACGGGACTCGAAAACGTCCCCGCCAGCGCGTCCTCGTCGATCCTCGTCCACTCTGGCCCGGGAAACGCCGCGCCTCGCCGCCTCGGAGCGGGAACCGAACGTGCCGGATGCTACTTTCCCAGCAGCCCGCTGTACCAACGTACCAAACCAGGCCGGGGAGGGCGATCGTGTCGACCCCAGTTCGCAAGCAGATCTGCCCGAACGCAGTACGAGCGCGCCAAGCGCGCGGGGTTCCGCGAGTCCGGCGCGTCACGACTCATCAGGAAACGCCAGCGAGATCCCCGATACGGGACCACTGGTCCCGAAAGCCGCGGATCCGATCACGGCGGCGCTGACCGCCTCGATCAGGGGCTGGACGGCCGATGGCGACC
>JACPQR010000082.1 GCA_016190375.1 Deltaproteobacteria bacterium
CCGGCTCCGACGCTTCCCGGTCGCCTGTCGCCTGTCGCCTGTTGCCTGTTGCTTCGTCCTACCGGCGATGCTGGTGGAGATCAACAAACCGGCTCGCCGCTGGGGTTGGCCATGCCGAACCCGGGTCCGTGCAACGCACCCAATCCATGCGGCCGCCGGTTCTCCGGGACATCAGGGCAATGCTCCCCTCGAGCTTCGCGGCACGCCGCTCGGCCTACGAGATCGATCGCAGCCACATCGTCCAGCACGTGCCTCGGCCGGGGCACTCCAGCGTCAGCTCGCCGCCATGAGCGTCGAGGATCGACTTGGTGACCGAGAGGCCGAGCCCCGTGCCTTCACCGTCGGGCTTGGTGCTGAAGAACGGATCGAGCACGCGATCGCGGATCTCCGGGGGGATGCCCGGTCCGTCGTCCTCCACCGCTATCCCGCACAGCCCCGGCCGCTCGCGGAGGCGCAGGCGGATCTCGCCCCCGTCCGTGGTCACGTAGGCGGCGTTGAGGAGGAGGTTGAGCAGCGCCTGGCCGGCTTGCTTTCGGTCGGCGATCACCCTCCCGTGCCCGTCGGCCTGCACGAGGGCGATGCGACGGCGGTCGAGCGTGGGTCGAAGCAGGCTCGTTCCCTCGCGGACGACGTCGTTCACCCAGACCTCACCCAGCTCGAGGGGCCGCGGTCGGGCGAGGTCGAGGAGGCCCCTCATGACGTCCTCGATGCGCTCGAGACCCTCCTCCATGAGCTCGAGGTACTCGGCGCTCCTGGGCGAGCCGCTGGCCTCCTCTCTCTGAAGTCGCCTGAGGCAGTTCTTGATCCCCGCCAGAGGATTGTTCACCTCGTGAGCCACGCCGGAGACGAGCGATCCGAGGGCCGCCATCCGCTCGGTCTCGCCCTCCTTCGATCGCGCGAGCCGCTGTTGTGCGTGCGCGGACCCGAGACGGACCATCATCCGGTTGAACCGCTCGGTGAGCTCCCGGAGCTCTTCGGTCCCGCGCGGCTCGACGAGACGCGCTTCTCCGCCGGGATCGAAGCGATCGGTTGCAGTCAACAGGTCCCCGATCGGCCTGGCGATCGACCGGCCCAGGATGAAGGCGGCGACGACTCCGACCGCCATGATCGCCAGGGCCAAGACCGAGAGGTACGCGGCGACCCGTCTTCGGGTCGACTCGACGATGCTCATGTCCAGACCGATCCGGACCTCTCCCGCTGAGCCGTCGAGGATCGGCTCCACCAGATCGAGATAACGGGTCCGGCCGCTCAGGACCACCAGCGGCGCCTGGTCGCGACCGCGGCGCGCATCGAGGAGGAGCCGCGGAGGAGGGTTCCGGAACGAGCTGGCAAGGACGCTGCCTCCACGCACCACGAGGCAGTACGCGACACCGTTCTCCGAGACCGCGCCGGTCATCAGCTCGTGGAGCGAGATGGCGTCCTCGACGAGCACCGCCTCGGCGGCCTCTCTCGCGAGCAGCCGCGCGATGCCCCTGCCCAGCCCCTCCTGCTCCCTCGCGAGCGCGTTCGCCACCAGACCCGTCGAGATCGCGAGGTGCAGGGCCTGGCTGATCACCACGCCGACGGCCGCGAAGATCGCGAGCTTCACCCAGAGACGGATCCCCAGGCTCGGCATGCGGAACGTCACAGTGCGTCCTCCATCACCACCCTGGCCGATTCGAAGAGCCCGGGCTCGGGGACCACGAACCGCTCGATCCCCACGATCCGCAGCGCGGCCGCGGCCTCGGCGTCGCGGTCGAGCGTCAGGATGGCCCGGCGGAGCCGCGCGCGCATCGTCTCGGGGAGGGTCGGCGAGGCGATCAGGGGCAGCATCCCGAAGGGCGGCGAGCGATGGATGACGCGAATCTTCGCGCCAACCTCGGGGTGCCTCGTGGCGATCGACTCGTAGATCAGGTTGTCGACCGCCGCCCCATCGACGATCCCGCTGGCGACCGCCTCGACCGACCGATCGTGGCTGTGCGTGAAGATCGTGTCGCCAAAGAAACGAGCAGGCGCCTCGTTGGTCCGGCGCAAGAGGTGGACGGCATAGGCGCGTCCCGAGAACGAGAGCTCGTCGGTGAAGGCAAAGCGCTTGCCGCGCAGGTCCTCGATGCCCGTGGCCGGGCTGTCGGCGGGCACGATGATGAACGAGTGGTAGGTCGTCTTGCCGTCGACCACCGGAACGGCGATCGGCTCCACACGCACGGGCGCGCGGCCCTCGAGCTCGAAGTAGCCGCCCGTGCAGAGGAGCGCCGCGTCGAGCGTCCCATCCAGGAGGAGGTCGTTGACCTCACGGTAGGTCCTTCGCTGGACGAACTCCACGTGCGCGCCGAGCAAGAGCCCGACGCGCGAGAAGAGCTTCGAGTAGGCAGCGTACGTGTCGCGCGGCGACTGCATCGCGGCGACGGAGAAGCGAAGGGTGCTTGCAGCCTCGGCGTGCCTGGTGGCGGGTCCGTCGGAGTTGGCCTCGCTGAGGTCGACCTCCACCTCGCGGTATGGCGACGGTGGGCAACCCAGCACCGCGCTGGAGATCAGAATCGCTGCTCGTGTCCGCGAGGTCGGCATGGTCTCCCCGGCTCCGTCGCCAGCGCGTTGCAAGAACCGGCGCACGTGTCGCACCGGGAGTGTTGCGCGGAGGTAACAAAGCGCGCTCGCGGTCCCGGGAATCGGTTTCGAGAAGGGAACACCGCTCGTCGGTGATGTCGGGCCTGCGGCCAGACGCTGCGTCGAAGATTCCCACGCGGGACGGGAACCGTTCGTACCGCCGCACCGAAAAGGAGGCAATTTGCAGGAGCCCGTGCCGCGCCGCCGCGAGGGAATCGGGCGCACGCGATCGCCCGGTCGCCCGCGCGGCCTGGTGGCCTGCTTGTTGCCGGGCACGCGGGCGCCCGAGGCCCCGCACGGAGGAACTGTCCGGGGAGCTCGAGTGGGTCGAGACGAACCCTTCGGACGGAGGAGGAAGCGCATGCGACGGTTGCTTCCATGGCTGTTGGCAGCGGTGTGGGGCTGTAGCGGCGACAAGGGTCCTGCGGGCCCGGCCGGGCTCGCCTGCTGGGACGCGAACGGCAACGGCGAACAGGACGCCGACGAGGACACGAACGGCGACGGCGACTTCGATGCACTCGATTGCGGCGGCGCGCCAGGCGACAAGGGCGACGACGGTGACCCGGGCGATCAGGGCGATCAGGGCGACCCGGGCGATCCCGGCGATCCCGGCGATCCCGGCGATCCCGGAGCGCCGTGCTGGGACACCAACGGCAACGGCGAGCAAGACGACGACGAGGACACGAACGGCGACACCGAGTTCAACGCGCTCGATTGCGCGGGCGTCTCTGGCCTCGAGTGCTGGGACCTGAACGGCGACAGCGTCGAGGATGCCGGCGAGGACGTCAACGGCGACGGCGCCTGGGATGCGCTCGACTGCGCGGGCGAGATCACGAGCTCCCTCGGCGGCGTGGTGGTCGACGCGGACACGGGCGCGCTCGTCGAGGGCGCGATCGTCACGCTCGAGCCCGCGGGCCTGTCGGTGACGACGGAGGCGGACGGCGCCTACCTCTTCGAGGATCTGCCTTTCGGCCTGTACATGGCCGGCGCCTCGGCGCCGTCCCTCGAGGTCGAGGGCGACGCGATCGTCGAGGGTCTCGACGTCGAGGTTTGGACCGACACCCTCAGCGTCCTCGCGGGCCAGACGCTCCAGGTCCGGCTCGGTCTCGGCAGGCTCGACCTGGAGCGGATCAACCTCCAGTTCGTCCACGACGGCGACGAGGACATCTACGACGACGACAACTGCGAGGCCTGCCACTCGAACCGGGAGGCCGAGACCTCGGCCGACCCCGACCTGCTTCCGTACCACGCGCTGGACCAGCACTCGTCGATGGGCTGCACGCTCTGCCACGAGAACGGCGTCGACGTGGGCAACGAGGACGGCTGGCACGGCGAGTCGGCGTTCGCGCTCCGCAAGCAGGTGGACATCGAGGGCGTCTGTCTGACGTGTCACGAGTGCTACCCGACGAGCTTCTGCGCCAACGACGACTGTGACGGCGTTTGCCCCTGAGGAGGAGACCGCGATGAAGATCAAGACCGAATCCAAGCGCGGCTTCACCCGGCGGAGCTTCCTCGAGTGGACCGGCATCGGAGTCGGTGGAGCAGCTCTGTCCACCGCCCTTCCGTTCTCGCTCGAGGGGCTCTCGAAGGCCGAGGCCGCGCAGTTCACCAACTACGCGAGCGGCACCTGGGTCCCCTCGTGCTGCAACATGTGCGGCGGCCAGTGCGGCGTCGCCGCGTACGTGGAGGACGGCCGCGTCCGCAAGATCGAGCCGCAGGGTGGGCTCGAGGCCCTGACGCCCAACCCGAACAACATCGCCAACGTCTCGGACAGCTACCAGGCGGCGGTCGCGGACGGCGACCTCGGTCGGCTCTGCTGCAAGGGCAACTCGGCCATCAAGTCGCTCTACGATCCCGACCGGATCCAGACGCCGCTCCGGCGGGTCGGCGAGAGGGGATCGGGCCAGTTCGAGCCGATCACGTGGGAGGAGGCGATCGAGGAGGTGGCGATGAACCTCGCCTTGATCAGGGCGCGCTACGGCGCGCGCTCGCTGGTGTGGTTCGCGGAGGACCACTCCTTCAACCACCCGCAGGTCGAGCTCTGCAAGGCATACGGCACTCCCAACTTCTCGAACCACTCGAACCTCTGCGACACCGCGCGCAAGGCCCACTACAAGTCGACGCTGGGCAACGACCGGCCGCTGCCGGACATGGAGAGCACGGATCTCCTGTTCGTCTGGGGCTGGAACTTCCTGTCGGCCCTCAAGTGGGTCCACCTGGCGCCGATCTTCACGCGCGCCAGGATGAGCAACCCGAACTTCCAGTTCATCTACGTCGACCCGGTCTTCAACGTGACGGCCGGCAAGGCCGACAGGTGGGTTCCAATCCGTCCGGGCACGGACGGAGCGCTGGCGCTGGCGCTCTGCAAGCACCTCGTCGACGCGGGCGCGGTCGACACCGCGTTCCGCGACGCCTACACGCTGGGCTACGCCGAGTTCGTGGCCTACCTCGGCGCGGGCGCGGGCGCCGTCTACGACTACTCGACGGTGCCCTGGGCGGGAACGGGCATGCTCGCATGGGCCTCGAGCGTGACCGGCATTCCGCAGGCGGACATCACGGCCGTCGGCGACGCGCTCGTCACCGCGTTCAACGCCGGCCGGCGGATCTGCATCGACGTCTGGAGCGGCCCGGGCCACCACACGAACGCCACCCAGGGTGGTCGGGCGATCAACTGCCTGAACCTGTTGCTCGGCGCCGTCGACGGCCGCGGCGAGATGGTCCTCCCGCTGCGCAGCGGACCGGGGAGCAGGTCCTGGAGCTGGGGCGACGCCTATCACTTCAACTGGCTCGACGCCGCCTACACGCTCGACGGCTGGCGCGCGGATGGTCGCGACGACGTCAACATCCCGGCGACCTACACGTACCCGGACGGCACCACCCAGGCCAACGCGGTGAGCGGAGCGATCAAGAAGAAGTACTCCTACTCGCACGGCTCGGGCATCTACGTCGAGATGATCCGCCGGATGGTCGAGCAGGCCGACTTCGTCGGGAACCCGTACCCGATGAAGGCGGCGATGATCGTCTTCCAGAACCTCATGATGTCGACGCCCAACACCGCGAGGAACGAGACGGCGCTCAACAACATGGAGTTCATCTGCGTCGTCGACTCGCACCTGTCCGAGACGGCGCTGATGGCCGACATCGTGATCCCCGGGACGAACTACCTCGAGCGCAACGACTTCAACGCCAACTGGAGCACCTTCAGGTCCGTGGGCCTGAGGCGGTGGGTCGTGCCCTCCTGGTTCGGCGGGATCTCCGAGCCTCAGTTCTTCCTCGAGCTCGGCGCCGCGATGGGCTTCCAGGGCTTCAAGGACGCCCCGGAGAACATGACCGACGACGCCTACAACGCCGACGAGTGGGCCAAGTTCAACTCCTCGAACAACTGGGGCAACCAGATCACCTGGGACCAGCTCAAGGCGGCCGGCACCTGGATCGAGACGATCGTCGCCCCGACCGACGGCGCTGCATCGACGCCCAAGGGCGGCACTCACTTCCACAAGCACAAGGCGACGAAGACCTTCGCGGCCGGCTACACGGAGACCGCGATCACGGTCGGCGGCCAGACCGTCTACGTCGTGAAGGACTCCTCGAGCAAGGTGCAGGGGATCGGCACCGGGTCTCTTGCGCTGAACGACACCTTCGAAGCGGGCTTCGGCACGAGCTCCGCCCGCTGCCAGTTCTGGGACCCGACCTTCTACGACTACTTCCGGGGCGCGAAGTCGATCGGGACGATCGGCGGCAACACCGTGGTGACGGGCGACACGCGGTATCACCCGCTGCCCTACTACGCGGCCCCCGAGGACGCGCCGGCGACTCCGGGCTCGGGCAACTATCCCTGGTACTTCATCTCCTGGAAGGAGGTCGTGCACACCCACACCAGGACCTTCAACAACCCCTGGCTGATGGAGCTGATGCGGGAGAACCGGCTGCTCATCCACCCCGACGTGGCAAACGCCGAGGGAATCGCCGAGGGCGACTGGGTGTGGGTCCAGACGCCGATCGGGCTCGTCAAGGTCAGGGCACACATCACGTACGGAATACAGCCGGAGACCGTGGGCTTCTTCCGCGGCTTCGGCCACTGGGCGCTGGGAAGCCTGGCGATGGGCAAGGGAGCCCACGACGGTTGGGTCCTGCCGGGCAAGGCGGAGCTCCACTCGGGACAGGCGGTCCACAAGGAAGTGGCCTGCCGGATCTACAAGGAGGTGTAGCGTGGCGCAGCTCGGCTTCCACGTAAACATCGACAACTGCATCGCGTGCCGCGGATGCGAGGCCGCGTGCAAGCAGGAGTACGACCTCCCGATCGGCGTCAGGCGCCGCCGGGTGATCATCGAGGAGGGCGTCCAGGACGGCACGCCCTGGCGCCGCAGCATCTCGATGGCCTGCAACCACTGCGCTACCCCCGCGTGCCTGCACGCCTGCCCGGTCAACCGGTACTGGAAGGACGAGGCCGGCCAGGAGGGCGTGGACGCGCTGAGGGCCTTCTTCGGCTTCAGCGGCGACTACACGGGCATCGTCCTTTACAGGCCGAGGACCGTCGAGGACGCGAACCTGGGCGTCGACTGCATCGGTTGCAAGCGGTGCCTGGTTGCATGCCCCTACGGCGCACCGCAATGGGACGAGGCGACGGCCGCGATGGACAAGTGCCAGGCCTGCTACCACCGCCTCTTCCCGGCCGACGGGTCGACGCTTCCCGTGGAGAAGCAGCAGCCCGCCTGCGTGGTCACCTGCACGGCCATGGCCCTGTCCTTCGGCGACATCGCCGACGTCGACGACTGGGCCCAGCGGGCGGCCGGAGCGCCGATCGAGGTCGACACGGCGCCTCCGGATGGAGGCAGGGACATCACCAACCCCGAGTTGACGACGCCCTCCATACGGTTTACGCCCCTGAGCATCTAGCGACCTCCGGACGGCCGGCGCCGCCACGGAGGCCAGGAGCCCAGATGACCGAGAACGCCCGCCGCGATCTGTACCGGATCCTCGGGGGACTCCTCGAGCAATGCCCCACGCCGGAGCTCCTCCGGGTCCTGGCCGAGGCCGATTCGCTCGAGCTCCTCGCCCAGCACTTCGGGCGCGAGCTCGGCGACGGGCTGAGGGCCATGCGGGCCGGCCTCGCGGGCGGCGAGGAGGCGCGAGAGGCGATCCGGCGGGACTACGTCGCTCTCTTCGTGGGGCCGCGGAAGAAGCTCGCGCCCCCGTGGGAGAGCGTCTACCGCTCGCCGGGCCGCCTGGTGATGCAAGAGCCCGAGCGCGAGGTCGTCCGCGCCTTCGCCGAGCAGAGGGTGGGCTTCGAAGGGATGGGGCAGAAGCCAGCCGACCACATCGCGCTCGAGCTGCAGTTCGTCGCGCTCCTCCTCGAGCGCAGCGCGCACAAGCGCGCAGCCCGCGCGGCGCTGCGCCGCTTCCTCGACCAGCACATCTTGCAGTGGGTCCCCGCGTTCGCCGCCGACGTGAGGAAGCACGCGAAGACCGACCTCTGGCGCGCCGCCGGTCAGGTCCTCGAGGCGGTCTGCGCGATGGAGGCCGGCCCTCCATCCCGCCCGCGCCTCGCGGTCGTGTAGCCCAGTTCTCTCGGGCCTCGGGTGCCGTGGCGAAACAGGTCTCGATCGCGAGGCAGAAGATCGTTTCAGTGCGGTAACGGTCGCAAGAGGGGGAACCGAAGGATGAAGCGCCACTCGCACGCGACCCGGGGGCTCCTCGTCTGCCAGCACGAGATCGTCTCGCGGGAGAGAGTCGCGCGCGCATTCACGGCTCGAGGATGGCTCGTCGTCGCGACGGGGCGCGTCGACGAGGCGATGCAGTCCCTCGGCCGAGGGTTCGAGGCGGTCCTCGTCGATCTCGGCGTGCCGGGCCTCGACGCTGAGAGCTTCCTGCGGGAGGCGAGGGCGTCCGGGCCCGAGGTCGACGTCATCCTCGTGGCCGCAGACGCGACCATCGAGGCCGCGATCTCCCTCTTGAATCAGGGCGCAGCCGATTTCCTCGTCAGGCCGGTCAGGGTCGACGAGCTGGAGCTGCGGCTCCGGCGTCTTGGCGAGCTCCGGGAGCAACGCGCCGAGATCGAGCGGCTTCGCGCGATCCTCGGCTACCCCGCCGCCGATCCGCGCGACGGCGTCGAACATCCGAGCCCGACGGGTCTGTTCAGCCTCCACCTCGACGGGCAGCCGCGCGTGGAGATGCTCGAGCTCGTCCGCCGGTTCCAGGACGAGGTCGTCGAATGGGCCCTGCGCCGCGCGAACGGTGAGCACGGCGTCGCCGCCCATCTCCTCGGCGTCCCGGTGACGGAGCTCGACCGTCTTCGCGCGCGGAGCTGATTGGCCCCGCGGCTGTCCTGATCACCAGAAGCGCGGCTTGACGAGCATCAGGAACATGATGACGAGCGGGATGAGCGCGGCGGGCGATCCCCAGTTGTTCCAGCGCTTGAGGAGCTGGTCGAGCTCCGGCGGCAACGGCTCGTCGCTCTGGACCTCGCAGATCCGGTAGATCTTGATCTGGACGGGGATCAGGGCGACGGCAGTGACTCCGGTCAGCCCGAGGAGAACGAGGGAGACGACGAGCCAGCTCCAGCGGTACATGCCGCCCCAGGCCGTGGCCATCGAGACGCCGTTCACCGCGAGGAGGAAGAAGCCCGGGCCGGTGAAGAAGACGTCCATCCAGGGGACGATGCGGCCGCCGAAGCGAAGCAGGGCCGGCGACTTCGTCTGCATCGCGGCCGCCATCCACGCGGCCGTGATGAACACGTTGCCGACCATCATCACGGCGCCGAGGACGTGCAGCGCTCGATGCCATTCGAGCCCAAGCCACATGGGCACGTCGACGCCCGCGAAGGCGGGGACGAGGAACGGCATCATGGCCGCGTACATGCCGAAGAGGATCTTGAACGGCAGCGGCAGGCCCTTGGCCCGCGACCCGTCCTGGTTCTTGCCCGCCGTCGGGGCGGTGCTGGTCGTCGCCATCTATCTCTCCAGGTGAGAATCGCCCCGACTCGGGCGCGACTCGGAGGCCAGCGCGCCGCGTAGCTTGCGGAGCGCCCGCTCGGATCCGGGCTGCCCGAGGCGGCGAAGGTCGTCGACGTAATGGGCGAGCCCCCAGAGCTCGGCCGGGGGCAACGAGTCGATCCACGAGGGCATCACGCCGCCGACCCCGGCCGCGACGACGACGTACAGATCGGCGACCTCGCGGTCCGGACCTATCGACCGGAGCGGGTGGCGGGTGAAGTCCGGCGCGGGAATGTCGCCGCCGAAGGGATTCTTCGCGGCTTCGAGGACGGTCGGCTCGTGCGGTTCGGGGCGAGGCTCTGGCACCGGGAGGCCATCCGCCCCTGCCATGGCTGCGAGCTCCCCGCGCGCGACGTAGCTCGGATGGCACTCCTGGCACTGGGCCTTCAGATGATAGACGCGCTTGCCAACCTCCGCGCCCTGCCGCGGGCTGCGCCGCCAGGGGTCCCTTCCGGCACGGACGGGCTCGCCCGTCGGTCTCGGCTGTCCTTCCTCCGGCCCGGATCCGACGACGTCCAGCCAGCGGCTCGGCGTGCCGTCGGCCTTGGGAAAGGTCTTGATGAACTGAATGATCTGCCGGACGTCGGCCGGAGCGAGCCCCCATCCCGGCATCGACGTGCCGTTCATCCCGTGCTCCACCATGCGCGCGAGGTCGTCGTCATTCGGCAGCTCGCCGGAGCGCACGGCCGCGAACTTGTGCTCGGCCGTCCGGAAGTCGCGCGGCGCCGGCACGAGGCCCTCCGATTGCGGGCCGCGGCCACCGCCGTCGAGGCCGTGGCAGGACGCGCAGTAGTGGACGTAGGCCATGCGCCCGAGGTTCAGGTCGTCCGCGCTCACGATCTGTCCCCCTCGCACCTCGGCGCCGCGCCGATCGCGCGCGGGGAACCTGTGCTCGCGTTCGATCGGACGCAGTGCCCACGGCAGGGCCCCGTCGCCCGTCCCGCAGCCCGTCTGGGCGAGCACGGCGCCGATGAAGGCAATCAGCACGGACGGCGGGAGCCGCGGTGACATCGAGGCCCGGATTGTCGTCGACCTTGCCGAGGACGTCGAGCGGGAAGGTCGCCGGTCAGCCCTCGGGGAAGAAGAGGTCGGCGAGGTCGATGAGGGCGACCTCCGCGCCATCGAGAATCAAGCGGAGGCGTCCGGCGCTCACCTCGGTGCGCCGGGCGTATGTCGGCGACTCGCTGGGCCCCGAAGGCAGCTCGTGCACCTCGACGCAGCGCGTCGCCAGATCGACGATCCAGTACACCGGGATCGATGCCCGCGCATAGACCCGCGTCTTCAAGCGGCGGTCCACGGCCAGACTCGCTTCGGCGATCTCCACGACGAGCCCGACGGCCTCCGAGGGTGGGTTGGTTTCCGAGTAGTCCTCCGTACGGCCCCGGATCACGCAGACGTCCGGTTCGGGCTCGCTGTCCGTGGTGACGATCGGCTCCTGCGACTCGACGTACCAGTTGCCCGGGACGGCGCCCTCGAGCGCGAGACGGACCCTGCGGGTCACGATCCGGTGCGGCGGATTCTTCGTCATCTTGGGCACCAGCCATCCTTCGAGGAGCTCGACGCGATCCGCGGCCGTCAGGATCCCCTCGCGGGCCATCCGCTCGTACTGGGCGACGCTCAGACGATGAATCGGAACGTCGGGCGCTCGGGCGATGCTCTCCGGGCTCGGCGACAACACGCCGAAACGATACCACGGCGTGCCCTCGCCAGCGACGCGCCCCGCGGAGGGAGGCACGTTGCGACTCCTTGCGACTGGCGCCCGTACCTGCCGCCCGCCAGACTCGGGATCGTGCCCGCGAAGGTCGGTCCTACCCTGCGCGTCTTGATGGAGATCCGGGGCGAGCTTCGCGAGATCCGCGAGGAGGCAAAGGGGACGAACGCGCGCTTGACGTCGACGAACGCCCGCCTCGAGGCCGTCGAGCAGGGACTCGAAGTTCTGTCGCGCAGGCAGACCGAGACGGAGATACGTCTCGCGAGCGAGCTGGTTGCCGTCGTGAAGTCGGTGGGCGAGGTCACGAAGGCGGTGTCGGGTCTCGGCGACCTCCTCCGGGCTCGACTCGACGATCGCGAGCGGGTGGACGACCACGAGCGGCGCATCACCGAGCTCGAGCGGCACGGGCAGTAGCCCGGCGCCCTGGGAGGCGACCGGCTGTATGCTCATGGCATGACCGGGCCGCCGCGAGCCGCGATCGCCGCGACTCTCCTCGCGCTCTTCGTGACGCCGCGCCGCGCCGTGGCCTTCGTCCGCAGCCGTGTCGACGCCGAGACCGAGCGCTACCTCTACTGGCCGGAGCGCCGGATCGCGCTCGACGTCGACGAGACGGGGAACCCCGATCTGGATCCCGAGGAAATGCAGCGGGCGGTCGAGCGATCGCTCGAGGAGTGGTCCCGGCCCGACTGCACGGACCTCGATCTCGCATACGGATCGCCCGCCACGACCCGGGCGACGAACCTCCTCGAGGCCGACTCGCCGGACTTGCAGAACGTGCTCGTCTGGCGCGGCGACGACTGGCCCGAGGACCTCGGCGACGACGTCGGGGCGATCACGACCCTGGTCTTCGACCTCGAGGGCGTGATCCTCGACGGAGACATCGACATGAACGGCGCAGGCTTCGTGTGGACCACGACGGACGACTCCACGGGAATCGACGTGCAGAGCAACGTCACTCACGAGGTCGGCCACCTCATCGGCTTCGATCACACCGTCGACCGCGACGCCACGATGTACTTCTCGATGGTCGAGGGCGACCTCTCGCGCCGCGACCTGGCCCCGACCGACCTCGCCGGCCTCTGCTTCGCCTACCCGGCCGGAGAGCCGACGCCCGAAGGAACGGTTCCCGAGGAGCCGGAAAGCCGGGACCAAGCGGACGGATGCGCCGCAGTGCGCGACGGGCAACCGGGCCACGGGGCGACCCTGCTCGTGCTCCTCGTTCTCGGCGCAGCCCGAACGAGCCGCCGCGTCATCGACGCCGGTCGCCCGCCACGAGCTCCCGCGCCTTCTGCTCGAAGAACGCCACGAGAGTGCGAGGGCTGAGCTCCCGTATCATCCGGGGCATCCGCTCGAGGTCCTTCACGAGCAAGAAGCGCGCGGCGAGGCCCATGCGGTGCGCGCCGTAGTCGAACTTGGCACGAACGTAGTCGAGAAGGCGGTTCAAGTCGCGCTCGGGCCCCTCGCGAAGCAAGAAGTAAAGGTCCACGAAGTCCCGGACCTGCTCGCGCGTGAGGACCGCCTGGACCTTGTTGACGGTCATGTCCGCGAGCGACTCGACGACCAGCCCTCGCCACGTCGTCCGGCGGCCCACCGGATCGTATGGGTAGAACGCGAAGTCGATCTTGCCGACCGGCCCGGAGGGTCGCCTGAGCACGAGGCTGGTGCGCGGCGGAACGACCTCGATGTCCACTCGCACGGTGCCCCGCGCGAGCGCGCGCGCCACGGGCTCGAGCTCGCTGGCCTCGACCTCCCGGCCGAGGAAGAAGTCGACGTCGTCGGACCTGCGGTGATGCAGGTGCACGGCGGCGAGAGCAGCGCCTCCGCCGAAGACCACCTCGTCTCGCAGGCCGCTCGAGGCGACCGCGTCGAGCACGCGGACCTGCCAGGCCGACAGCTCAGGCGGCCTGACGGCGCTTCTCTTCGATCCAGATCTCAACGAGGCGCCTGATATGGCGCGGGGTGGCCACGCGCGGGAGCACTCTGTCGACCACGTCGGGCGGGAACTTCTCCAGCTCCTCCCACAGGCCTCCGGCAAGTACTTGTTCGAGGATGGGCGCGAGGCGCTCGGGCGGCCCGCCCATGTCGACCGGCCGGCTCCCACAATCCCAGGTCCAGACCCGAACCCTGCGCACGATTGACAGAACATACCACGAGGACGGACGGCGGCCTGGCGCGGGATACTCCGGAGAGGCGAGCGTCAGGTGCGGAAAATCTCGCGAGAAAACGATCGGTCACCTGACGGTTGTCAGTCCCCCGAGGATCCGAACCTGCCTATGGTGCGGGCCGCGGAGGTGAGCCTGAAATGCCCCGGTCGACGCTAGGCGGTGAGGTGGAGGTCCGGCTTCACGGGCGGGGTGGGCAGGGAACGGTGGTGGCATCGCTCGTGCTTGCCAGAGCGGCGATGATCGAAGGCAAGAGCGTCCAGGCCTTCCCGGAGTTCGGAGTGGAACGACGAGGCGCGCCGGTGACCGCGTTCCTGCGCGTCGGGCCGGAGAAGATCCGCGTGCGCTCCAAGGTGTACCGGCCCGACCACGTCCTCGTCCTCGACCGCCAGCTCATCCCGCTGGTCGAGCTGCCCGCCGACCACGGCGGCTGGTTCGTGGCGAACACACCTTCCGAGCCCGCTGGCCTCTCGTCGCTCCCGGCGTCCTGGCGGCCCGCGACCATCGACGCGACGCGGCTGGCCCGGGCCCACGGGCTCGGCTCGGGTGCGCTTCCGGTCGTCAACTGCCCGATGGCCGCCGCCTTCGCGCGCATCACCGGGATCGTCGGGCTCGACGCGCTGCTCCAGGCCATCCGCGAGACGGTCCCGCAGAAGCCCGACGCGAACGCCGCCGCCGCCCAGGAGGCCTGGGGCACCGTCGCGGCTGCGCCGACCTGGGAACAGGACGCGCTGCAGCGCGCCTTCGGAGGGTCCTGATGCCGCGCCTGCCCGACGGCCGATACCGCTTCGACTCCCTGGAGGAGCTGCCGCCCGTCGCGGTCTCTCTCGGCTCGACGGCCTGGAACCGCACGGGCGACTGGCGCTCTCGGGAGCCCGTCTTCGCCGACCAGCGCCCGCCCTGCACGCACGGCTGCCCGACCGAGCAGGACATCGTCGATCAGCTCCGCCTCTGCGCCCAGGGCCGCATACGCGAGGCCGGAGAGCTGCTCCTCTCGGCAAACCCCTTCCCCGCGACGACCGGGCGCGTCTGCCCGCACCCCTGCACCGCGAGCTGCAACCGCGGCCAGATGGACGGCGTCGTGGACATCCCGGGCGTAGAGGCCGCGATCGGGGACGAGCTGATCTCCGACGGCTTCGTGCCGGCGCGCCGTCCTCGAGTCGGGGGCCGCGTGGCGGTGGTCGGGGCAGGACCGGCCGGCATGACGGCCGCGCACTACCTCGCGCTCGCCGGCCTGGAGGTGGTCCTCTACGATAGGGACGAACGACCCGGAGGCCTGCTCAGGACGGGGATCCCCCCGTACCGGCTCCCTCGTCGCGCGCTCGACGCGGAGATCGACCGCGCGCTCCGGTGTGTCGAGTTCGTCGGGCAGCGGGCGCTCGGCCGGGACCTCCAGCTCGGCACGCTGAAGCAGGAGCACGACGCGGTCCTCGTCGCCGTCGGCCGCCACGCGCCTCGCCCGCTCGGGCTCGAGGGCGAAGGCTCCGGCGGCGTGCACGACGGCCTCGGGCTCCTCGCCGAGCTGCATCGCGGGCAGCCTGCGCCGGCCGGAAAGAGGGTCGTCGTGATCGGCGGCGGCAACACCGCGATGGACTGCGCGAGGAGCCTCCTCCGCGCGGGCCGCTCGGTCGGCGTGTTCTACCGGCGCGATCGCGCCTCGATGCCCGCCTTCGTCGACGAGGTCGAGGAGGCCCTCGAGGAGGGCGTGAAGATCGAGGAGTGGGTGCTCCCCGAGGCGCTGCTCCTCGAGGGCGGCAAGGTCCGCGCGATCCGCTTCGTCCGCGCTCGCCCGGGAGCGCCGGACTCCAGCGGTCGCCCGAGGCCCGAGCCGATCCCGTCGAGCGGGTTCGTCGTCGAGGCGGACCTCGTCGTCGTCGCGGCGGGAGAGGTCCTCGACGCGGGCCCCTTCGAGAAATCGCTGTTGACCGGCGGCTTCGTCGCGGCCGACGCCACGCTCGAGACACGGATGCCAGGCGTCTGGGCCTCTGGAGACTGCCTGGGTGGCGGCGGCACCGTCGCGGAGGCGATCGCGCAGGGAAGGCGGACCGCCGCGGCGATCGCCCGGAAGCTCGGCGTGGCCGGGCCGGAGCCGGACCTTCTGGCCGCGCGCGGCGCGGGCGCGGACGTGATCGGCTTCGATCGCATCCGGCCGCACTACTTCGCGGCCGTGCCCGCCGTGCCGAGGAGCAAGATCGACGTCCAGTCGCGCCTCGGGGGCGGCGAGGTGCGGGTCGCCCTCGCCCACGCGCAGGCCAGCGCGGCCGCCGTGCGCTGCCTGTCCTGCGGCACCTGCACCGGCTGCGACAACTGCTTCCAGTTCTGTCCGGACCAGGCCGTGGTCCGGGACGCTCCCGGCCGGTACCGCGCCGATGTCGCTCGCTGCAAGGGCTGCGGGATCTGTGTCACCGAGTGCCCGCGCGGGGCTTGCGTCTTGCATGATCTCGGAGAGAACGGATGACGACGTCTGAGAAGCTCCTGACCGGGAACGAGGCCGCCGCCTGGGGCGCCGCGCGGGCCGGCGCCGAGGTCGTGGCCGCCTATCCGATCACGCCGCAGACGACGATCATCGAGACGCTCGCGTCGCTCGTGCACAGGGGGATCTCCAAGGCGGAGTACATCGCCGTGGAGTCGGAGCACTCGGCGATGGCTGCCTGCATCGCCGCCGCGCACACCGGCGCCCGCGCCTTCACCGCGACGAGCTCTCAGGGCCTCGCCCTGATGCACGAGCTGATGCACTGGGCCGCGGCGGCGCGACTTCCCGTGGTCCTCGCGAACGTCAACCGCGCGATGGCTCCGGGCTGGAGCATCTGGACCGACCAGAACGACTCGCTCTCGCAGCGCGACACGGGCTGGATCCAGATCTACTGCGTGGACAACCAGGAGGTGGTCGACAGCGTGATCCAGGCGTTCGCGCTGGCCGCACGGACCTCCTTGCCGGTCATGGTCGTCCTCGACGCGTTCGTGCTCTCGCACACCGCCGAGGCCGTCCACATCCCGGAGGAGGAGGAGGTCAGGCCGCTCATCCCCGAGTGGAACGCGCCGTGGAAGATCGACATCGACCGGCCCGCGGCCCTCGGCTCGCTCGTCCCGCCGGCCGAGTACGAGAAGATGCGGAAGAAGCTCTGCGACGCGCACGCCCAGGCAGCCCTCGTCATCGAGGACCTCGCCGCGACCTGGCGGAAGCGGTTCGGGCGAGGCGCGGGGCTCATCGAGAGCTACCGGGCCGAGGGAGCCGAGACGATCCTCGTGACGAGCGCCACGATCGCCTCGACCGCGCGCGTCGTGATCGACGAGCTTCGCGACAAGGGCGTTCCAGCCGGGCTCGTTCGCGTCCGGGTCTTCCGCCCGTTCCCGGTCGCGGCGCTGCGCGGAGCGCTCGCCGGCGCGAAGCGCGTCGTGGTCCTCGACCGCAACTGCTCCTACGGCGCGTCCGGCATCTTCTACCAGGAGCTCAGGGCGGCGCTCTGCGGAGTCCCGGGAGCCCCGGTGGTCCACGGCTACATCGCGGGCATGGGCGGACGCGACGTGACGCCCCTCACCGTGCGCGCCGCGCTTGGACGCGCCATGGAGGGCGAGGCACCAGTACCGGAGAGCACATGGCTGAGCGAATGACGACCGACGCCCCGCGACCGAGGCCGGCGGCCGAGCCGCGCCTGCCCACGCTCGGGGAGGAGATCACGCGCCCCGGGCACCTCGCGTGCCCGGGCTGCGCCGTGCCGCTCCTCGCCCGCACCTTCCTCAAGATCGCCGGGCCGCGCACCGTCTTCTGCGTCCCAGCGTGCTGCTTCGCGGTCATCGACGGCCCCTTCCCCTACTCCTCCGCGGGCGTCCCCTTCGTCCACTGCGCCTTCGAGACGGCCGCGGTGACCGCGGCGGGCGTCAAGGCGGGCCTGAGGGCCCGCGGCCAGGGCGACATCCTCGTCGTCGCCTGGGCAGGCGACGGTGGAACCTTCGACATCGGCATCCAGGCGCTCTCCGGGGCGGCCGAGCGGAACGACGACATCCTGTACGTCTGCTACGACAACGAGGCGTACATGAACACCGGGATCCAGCGATCCGGATCCACGCCCAACGGAGCCTGGACGACGACGACTCCAGGGGGTAAGCAGGGTCGCAAGAAGAACCTCGGCATGATCATGGCAGCCCACAGGATCCCCTACTTCGCCACGGTCAGCCCGGGCTACTACAACGACATGGTCGCCAAGATGCGCCGCGCGATCTCGACCAAGGGCTTCAGGATGCTCCACGCGCTGAGCTCCTGCCCGCCCGGATGGAAGATGGCCGAGGAGCACAGCCTGACCTCGACCCGCCTCGCGGTGGACACGCGGATCTTCCCCCTCTACGAGGTCGACGACGGACGCTTCAGGGTGACCGTGAACCCGCCCCAGCGACCGGTCTCCGAGTACCTGCGCCTGCAGGGCCGCTTCGCCCAGCTCGGCGCGGCCGGAATCGAGGCGCAGCAAAGGGCCGCCGACGAGGACTGGGCGGCGCTCCGCGCGAGGTGCGAACGGCATGGGAACGTCAACGACTGAGGGCCGCAGTCCTTCTTGCGCCGATCTGCCGGCGACCTCCGGCGGCTTCACCATCGTCGAGAAGCAAGAGCTCGCCCCCAAGGTCACGCGCTACGTCGTGCGCGCGCCGGACGTCGCGCGGACGCGGCGCGCGGGGCAGTTCGTCATCGTCCGCGTCCGCGACGGCGGCGAGCGGATCCCGCTCACGATCGCCGACGCCGACGCCGCCAAGGGGACGATCACGCTCGTCGTGCAGGAGGTGGGCAAGACCACCGCGTGGATGGCGTCGCTCGAGCAGGGCGAGGCGCTCGCGGACGTGGTCGGCCCGCTCGGCCGCCCGACCCACATCGAGAAGTGGGGGACGGTCGTCTGCATCGGCGGAGGCATCGGCATCGCACCCTCGCACCCGATCGTCCAGGCGATGCGGGCCGCGGGGAACCGCGTCGTCGCCATCCTCGGCGCGCGCACCAAGGACCTGCTCATCATGGAGGACGAGATGCGCAGGGCCGCGGACGAGGTCCTCGTCTGCACGGACGACGGCTCGTACGGGCGGAAGGCGCTCGTGACCGGAGTCCTCGAGACGTTCGTCGCCGAGCACGGCAAGCCCGATCTGGTCGTGGCGATCGGACCTCCGATCATGATGAAGTTCGTGTGCAAGACGACGGCGCCGCACTCGATCCCGACGGTCGTCAGCCTGAACCCGGTGATGGTGGACGGGACCGGGATGTGCGGGGGCTGCCGCGTGACCGTGGGCGGCAAGACGAAGTTCGTCTGCGTGGACGGCCCGGAGTTCGACGGCCACTCGGTCGACTTCGACGAGATGATGCGGCGCTCGCGCTTCTACGCGGCGCAGGAGAAGGAGTCGTTCGATCGCTGGAGGAAGGCGCGGGGGGAGGACGGAGGCGGACCGTGAGCGAGAGGGACCCCGACGCCCCGAAGGACCTCAAGCAGCGCTACAAGACGGCGAAGCAGAAGATGCCCGAGCAGGAGGCGCTCGAGCGCATCCGGAACTTCCACGAGGTTCCCCTCGGCTTCCCGACCGAGGTCGCTCCGACCGAGGCCTACCGCTGCATCTGGTGCAAGGATCCGACCTGCGTCGGAGGCTGCCCCGTGGGGATCGACATCCCCGCGTTCGTGCACCTCGTGGAGAAGGGCGACTTCCTCGGCGCCATCCGCAAGATCAAGGAGACGAACGTCCTGCCGGCGATCTGCGGGCGCGTCTGCCCGCAGGAGGACCAGTGCGAGAAGGTCTGCAAGATCGGCCAGAAGAAGGGCATGGGGCCGGTCTCCATCGGCCGCCTCGAGCGCTTCCTCGCCGACTGGGAGAGGTCGCAGGGGCTCGTCGAGATCCCCGAGTGCGCGCCGCCGACGGGCAAGAAGGTCGCCGTCGTGGGCTCCGGCCCCGCGGGCCTGACCTGCGCGTGCGACCTCGCACGGCGCGGGCACTGCGTCACCATCCTCGAGGCCCTGCACAAGCCGGGCGGCGTGCTCGTCTACGGGATCCCCGAGTTCCGGCTGCCGAAGTCGATCGTGCAGGCCGAGGTCGAGGTGCTCAGGCGAATGGGCGTCGAGATCAGGTGCAACTTCGTCGTCGGCCTGACCGCGACGGTCGACGACCTCCTGAAGGAGTACGACGCGGTGTTCCTCGGGGTCGGCGCGGGGCTGCCGTACTTCATGGACATCCCGGGCGAGAACCTCTGCGGCATCTACTCGGCGAACGAGTACCTGACCCGCGTCAACCTCATGCGCGCCTACGACTTCCCCGACGCCGACACGCCGTCGGCGAGGAGCCGGAAGGTGGCGGTGGTCGGAGGCGGCAACGTTGCGATGGACTCCGCCCGCACCGCGCTGCGGCTCGGGGCCGACGAGGTGAGCCTCATCTACAGACGGTCGAAGGTGGAGCTGCCGGCCCGCCACGAGGAGGTCGAGCGCGCCGAGGAGGAGGGCGTCGTCTTCCGGCTGCTCGAGAACCCGGTCCGCTACGTCGGCGACGACGACGGCCGCGTCACCGCGGTCGAATGTCTGAAGATGGAGCTCGGCGAGCCCGACGCGAGCGGGCGGCGCAGGCCCGTGCCGGTCAAGGGGAGCGAGCACCTCATCGAGGTCGACACGGTCGTCGTCGCGATCGGGAACGGCCCGAACCCGCTCGTGACCCGCGTGACCCCGGAGATCGAGACCCGCAAGGGCGGCAACATCGTCGCCAAGGAGACCGACGGCCGAACCAGCAAGCGCGGCGTCTTCGCCGGAGGCGACATCGTCACCGGCGCCGCCACGGTCATCCTCGCGATGGGCGCCGGCCGCAGCGCCGCCGCCTCGATCCACGAGTACCTGCAGACCGGAACCTGGTAGGGGACACGCACCCACCTTCCAACACCGCGTCATCGCTGCGGTTTCAGACACAACCGCGCGTTTCGTGGCGCTTCGACAAGATCGTGATCGGCCGGTCGTTGACGAGGTCGTCGACCAGCCGGTCCAACTCGTCACCAGCGCCGGATCGGTACAGTTCGGCGAGGCGGTGCGCTTCCCTCGCGTCGTCTGCGCTCCACGAGCCCTTCACGATCCGGCCCATGTCCACGACGTCCTGCCGCCGGTCGAGCACGGCTCGGTGCAGTGACGTCGCGTTTAGGAACTTCAGGGCGACCAGCGCCGCGCCGAGGCACGAGGAAGTCGACGTCGACCGTGACGCGAGGGCGGCGGTAGTACGAGACCGCGTGGCCCCCGACGATCGCGTAGGGCAGGCGCTCGCTCTCCAGGACCGACACGACGCGCCGGATGCGATCGGCCTGCTCGGTCATGTAGTCCCAGAGTAGTCGGAGCTCCGCCACGACCGCCAGTATGCCCCCGAGGCGACAGGACCTCCGGTTTCGGGGTACGATCCTTCGGGGTGTTTGCCATCCATCGGCATGCGGCGGTCGTGGCGATCCTCGTGGTCGCGTGCACCGGCCGGCTCGGCGGGCCGCCCGTTCCGGGCTCGGGCGACTCGGGTCCCGGTGACTCCGGAACCAACGTCACCGGCGCCTGCGCGCTCGTGCGATGCCCGCCGTCACAGACCTGCGAGGACGGTGTCTGCCAGCGAGGCGATCCCTGCGTCGATGTCCAGTGTCTCGAGGAGGGCACCGTCTGTAGCTGGGGCTCCTGCGTGAGCGAGGCGCTCGACGAGGACGGCGACGGCTCGCCGGCGTCCGACGACTGCGACGACCGCGACCCCGAGGTGTTCGCCGGGTCGGTCGTCCCCTGCGAGACGCGGTGCGGCGAGGGCACGTCCACCTGCGCGGGCGGGCTCTGGCAGACCTGCACAGCGCCGACTGATTGCGCCTGCGCGCCCGGCGAGACGCGAAACGAGGCGTGCGGCGCCTGCGGAGAGGCGACGCGCGCCTGCGCCGCGGACGGCACCTGGGGACCGGCCGGCGCCTGCGAGGGCGAGGGCGAATGCATCCCGGGCTCGACATCGGTCGACACCTGCCCGGGCGGCGGAGCCTGCAGCCGCCGCGAGCGGTCGTGCGGCGACGGTTGCTCCTGGAGCGCATGGAGCGACTGCATCGATCAGTCCCAGTGCTCCCCGGGCGAGACCGAGGAGGAGGACTGCGCGAACTGCGGAACGCGCTCGCGCGTCTGCAGCGACGGCTGCCTCTGGAACGCCTTCGGCGCCTGTGCGGGCGGCGGCGAATGCGGGGCCGGCACGACCGAGGACCGTGCGTGCGGCTCGTGCGGCACCGAATCCCGCACGTGCAGCGCCCAGTGTACGTGGAGCGGATGGGGCCCGTGCTCCGACGGCGCCTGCACGCCGGGCGAGACGGACCCTCGCGAGTGCGGCAACTGCGGCGAACAGACGCGCACCTGCGGCGGCGACTGCAACTGGGGTGACTGGGGCGCATGCGGCGGCGAGGGAAGCTGCGTCCCGGGCCAGTCGGACAGCCGCGGCTGCGGGAACTGCGGAAACGAGACGCGCACCTGCCAGGCCGACTGTAGCTGGAGCGGCTGGAGCGGCTGTGGAGGTGAAGGCGCCTGCACGCCGGGCGCTGCTCAGGACGAGTCATGCGGAGGTTGCGGCAACCGGTCGCGGACCTGTCAGCCGGGATGCACCTGGGGCGACTGGGGCGCGTGCTCGGGCGGCGGCTGCTCGCCCGGCGAGGTGCAGAACCAGGGTTGCGGCAACTGCGGGACGCAGTCGCGCACCTGCCAGGCCGACTGCGCCTGGGGCGGCTGGACCGGCTGCGGCGGCGAGGGGCCCTGCGCGCCCGGCGCGCCTCTCACGCAGGACTGCGAGACCTGCGGCACGCAGTCGCAGACCTGCAGCGCCGGGTGCGAGTGGCCCGGCTGGGGCGCATGCGTCGGAGGCTGCGCCGGGTGGACCTGCAGCGAGTGGTACTACGGGACGGGCGACGGGTGCGACTGCGGGTGCGGGATACCCGACCCGGATTGCGGCGGCGGGGGTTGCACCGGCTCGGACTGCTGCGCGGACGCCAACTGCCAGGGCTGTGACTACTGCTGGCCGACCACCGGCTACTGCGAGGGTCGGAACTGGACCTGCTCCACGTCGTGGTGGGGCACGAACGACGGCTGCGATTGCGGGTGCGGCGACATGGATCCCGACTGCGGCGGAGTCGGCTGCACCGCTCCCGACTGCTGCTGGGGCGGCAACTGTCAGGGTTGCGGATACTGCTGGCCGAGCCAGGGCTACTGTTCTTAGTAGAGCGGCTAACACTCGGGCGCCCTCGGCTGTCGGTCGTGGTAGGACCCAACCGAAGGGTGGCCCCGGACGAAACAGCGAGCCTCGTGGTCCGCGCGCAGCGTGGCGATGCGGATGCTTTCACCGCTCTCGCCCGGCGCTTCTTGCGGGCCGCCTACGCGGTGGCGCTGGCGGTCGTCGGCCGGCCAGCCGACGCGGAGGACGTGGCGCAGGATGCCTTCGTCGTGGCGATCGAGCGCATGGAAACCTGCCGCGAGCCCGCCCGGTTCGGGGGCTGGCTGCTCCAGATCGTGCGCAATCGCGCGCTGAACTTCCTCGATGCCAGGCGGCTGCGTGACGTGCCTTCGAATGAGGCGCGGGAAGATCGCGCCGCCCCGGCGACGGAGGAGGTCGGCCTGCGCGAGCGGCTGATAGCGGCCCTTACGGCACTGTCGCCGATCCGGCGCGAGGTCGTCCTCTTGCACGACCTCGAGGGCTGGACCCACCAGGAGATCGGGCTCGCCCTCGGGATCTCCGAGCTGATGTCGCGCCAGCACCTGTTCAACGCACGAGGTGTGTTGCGGGGGCGTCTCGCCGAAGAGAACCCCGCGGAGGTGAACCATGGATGATTCGCGGATCGACTTCTCGCCCCTCGATCCCTCGCGGGATCCCGAGCGCTGGCGCCGCATGATCGATTCGATCACCGCGAGGGCGCTGGCCGCGCGAGGTCCCGGCTCGATCCCGCAGCAGCTCCTCGCCTGGTCCAGGCCGGCGCTCGCGATGGCGGCGGCGCTAACCCTCGTGATCTGGGGCGCGGCGTGGGCGAGCGGACCGGAGCCCGCGCCCCAGGCACGGACCGAGCCAGCCGTGACGCTCGCGGCCTGGGCGGCCGACGACGAGCTCCCGCCGGCCACGGAGATCCTGCAGATCCTCGGAGGCCAGAATGGCTCCCGCTGAAGCCTCGCCCCGGAAGATCCGGCTTCTCACCGCGCTCGTGCTGTTCGGCACGTTCGTCGTCGGCGTGATCGGTGGCGCCGGTCTCTGCCGCTGGCTGGGCCCTCCCGCACCGCCGCATCCGCCCCCTCACTTCCAGCCCGGACATCTGGGACCCTTCGCCGAGCTTGGCCTGTCCGGGGAGCAGGAGCGGAGGGCGCGGGAGATCATGGAGCGACACAGGCCCGAGCTCGAGGCGATCCTGCACGAGACGTTCCCCAAGGTTCGCGCGATCAACGAGCGGATGGCGCGAGAGCTGCGCGAGGTCCTCACGCCCGAGCAGCGATCGAAGCTCGACGAGATCGAGGCCCGCCGCCCGCCACCGCCACCTCCGGGCTTTCCGCCGCCCCCACCGCCACCGTTCGGGATCGCACCGCCGCCGCCACCGCCCTTCGGGATCCTCCCGCCTCCGCGAGGGCAGTGAGACTCTCCCAGCCAGCTAACGCTCGAGGCGCACCGCCTGTCCTCCTCTCGTGAATGGGCAATCGCCAAGGAGGCGCAATTGAAGAGACCTAGCCTGCTCCTGCTCTGCCTGCCGTCCCTCGCGGCCGCCGGTTGCTCCGGTGGCGACATGACCGAGTCCGAAGCGACCACCGAGAGCATCCTCGCCAGCACTGCCGAGACCGACGTCGCGGCGGCTCCAGGGCAGCCCCCAGCGGCCGCGCTCGACGCCTGCGCCGATCTCGCCGCAGACGCCGCGTGCTCGATCTCGATCGACGGCCACTCGATCGACGGCACGTGCCGCCGCGGTCCCGGCGCGGACGACCCACTGGCCTGCGCGCCCGCTCACTTGCCTCCGATGCCGCACCGACCGCCCCGAGAGGCCCTCGACGCCTGCGCCGATCTCGCCGCCGACGCCGCGTGTTCGATCTCGATCGCCGGCCACTCGATCGACGGCGCCTGCCGCCGCGGTCCCGGCGCCGACGACCCGCTCGCCTGCGCACCCCCGCATCTGCCGCCGTTGTCGCTCGGGCCTCCGCGCGAGGCCCTCGATGCCTGCGCCGAGCTCGACGCGGACGCAACCTGCTCCTTCGCGATCGACGGCCACTCGATCGACGGCGCCTGCCGCCGCGGTCCCGGCGCCGGCGACCCGCTCGCCTGCGCACCCGCTCGCCTGCCTCACCCGCCGCTCCCGCCGCGCGAGGCGGTCGACGCGTGTGCCGCGCTTCCCCGGGGCTCCGCTTGCGACTTCGACCTCGGGGGCCAGTCGCTCGGGGGGACCTGCTGGTCTCCCGACCCCCTCGCTCCGCTCGCCTGCGCTCCCGCTGGCGCACCGATCCCGTAGCTCAGCGCCAACAGAGTGTCCTGGCCGGTTGCTGGAGCGGTGTCCGGCGTTCTTTTCCTCCGCGGCTGTATCAGCGTGGCATTCGCGGTCGGGGGCATGACTCCGGCGAGGTCGTCCCCTATGATTACGGGTTCTCCGGTGGCCTGACGGCCGAGGACCCTCGCGATGATCGCCAGCTCCATCCCTGGTCGTATCCGGTTCCGGCACCCGCAACTCCGCGTGCACGACCGCGCCGAGCCGGCGCGCCGCAAGGTCGCGGCGCTATCGGGCGTCGAGAAGGCGCAGCTCAACGAACGTGTCGGCAGCCTCCTCGTGAGCTTCGATCCTGGCCGCGCGAGCGAGCAGCAGATCCTCGAGGCGCTCTCGCTGCCGATCGATCGAGTCGACGCAGCCGACGAAGCCCGAGGCAGGCGACCGCCCGGCGGTCTTCTCTCGCTGGGGCTTCTCTCGAGCCTCGGGATGACGGTGGCGGCCGGGATTCTGAAGCTGAAGTGGTTGCACGTGGCAGCGGGCGCCGCGCTCGTCGGTTTCGTCGGCGCCCACGTCTACCGCTCCCGCAAGCAGGCGGGGCGATCGGAAGGAGCCGTCCAATCATGATGATGAACCGCTGGTTGTTCTTCGGCGCCGGGATCCTCGTCGGCGTCGTGGCCGCGCGCTACCTCCTCCAGAGACCCCAGGGCCGGCGTGCCGCCAAGCGCGTGATAAGCGCCGGCTTCGCGGTCGGCGACTGGGTCGCGACCCAGGTCGAGAGCCTTCGAGAAGACCTGAGCGACCTCGTCGCCGAGGCGAGGGAGGAGCGAACGCGCGCCGCCTCGGCCGACGCCAACTGATGGAGGTCGGCGTCGTCCACGCGCTGCCCGGGCGCGTCCGCTTCGAGGTCCGCTCTCGGGTCCCACCGGGCGGGGTCGTGGGCCTGCTCGCGCGCGAGCTCGCGCTGGCCGGCGTCTCGGAGGTCGAGATCACGTACAACCCCCGAACGCGCCGCTACCTGGCGCTGGCGGGCCGCGACGTCGCCTTGCGCGAGCTGATCGAGCGTGTCGCAAGGGCGCCCGAGCCGTCCCCCGATCACTGGGCCGCCCTGGCCTCGGCGGCCGACCAGCTCGCGACCAGGCGCCGCGTCGAACCGCTCGCGGCGGCGGCGCGGATCATCGTGCCGAGGGTAGCGCGCTTCCTCCTGGCGCGCTGGCTGATGCCACCCCTCTTGCGCCCGATCGTGACTGCGTACCGCACCTGGCCGTACCTCCGGGCCGGAGCGGCCGACATGGCTCGAGGCCGGCTCACCGTCCCGGCGCTGGATGCGTCGGCCATCGGAGCGTCCTTGGCAATCGGGGACGTCGGCTCCGCCAACACGATCGCCTTCCTCCTCGATCTCGGCGAGGCGCTCGAGGACTGGACCCGCGCGCAGGCGCGGCAGAACATCGCCGCGCTCTATCGCGGCCCCGCGCAGCCGGCCTGGGTGATCCGCGACGGCGTCGAGCTGCGGGTCGAGCCTCACGAGGTCTCGGCGGGCGATCGCGTCGTGGCGCGCATGGGCCTGCGCATCCCCGTGGACGGAGTGGTCGTGTCCGGCGAGGCGTCGGTCAATCAGGCGGCCATGACCGGCGAGGCGCAGGCGATCTCCAAGCGACCGGGCCTGACGGTCTGGGCCGGCAGCGTGGTCGAGGAAGGCCAGCTCGTGATCGAGGCGCAGCGGGTGGGCGACCAGACTCGCTTCGCGTCCATCGCCCGGCTCATCGAGGACGCCGACGGGACGAGGGGCGAGATCGCCTCCCACCTCGAGCGCCTGGCCGTGCGCGCCGTCCCCTACACGTTCCTGGCCGCCGGCCTGGTCTTCCTCGTCACGAGGAGCTGGCTCAGGGCCGCATCCGTCCTCGTGGTCGACTACGCCTGCGCGCTCAAGCTCGCGACGCCGCTCGCGCTGAAGTCGGCGATGCTGGAGGCCGTCCACCACGGCGCGGCCGTCAAGGGCGGCAAGTACCTCGAGACGCTCGCGCGTGCCGACGTCTTCGTCTTCGACAAGACCGGCACTCTCACGGAGGCTCGCCCCTCCGTCCGCGAGGTGATCCCGATGGACGGTTTCACGCGGGACTACGTCCTTCGCAACGCCGCTTGCCTGGAGGAGCACTTCCCGCATCCGGTCGCCACCGCCATCGTGCAGCAGGCCGTCCGCGAGAAGCTCGAGCACGAGGAGCGCCACGCCAAGGTCGACTACGTGCTCGCTCACGGCATCGCCTCGACGCTCGAGGGCGAGCGGGTCCTCGTCGGCAACCGGCACTTCGTCGAGGAGCACGAGCACGTGGACACGTCGAGGGCCGCCCCCCACGTCGCGGCCGCGGCGTCGAAGGGGCTCGGCGTCCTCTACTTCGCCGTCGGAGGCCGTCTCGCGGGCCTGCTCGTGATCGACGACCCGCTCCTGCCGAACGCGCGCGAGATCCTCGGGCAGATCCGCGCCCTGGGCGTCGACCGTCTCGTGATGATCACGGGCGACAACGAGCAGGCGGCGCGGACGGTGGCGCGGGCGCTGGGGCTGACCGAGGTCCACGCGGAGGTCCTGCCCGACGAGAAGACCGCGCTCATCCGGACGATGCAGGCTCAGGGGCACGTCATCGCGATGGTCGGCGACGGAATCAACGACACGGCCGCGCTCGCCGCCGCGGACGTCGGCATCTCGCTCAAGCACGGCGCCGAGATCGCTCGCGAGGCGTGCCACGTCCTGCTCCTCGAGGGGCGCCTCGCCGCCTTGCCCGCGACCGTCACCATCGCCCGGCTCGCCCTGGCGCGAGTGCATCGCAACTTCGTCTTCTCGGTGAGCGCGAACTCCCTGTTTCTGGGGCTGGGCCTCGTCGGGCTGGCCCCGGCGTCCCTCCTCGCGCTCCTGCACAACGCCAGCACGGTGGCGACCTGCTGGGCGAGCTTGCGTCCTTACATCGAGGCTGCCCCGGAGCGTCCGTCGTAGCTGCACGTGTTGACAATCGACGTTCCTGCCCCAAGAGAGCACGAGCGGACTTCCGCTCGATGAACGCCCTCACCGATAGCTCGTTGCCGGCGGCCGCGCGCCCGATCGTGGAGCGGCTTCGGCCGCTCCTCGAGCTCGCTCCAGACGCGATGCTGGTGGTGGACGGGGCGGGCACGATCCTGCACGCGAGCGCTCGAGCGGAGTCGCTCTTCGGCTACGGCAAGGGAGAGCTCGTCGGGCGCGTGGTCGAGGACCTCGTCCCCGAATCTCTCCGGGCGGCCCACGCGAGGTCGCGCCGCGAGTACGCGCAGGCCCCCCACGCGCGTCCCATGGGCGCGCCGGGGCTCGATCTGCGTGCCGTCCGGCGGGACGGCGCGTCCTTCCCCGCCGAGATCAGCCTGTGCCCCGTCGAGCTGGAAGGCGAGATGGCGGTCGTTGCCGCGATCCGCGACGTCACGGAACGACGCGAGGCGGCCCGGGCGCTGCAGCGGGCGCACGACGAGCTCGACGAGAGGGTCCGCGAACGGACCGCGGAGCTCTCGGAGGCGAACGCTCTCCTCCGTGCGGCCCTCGACGAACGGAATCGAGCTCTCGAGCAGCTCGCGCAGGCGGTCAACGTCCGTGACGAGTTCCTGTCCATCGCATCCCACGAGCTCAGGACCCCTCTGAGCGCGCTCGGCCTCCACGTGGAGTCCCTGCTCCACGGCGCGCGGCAGCGAACGGAGCCCGCGGGCCCGCCGCCGCGCCTGACTCCGAAGCTCGAGGTGATCGCACGCCAGGTCGAGCGGCTCGACAAGCTCATCGGCGATCTGCTCGACGTCTCCCGGATCGGCGCGGGCCGGCTGGAGCTCGAGCGGGAGAGCGTCGAGCTCCATTGTCTGGTCGACGAGGTGGTGGCTCGCTTCGAGAGCGCTCTGGCCGCCGCTGGCTGCCGGATCGTCCGGCCGGTCGACGCGCCGGGCTCGGGGTCGTGGGATCGCTCCAGGATCGACCAGGTGCTCACGAACCTCCTGTCGAACGCGATCAAGTACGGCGCCGGTCAGCCGATCGAGGTCTCGGTCGAGGTCGAGGCCGACTTCGCCCGCCTGACCGTCCGCGACCGCGGGATCGGCATCGCTCCGGAGGACCGGGCGCGGGTCTTCGGCCGCTTCGAGCGACTCGTCTCGACCCGTCACTACGGCGGTCTGGGCCTCGGGCTGTGGATCGCACGGCAGATCGTCGAGGCGCACGGCGGCAGCATCCAGGTGTCCGGCGAGGCAGGAGCCGGCTCCACTTTCGTCGTCGAGCTGCCTCGGGAGCCCGGCGCCCGATGAACGAGGCCACGCCGAGCGACGGGAAGTGGATCCTCCTGGTGGAGGACGACGCCGACAACCGCGAGGTGCTCTGCGAGGTGCTCCGGAGCGAGGGCTTCGCGGTGACCGAGGCCGTCCACGGCGCGGACGCGCTGGCCCGGATCCGCGGCGCGGACGGCCCTCCCGGTCTCGTGCTCCTCGATCTGATGATGCCCGTGATGAACGGCTGGCAGTTCCTGGCCGAGCTGCGAGGCGACCGTGCCCTCTCTTCGACTCCGGTGGTGCTCCTCACGGCGGGAAGGGACGTCGACGCTCGTGCGATCGACGCGAACGACCTGGTTCGCAAGCCCGTTCACCTGCCGGACCTGCTGGCCAAGGTCGAGCGCTGGTTGCGCTGACTCTCGAAGGCCTGGACGACGACGCCCGGCCCGATCGACACTCTCGCGACCCATGCTCCCGACACGAGGCCGACGCGCTCGCGCGCTCGCCGGCGCGCTCCTGACGACCCTGGTCCTTCTTCACGCCGCGGCGGCGAGGGCCGACTCGCCCGATGGCGGCGCCCCCGCGCAACCTCCACCGGCCGACGGCGGCGCCGCCGAGCCCGAGCGTCCCGCCGACGCCCCCGCGGCGCGCGTGACCGTGGGCCTGTACGTCAACGGCATCAGGGGCATGTCCCTGCGCGAGAACCAGTTCGAGGTCGACTTCTGGGTCTGGTTCCGTTGGAAGGACGAGGGCTACAGCCCCATCGAGAGCTTCGAGATCATCGGCGGGCAGATCGACTCCAGGGAGGGCCTGGTGCAGGAGGACCTGGACGGGGGCGTCCACTACGCCGCCGCCCGCGTCCGCGCGACGATCACGCAGAACTTCGACGTCTCGAGGTTCCCGCTCGACGACCACACGCTCCGCGTCCTCATCGAGGACTCCGAGCACGAGAACCACGAGCTCGTCTACGTGCCGGACGAGGCGAACAGCCGCCTCGACCCGACGGTGCAGGTTCCGGGCTGGACCATCGGGGCCACGCGCGCGGTGGTGGGGGACCACGAGTACCGCACGAACTACGGCGACACCTCGCTGCCGTCCAACTCCAAGTCGACCTACTCGCGGTTCGAGCTCCGGATCGAGCTCGAGCGCCAGGGAGCGGGCTACGTGCTCAAGCTCTTCTGGTCGCTGTACCTCGCGACGCTGATCGCGCTGCTCGCGTTCTTCATCAAGCCGACCGACCTCGATCCTCGCTTCGGCCTCGGTATCGGAGCGATCTTCGCCGCGATGGCGAGCGCCTACGTCATCAGCACCTCTCTGCCCGAGACGAGCCAGATGACCGTGGCCGAAAAGGTCGTGATGATCGCGATCGCGTTCATCTTCCTCTCGCTGGTCGGCTCGACGGTCTCGCTGCGCGTGTTCTCCAGCGGCCGCGAGGAGACGTCGCGAAAGATCGACACGGGCGCCTTCCGAGCGATGCTCGCCGTCTACGTCGCGCTCAACGTCCTCGTGCTGCTCTGACCGCCGCCTGCTTTGCGAAGTCCTCGGCGTCCCCAGCGGGATTCAGACCATTACTGACACAGCGGCTCGCGGTCGCGGCGTGATCCACTCGCGGGGCCGGGCGACCGGTCGCGCATGCAATCGCCTTCTACACGTCGGGGCGGGCCAGCAGCTCGAGAAAGGCCGGTGCCGAGACGATGTGAACCGGACGGTAGCCCGCCACGCGCACGACGCCGAGCGGCAGCAGGTGCTTCCGATCGTCGGTGACGACGTAGCCGGCGGCACCCTCGAGTGCGCACGCGATGACCGCGTTGTCGTCGGGGTCGCCCGGCACGAGATCCAGGTCGTCGAAATCGCCCGCCACGACGACGGCCCGGCGCCGAAGGGCTTTGAGAAAGCGTGCGAAGTCTGCGGCCGCGACGTAACGCGCGAGACGGGGCTTGCGCGACGTCTCGGCGAGCTCCTCGAGGAGGGGCTCCGACGTGACCAGCGTGAATGCGCGCCGCCGGAGCTGCTCGAGCAACCGGCCGGTTCGGCTCCAGGGAGCAACCGCCAGCCGGAGCAGGATGTTCGTGTCGAGGACCGCTCTAGGCCGAGCGGGCTCGAGCGCGTCGTTCACCGCGGACCTCCTGCACCGACCGGTCGATCGCGCGCTCGAGCGCCCGGCGCTGACGCGGACCGAGCCGCCGCGTCTGCCTATGGATCCGCTCGATGGCCAGATCGAGCTCAGTCTGCGGCGTCAACAGCTGATCGAGCAGCTGCAGGCGCTTTCTGGCCGGGAGCAAATCGATCTGCCGTGCCAGCTTCTGGACTTCGTTCGCCGAGCGCGCCATTCCGTGGTTCCGTTGCCGGTCAGTCTACTCCACGATTTCGTCGCGGACATCCCCCGAGGCGTCCCCAGCGGGATTCGGACCATTACTGACACAGCGGCTCTCGACAGCAGCGTTACGGCCTCGCCGGGAGGGACATCCCGCGCGGCCGACCGCCGCCCACCACCTGTGCCCGGTCCGTCAGTCCTGAAGACGCCGCGCCCAGTAGCCGGGCTCGCGGCTGGTGTGCGCGATGGCAAGAACGACGATCTCGTCGCTCTCGATCGCGTAGACGATGACGAAGGGAAACCGACGGAGCACGCAGCGCCGGACCTCGGCGTTCTCGACGCCTGGCCAGCGTGCGTAGGCGCGAGGGAATCGGACTATCCTCTCGATCGCCGCCTGGACGGCTGCCGCGAAATCGGTGGAGACGTCGGGGCAGCCTCCATACCAGTCGGTAGCTCCGACGAGCTCTGCCCGTGCCTCCGGATGGAATCGATACCCCGTCACCGGCCGGACTTGCGACCGGCGCGGAGCTCACGAAACACGGCGTCGCCTTCGATCAGCTCGACCTTGCCTTCGCGAACGTCGCGCAGGCGCCTCTCGACCTCGGCCGTCCACAGTCGCTGCCACTCCTCGGGCGCCAGGGCCTCGCCTTCGTCGTCGTCGAGGCTTCTCAGCAGCTGGGACGCGAGGGACGCCCGCTCGTCCGGGGGAAGCCGGAGAGCTTCTTCCAGAAGGTCCCGCGTTCCGTTCCGCATACGAGGAGAATGGCCCCGTCGGCGCTGCCGGTCAACACTCGGAGGTGGGCGGCCAGGAGGCGTCCCCAGCGGGATTCGAACCATTACTGACACAGGTCCGGTTGGCGGCGTGATCGCCCAGCACACGACCACCTCAGCGATCGAGTCTTGTCGCGACCACATCGAATTCGCACCCGCACTTCGTCGAGCTGCCGGCGCCCGAGAGTGACCCGTCGCCGAGCAATTGCAAGGTCATCTCGATGGTGTAGGCCGTGTCTTCCCCTGGATCCGTGAACTCGTACTCGAGCGAGATCTCGGATCCCTCCACGCCCCCCTCGATACCGGCGCCGTCGCAGCTCAGCTCCGCCTCGCAGCTCTCGCCCTCGCACGAGCATAGGTTCCCAGCCAGGCTGTCCCCGGTCTGCCGCAGCTCGAAATGAGTTATTTCGGCGTCGTCATCGCCGGGAACGGTCGCCTCAGCCCGCCAGACGCCGGCAACGTCAACCACATCGGCGCCGTCGCCCGCGCCCTCGCCGCACGACGCTACGACGAGGCAACACACGACGAGCATCGGCCTTCTCGCGACCGATCGGGAAGTCGAAGGTCGCAGCGCTAGCACATCCGGTCTCTTCCATTGCATTCGAGTCACTCGATTTCGACGACGACGTCGATACTGCGCTCGCAGTTCGTGATGAAGGCGTCGATGGAGTCCGATCCAGGGCCCAAACCCACTGGCACCGTGATCGGGGACGAGTCGAAGAACACCTCCTCGGCCCCGTTCTCCGGGAACAGCCCGCTCCAGACGCGCGCGTAACCGGCCTCGGCGTTCGCCGATAGGACGACATCGGTGTGCAGCACGCCATCGGTCGGGTCGCCGTCCGTGTCGTCCTCGGGCCCCAGGACCTGGCCAACCGCCGGCGACGCGATTTCGAGCGCCACGGCGTCGCAGTCCAGCATCGGCTCGGCGGTGAACTCCACGAAGCAATATGCCCCGCCCGCTCGCGCTTCGAGCCGCAAGTCGGTCTTGATCTCGATGTCGAGATCGATGACCGCAGATGCGCCCGTCGGGTACCCCCAGAAACCGCCCACGTCCCCATTCACTTCGATACGACCTTGGCTGACGGCCACGCTTTGAGCGGAGGTGGTCTCTGCAGAGAAGAGCAAGAGCTCTTCGTCATCCACGCCGTCGGTCTCGACGTACAGAGCCAGCGCCAGCCCTGGCTCCACGTCGTTCCGGTCGAGGCTCCACGGATGTGGGTTCCAGATCTCCGTACGCTGAAATGAGTCCTGGAGGTCTTCCCAAATCCAGCATTCCGGCTCGGAGCAACCTGCGCCCGCAACGATTCCTACCGCCGCCGCAACCATTCGCCACGGGCCGACCAAGGCCTTCGTCCGCTCATCGAGTACGGAACCTACTCGACCGGTCGTGCTGGTTTGCGAGGTCACGGCTGTTCCTCGTTACGCACGGTAACGTCGAAGTCCGCCGAATCACCGCCGCCAATGCCGGAGTTCTCCAGGTGAATGTCGGTGCCAGCCGATTCCCCTGGCAAGACGTCGTGAAACTCGAAGGTTGTCGAGTCCTCCTGGTCGTCCGTGTCGCAGTCTGTGCCCTCGTACAGCCTCGCCTCTCCTTCGACCCGAACGGACTGGTCGGCCAAACCCAATACGGTGGCTTCTGCCGGCAGCAGCGTCACACGGACCTCGATCTCGAGCCTGACCTCGTCCACGCAGACGCTGATCGTGGTGGTGTCGGTTTCTCGGTCGGGATCGAGAGAGAGGAACGCCACGCGCTCGAAGTCCTTCACGTCGTTTGGCGAGAGATCGTCGTGGTCGACCAGCCTTCCCTCGACTTCTACGGCGACCAGGCGGAGGTTCTCACGAGGTGGAGCGAGCTGAAGCTCGACCGACGTCGTTTCGTCCGCGACGACCTCGACCTCGACGCCGAGGTGCTCCTCGCCATCTACCTCGCTCCTGACCTCGTACAGGACGCCGCCGATGAAGCGCGTGGCGGTCACGACCTGGGCGCCCGCGACCACCGCCTCGATGCTGAAACGTCCGTCGGCACCCGTCCGCACCGGGCCGCGCGCCGAGCCCAGGATCTCCACGAGGGCGCACGGATCGCAGTCGCCGGCATCGGGGTCGCAGGCAGGGTCGCACGAGGCTGGGTCGCCGCCGGGGTCGAGCACGACACCGCTGAGGGTTCCGGTGCCCTCGGCCGGCTGTAGGAAAAAAAGCGGACGGTAGACGGCTGGCCGATAGATCATCCGCTCCGTGTAGCCGCCGTAAGGGTCCCAGAACAGGAAGTCGTCGGGGCTGACGGTCAGACCATCGCCGGGTTGGCAGAGGCGCTCGTCGTCGAAGGCGCAGTCGTGCCACGTCTCGTAGTCCTTCGCGTCCTCGGAGCAGAAGTCGAACGCCAGGCAGTTGACGAACTGGTTGCCTATGTCGTCGGCGGCATCCGTGGTGAACTCACCGAACCAGCCGGCCTCGGCGTAGATGGCGTTGTAGATTTCGTTATGGAGGACCTCGGATGCAGCCGCCCGCTCCGCCCGATCGTACCGGTAGAGCCCGTCCACCGAGAGAGGCTCTTCCAGAATGGCGAAGAGCCACGGATCCGGCGGAACGAACGCGCACTGGCTGATCCGTCCAGCCGGAATCACGACCTCTGCGCCGTTCGCAACGTCCTCCGGCTCGAGTTCATCTCCTTCCAGCTCTACACCGCTTGCCTCGAAGAGGCTCCAGATGTAGGTCGACGAGACGGTCGCGGGGTTGGCCGGATCGTCGTCACCCACGAGTGGCCCATCGAGCTCGGCTCGGGTCGCGATGTCACCGCAGGAGTAGCCGTACCAGCGGTAGTGGCCTCCGAGCGCAGAGTCGGCCGCTGCGTCGGCGACCATGTTCAGCGCCGGTTGCCGGGCCTCCTCGGTGCCGGGAACGGGACGGAGGACGACTGGCTCGACGATCTCGCCATCGCTCCCGCACTGTACGGGATCCGACTCGAAAGAGCCGACCTCCCATCCCTTGCCATCCTCTTCGTTCCAGACCAACTCGCCGTTGAAGGCGCCGTTGACCTCCTGGATGATCCACCCAGGCCAGCCGTACCGGAGCGCGTCCTCGGCCTCGGCCCCCTCCCAGCCGTCGGAGCCGGATTTTTTCTGCAGACGCTCCTGGGAGATCGTCGTGTTCGCGAGTTCCGTGTAATGCTTCGTTATGATCCCCTCATGTGTGAATGCCTGAGGTGGATCGAGAGCTTGGAGCATGCTGTGCACGGGGTTGCACTCCGCGTACAGGAGAATCTCGCCTCGTCGCGCGTTCGGGACGTAAGGTCCGGTTTCCGTCCATAGCCCGGACGCCACGCAGCTGAAGCCCTCCTCCTGCGGCTCGGACGGGTCGCACTCGTCGCCAACGGCGTCGAAGGCCGCGCGGTCTCGGACAGGAAGCTCGATCCGACCTTCGAGGGAGAGCCGGTACAGATCCTCTTCGGTGACCGCCCGACCACCGACCAGACCTCCGTCACGGACCTGGTTGAGAACCGCGAGATAAGCGGGGCTGTCGACCAAGCCCTGTAGAGCAGGGGGATCCCT
This sequence comes from Deltaproteobacteria bacterium, assembly GCA_016190375.1. Lineage (GTDB taxonomy): Bacteria > Myxococcota_A > Polyangia > JACPQR01 > JACPQR01 > JACPQR01. The sequence continues at coordinate 35,767 of JACPQR010000082.1, forward strand.
CAGGGCGTAGTACACGTTCGCAAATGCCGGGATGCCGGACTCGCTCTCGCCCGACAGATGAATCCCCACGCCGCAGACGTCGCCTCCGAGGTCATCGTCGTCGAGAATCACCGCGACTTCGTCCTCCTCCCGCGCGACCAGCGTGAGCGTGAGCTCCTCGGACTGCCCAAGCTCCGGGTCGCGATCGAGGTCGCAGAACTGTCGCTCGACGCGGCGGGACGTGAACACGATCTGCTCATCCTCCAGGTTGGTGAGCGTGTAGCGGCCCAGCCAAAGGCCCCCAAATGGGACCAGCCTGTCCGGTCCTTCGGCCGGCACCTGGAGGTAGCCTCGGCGCTTGCTCCCGGCGTAGGAGCTCCAGACCGCCACGTTCTTGCGGACCTCGATGTCCGCCTCGCCTGCGCGCCGTACCGTGACGCTCGTGTCGAAGACCGTGTACAGGTCGTCGCGAGCCAGGCTGCCGAGATCGTAGGCGTGGGCCGCGTGTGGAACGGTCGTCTCTGCCTCGGCTCCATCACCGAACCGCCAGACGTACGTCGCGCCTGCAAACGCCTCGTGATTTGCCACCTGGAAATCCACTGTCCGAGGGTGGAACCGGTTCGGCCGGACGTAGATGCGCGGGAAGACCCGATCGGCCCCGCAGTCGACCACGTCGACCGACAGCGCGAGGCTGTCCACGTGGTGCTCGATCGTGCCAGCGCGGACGAGAATCCGGCGGGGGCCCGCCTCCCCGAAGAACTGAAGACACTGCTGCGAGCCGTTCTGGCCATTGACGCTGACGAAGACCTCGTTCGGTTCACCCTCCGGATGGACGGCGGAAACGGACACGCACGCGGGCTCGCCTGGACAGACCTCGGTGCGGTCGAGCGTCGCGTCCACGATCATGTCGGCAGGCCCGCCAGCGCTCGGGTTTCCGCATGTGGGCAACCAGGTGATCGCGCGCACGTCGTCGAACGGCCCGGGCACCTCGAATGTCGCCGCCGTCGAGGCCGTCAACATGTCGAAAACGACGAGCTCGATGGAGTCAGCGTGATCCACGGGGTCGATGGCAACCAGAAGCTTGCCATCGGGCCGCATGGCCATGCCGGCGGCCCTCCCGGGAAGGTCGATCTGGAGGTTCTCACCGTCCCGGCCTCCGGGTCGACGACCCAGAGCCTCCTGTTTCGCACGCCCAGTAGCCGAGCGCCGTCGATCGTCCACGCGAGATGATCGAGTGTCACGTCGGCTTCCAAGCGCAGAGTCCCCTCGCCCGTGGAGGTGTCGATCTCGATCAGGCCCTCGGTCGACCAAGCCCAAAGCGTGGCGTCGGAAGCTCGAAACGCCAGGCCCCGCGGCTGCTCCACCCCCAAGGGCCCGACCTCCGAGTGCGCACCGGTGCGAGCGTCGATCTTGAAGAGCGTGGTTCGTGGACGCCCCTGCTGGCCCGAGACCGCGTAGAGCGCTCGGGTGACGGGATCCACAGCGATCCCCTCGAGGTCCATTCGCGTCTGCACGCCGCCGATTTCCGAGACCTCGGCCTCGCGCAGGCCCAGCGCGAAGACCTGCGTGTCGCCCCTGTTGGCTTGCCTCAGCCCGTAGATGAGGCACGAAGCCGGTGATGGCGGGGGATCCACGGCGAGAGCGCGAGAATCAGCGCTCGTCCCCGCCCCGGAGGGGCCGCATCCACTCGACGCCAGGACTGCCAAGAAACACACTCCACGCCCGCGACTCAAGCGCGCCATGTCCCTACCTCCCCGGCCCTTGTGGCGACCCCAGCCCGGTCGGATCATGCCCGATTGCCTCGGGCTGCGGCAAGGGCGCCGTCGACGCCAGGTCGCCCTTGTCGCCAGTTCCTCGCGAAGGCGGGAGCGTCCGAGCGACGGGCTCAGCGAAAGAACGCCAACGCGCTCTCGTCGCGGACATCCCCCGAGGCGTCCCCAGCGGGATTCGAACCCGCGTACTCGGCTTGAAGGGCCGAGGTCCTGGGCCTCTAGACGATGGGGACCGTGAAGCCCGCGGAACATAGTCGGGGCGCGGGTGGAGGACAAGGCCGTCGACTGGCCGTCGACTGGCTCCTGTCGAATGGCTCCGTCGAATGGCTCTGTCGATGGCTATCGGATGGGTGTGCCGATTGCCTGGCTTGACCATGGGGTGGGTGGGCCTTATCTGCCGGGTATGAAGCTGGAAATCGGGGCCAAGGCGCCCGCGTTCAGGCTCGCTTCGACCGACGGGCGGGAGGTGGCGCTCGAGGATCTCGCGGGCAAGACCGTCGTCCTCTACTTCTACCCCAAGGACCAGACGCCCGGGTGCACGAGGGAAGCGTGCGACTTCCGGGACTCGTTTTCGCGGCTGGGCAAGTCGGGGGCCGTCGTTTACGGCGTCTCGAAGGACTCGCTCGGCTCCCACGAGAGGTTCCGGGAGAAGTACGAGCTGCCCTTCGGGCTGCTGAGCGACCCGGACAACGCGGCGGCGCGCGCGTACGGGGCGTACGGCGAGAAGGTGATGTACGGCAAGCCCGTGACGGGGACTATCCGGTCCACGTTCGTCATCGACCCGAAGGGACGGGTCGCTCGGGTGTGGTCGCCCGTCAAGGTCGAGGGCCACGTCGACGAGGTTCTCGCGTTCCTGCAGGCGAAGCGGAGCACGACGCGGAAGGCGGTCAGGGCGCCGGCGGGGAACGGCGCACGACAAGCTCGGCGCTAGCGTAGGCCTGGGTGGGCCTGAGGGAGACCGCGGCGCCCAGGAGACTCGTGTAGACTCGCGGCGAGGATGTCAGCGAGCCGCCTCATCGCGGTCGGCGGTGGCAAGGGGGGTGTGGGCAAGAGCCTGGTCGCCGCCAACCTGGCGGTGTCGCTTGCGCAGGCCGGGGCGGAGGTCGTCATCCTGGACGCGGACCTCGGCGCGCCGAACCTGCACACGCTCTTCGGCATCTACCGCCCGGGCCGGACGGTCGACGACTTCCTCGAGGGCCGCGTCGGGTCGCTGGCGGAGGTCGCGCTCGATACCGGCATCTCCAGGGTGCGGCTCGTGTGCGGGAGCCCGCCCGTGCTGGGCTCCGCGAATCCGACGTGGGCGCTCAGGCAGAGGCTCATCCGGCAGCTCCCGCGGCTCGGCGCCCAGGTGCTGCTCATCGACGTGGGGGCCGGCGTCGACTTCAAGGTCATCGACTTCTTCAACGCGGCGGACATCCGGCTCGTCGTCGTCACCCCGGAGATGACGTCCCTGCAAAACGCCTATGGGTTCGTCAAGATCGCCATCTACCGGCGGCTGCAACGGGCCGTCGCTGGACATCCGGTCACGAGGAAGCTCTCGGATGCCTTCGGCGAGGGCGCGTTCCAGATCGCGAGCGGGATGGAGAAGATGTCGACCTTCCTGTCGCTCGTCGCGGACGAGGCGCCCGAGCTGATCGAGCCCTTCCGGCTGCTCCTGCGCGAGTTCAACCCGCAGATCGTCGGTAACATGATCGCGAAGCAGACCGACCTCAATCCCGTCTGGGCCATCCAGCGCATGATGAAGGAGTTCCTCGGCCTCGACGCCGAGATCTCGACGACCCTCCGTGCGAGCCCCCTTCTCCGCTCGTCCGTGAACTCGGGAAAGCCGTTCGTGCTCGACTGTGGCGGCGACCTCGATGCGATGGCCTTCGCGAAGCTCGCCCGCAAGATCCTCGAGCAGGACCTGCGGCCGATCGAGAAGATGCGAGCCTCGATCGCCGGCCTCCTCGCGTCCTCGGGCGCCTCGGCCGCCCTCGGCCTGGACGACGTCGGGGACGCGGCCGGCGATCGAAGCGGCGAATCTGCGCCGCCGAGCAGGCGGATCTCGATTCCGATGCCTCCGCCCGACTCCCAGCGAGTGGAGGCCACGCCTGCCGCCGCGACCGAGGCCATTCACGACACGCCGATTGCGGCGGCTCACCAGGCCACGAGCCCGCCAGAAGAGAACCCCTCGCCCGAAGGCACGCCGATCGACGATGATGCGCCTCCCCCGCCGACGGATTCTCCGTCGGCCGCGACCGAGCCTGAAGCGGCGCCTGCTCCGCTCGCGGCCGAGGTGGCGGCCGCGATCGAGCCCGTTGCCGGTGCCGGTGCGCATTGCCCGGTCGTGGCGGTCGAGACGGACGCCGAGCCCGAGCCGGCGGCTCGCGCCCCTGCGCCGATCGCAGCCCCGAGGCGAGAGGCGCTCACTCCAGCCGAAGCTGCGGGGATCTCCGCCCCGGACTTCGAGCGCGAGCACCAGAGGTTCAGTCGGGTCTCGGATCGCTTCGTCCTCAACCACCCGCTCGAGGTCGAGGTCGACGGCCACTGGTACATCGGGACGCTGATCGAGATGAACGACGCCGGGGCCCTCGTCGCCGGTATTGGTGCGCTTGCGCGCGGTCGCGAGAACGGCGCGGTCAGGGTGATGGCGATGAGCCGTTCCGCCGCGGCGTCCGACCACGAGGCGCCGGTCGCGGTCCGGTTCGCCGCCTACGACCGGCTGACGGGCGGCACGGTCGTCCACTTCGTCGAGCCTCGAAGCGCGGAACCGCTCGTCGCGTACTTCCGGCGCCTCGCCGAGGCCGCGGAGTAGGTCCACTCGTCGGAGGTGCCGCTGGTCGAGAGCCACGACGACGTGCCCCGCGGCCGAGAGCGGCCTCCTGATGAGCTCGCCGAGGAGCCTCGACTCCGAGAGGACCAGGACCCGCACGCCGGCAGCCTGACTCAGCCGGCGCGACTCGGGGTCGTCCAGTCCTCCCAGCGCAGATCGGTAACGCGCTCGTAGTGCCGGACGTTGGCTGTCGCGACGACCGCGTCCAGAGCAAGGCCATGCGACGCGATTGCCACGTCGAAGTCCTCGAGGCGTTCCCCGCGCCGCTCGAGATCGGCCTTCACCGCTCCAAATCGCCGACTCACCTCGTCGGTCCACTCGGCGCGCGGCATCGCCCGAAGGAGCGCCTCGACCCTCTTCTCGAGCGCAGCGCGCCGACGTGACCGGGAGAGCCGTGCGAGGCCGTAGCGCACCTCCGCCACGACGGGCTGAGGGACCGAGACCTCACCCGGCTCCAGCGAAAGGAGCCGGCTCATCGCCTCCTCCTGCCCCCTCACGATCGCGGAGAAGACGTCGGTGTCGAGAACGTACATCGGAGTCCTCCCTGGCGCCGCGTCGTCAGAGCTTCACCGGCTTCTTCCGGCTACGCCTGGCCGACCGAATCGAAGCCATCATTCGGTCGACCTCCTGGGCCAAGGGCCGGCCGACGGGCGTCGATAGCAACCGTACGACCTCCGGCGGCCATCTGCGGGGCGGAGTCAGCTTCTCCTCCAGTGCCATGACCACCAACCGGTTGCGGCTGATTCGCATGGCCCTGGCGCGTGCATCCACCCGCGCGAGAAGCGCTTCGGGGATATGGACCGTGGTGGGCATGCGGTGAATATATCCGAATACATGTCATCGTCAACGCGGTCCGGTCAGACCTGCGTCTCCCCGAGGATGGGGCGGCTCGCGTCGAGGTAGCTCCTTCGGATCTCGGGCTGGGTGAGCTTCGAGGCCTTCTGCAGGATGAGGTCGCGGGCGCGGCTCAGGGCGGCGGCCGCCTCGTCGGTGCGGCCTGCGGCCTTCAGGGCGAGGTGGTGGGTGAAGTAGAGGTCCTCCTCGCGCTCCTGGGCTCCGCGCATCCGATCGCGCAGGCGCACCGCCTCGCCGGCCTCCTTGAGGGCCGCCTCGGTCTCGCCTCGCGCCAGGAAGACGCGCGCCAGGGCCATGCGCGCGAGCGCCTGGAACTCCTCGAGCGAGGCGTCGCGCGCGGCCGAGAGCGCCGCGACCGCGGCGTTCTGAGCGCGGTGCAGGTCGCGGTCCCCTCCCCGCTCGACGCAGATCAGCGCGAGGTACGCGCCGCAAGCCGACAGGAGCCGCGCATCGCCGATCTCGCCCGCGGTCTTGAACGCGATCTGCTCGGATTCGACGGCCGCGTCGAGCTGCCCGAGGCGCGCCTGGCTCACACCCATGTTCGCGTGGATGTACGCCTCGGTCGACAGCGCTCCCGTCCGCGAGGCGAGCGCGAAGGCGACCTCGAACGAGCGCGCGGCGTCCTCGTAGAGGCCGAGCGCGTTGTAGAGGTTGCCGAGGTTCACGAGCGCCAGCGTCTCGCGATAGCCGTCGCCCAGGTCGCGGAAGCACTCGACGCTGGCGGAATACCTCGTGCGGGCCTGCTCCAGCTCCTGAAGACCGAGGAGCGCGTTGGCCGCCACCATCTGCGCGGTCGCCTCCAGGTCCGGGCGGCGCTCGGAGGCGCAGAGCTCCAGAGCGTCGTCCACGTGATCCAGCGCCTGGCGATAGTCGCCGACTGCCTGCGCGACCGCGCCGAGCTCCGTGAGCGCCTCGATCGCGTCGGCCGCCCGCCCGAGCTGCTGGAACAGCGCGAGCGCGGTCGCGAGGTTCCCGGCGGCGAGCGCGTACTCCGCGGTCATCCGTTGCATCTGCCCCATGCGCATGCGCCAGAGCGCCTCGCGCCAGCGGTCGCCCGTCGCCTGCGCGAGCTCCGGAAGGCGCTCGAGCGCGCGGCGCTGCTCGTTGCGGCGGCCGAGGCGATCGAGCACCTCGACCTCGAGCGCGAACAGGTCGAAGCGCAGGGCCGGATCGGACGTCAGGCACAGCCCGCGCTCCGCATGCTCGAGGGCCATCTCGGCCGCATCCTCGCCTCGGGCCCGCACGGCGGCCTTCAGGTGGTACGTGGCCGACAGCTCCATGTCGCCACCGAGGTCGAGGTGGCGAGCGATGGCCGCCGCGTCCTCGTCGCCGCGGTCGAGGAAGAACTGCGCCGCCGCGCGGTGGAGCACGCGCCGCTGCGCCTCGGGCAAGAGCGCGTAGGCGGTGTCGCGCATCAGCGCGTGCCGGAACGTGAGCTCGCGGACTCCGGCGAAGCGCGACGGGGAGCGCGGCATCACCAGGTCCCGCGAACGGAGGTTGCCGAGCAGGCGGGCGCCCTCGGCCACGCCGAGGCTCCCGAGCGCCTCGTCCCAGAATGCGCGACCGAAGACGCTGGCGCGCTTGAGCAGCTCCTTCTCCTCGGGCGGCAGGGAGTCGAGCCTCGACTGCAGGACCGCCTCGACCGAAGCGGGCACGGGCCCGCTCGCGGGGTCCTCGACGAGCTGCCAGAATCCCGCCCGGTCCCGGATCAAGGCGCCCCGATCGCGCAGCGCGGCCAGGGACTCCTCGATGAAGTAGGGGTTCCCCCCGGTCAGCTCGGCGATGGACTCCTCGAGGCCCGACGGAGGCTCGCCTCCGAGGAGCGCGCGCATGAGCTCCCGCCCAGCCCGCCGCGTGAGCGGCCTGAGATCCACCCGCTGGTGGTCGCACCCGCCGAACAGCGCCGACCGCGCCTCGAACAGCTCGGGGCGCGCGAGGACCAGGACGAAGATCGGCCGCCCCTCGCCCTGCGCCACCATCCTCTCGGTCAGCTCGAGGCTGAACGGGTCCGCCCAGTGGGCGTCCTCGAGCACGAGCATCACGGTCCTCTTGCTCGCGAGCGCGTGGAACCAGGCCACGAGCGCCTCCTCGGCCCGCTCCCTCGCCCTGCGGGGGTCTCGCGCCGCGGCCTCGTCGCCGGTCATCGGGAAGGAAACGCCGATGAGGCCCCCCACGAGCGCGGCGGCGGTCGCAGCGTGACCGGAAGAATCGCCGAACGCCTCGGCGAAGAGGGCGACGAGCTTGCCCTGGCTCAGCTCCTCGGGCTCGCCGACCTCGATCTTCGCGACTCGTCGCAGCGCCAGCGAGTAGACGGCGTACGGGGATCGCGCGGACATGGGCTCGCCGTGACCCTCGATCGGGACGACCTCGCCGCCGAGCCCTTCGACGAACAGACGAAGCTCGTGCTTGATCCGCGTCTTGCCGACGCCGGGACCGCCGACGATGCTCACGACCTGCGGCGTCCGGTCGCGCACGGCGCGATGGAAGAGCGCCCGGATCTGGGCGAGCTCCGCGTCGCGACCCAGGGTCGGCGTCTCGACGCCCATCACGTCCCTGGCTCCGATGAGAAGGCCCCTCGACCGCTCGGCGACGACCTCCCACGCCCCGACGTCGAAGGGCCGGACGTCGAAGAGGCCGCGAGTACGGTGATGCGTGTTCGCGTCGATGAGGACGGTCGCGAGCGCCGAGCCCCCGGCTCCGGCGCGGGCGAGCGAGCCGGCCCCCCCCGACGGGCTCGCCGCTGAAGGTCGTGTTCCCGCCGGCGAGCACCCTTCCGGTGCCGATGCCGATCCTGACCCCGGCGCGCCGGACGCCGAGACCGCAGCGGACCGCGCGGACGGCCTCGTCCCCGAAGGAGACCTCCGCGCCGAACATCGCGATGTTCCGGCCGCCGATCAGCCGATCGGGCAGCCCTCCGTGCAGTCGAGCGGCGGACACGAACCGCTCCTCGAACTCCGCGCCATCGCCGCCCTCCGCGAGGAGCACCGTCATCAGACGGACCTCCTCCGCCGACGGCGGCGGCGGCGAGGCGATCGACCAGCGGTCCGATCCGGGCGTGCCGCGGTGCGCCTCCAGGCAACGGGCGATGGCCTCGGAGAAGGCCAGCGCGGTCGGCCAGCGATCCTCGCGCGGCTTCGCCAGGGCTTTGAGGACGAGCTCGTCGATGGCGGGTCCGAGCGACGGCCGCAGCTTCGACGGGGCGAGCGGCGCGTCCGTGAGGATGCGGACCAGGACCGTCAGGTGTCCCTCGGCGCCGAGAGGGACCCGCCCGGTGAGCATCTCGTACAGGATGGCGCCCAGCGCGTAGATGTCCGCGCGCGCGTCGACGTCCGGCTCGCCGCGCGCCTGCTCGGGCGCCATGTAGAAGGGCGTTCCGATGATCCCGCGGTCCTGGGTGATGGCGCGCGCTTCGCCGTGGAGCTTCGCCACGCCGAAGTCGAGGATCTTCGGCAGCGGGAGCAGCGCACCGTCGTCGCGTGCGACGAGGAAGATGTTCCCGGGCTTCAGGTCGCGGTGGACGATTCCCTTCGCGTGCGCCGCGGCCAGCGCGCCCGCCAGGGCCAGCGCCACCTCGAGAGCCTCCTCGGTCCTCGAAGGCCCGCGAGCCAGCCGCTTCTGGAGGTCCTCGCCCTCGAGTAGCTCCATGATCATGTACAGCGTCCCGTCGGCGCCACGACCGAAGTCGTGGACCTCCACGACCGACGGATGGCGAAGGGACAACAGTGCCCGCGCCTCGCGCTCGAAGCGGGCTTCGGCCGCGGGAGAGCTGGCCGCGTGAACCAGCTTGAGCGCCACGGTGCGCCCGGAGCCCGCCTCTCGCGCCCGGTAGACGGCCCCCATGCCGCCCCTGCCGATGAGCTCGAGGATCGAGTAGCCCGCGATGACCTTGCCGATCGCCGGATCGGCCACCTGAAGGCGCGTCTGCGACGGAGGCCCGCTGCCCAGCCCGGCGCCGTCCACGGGGCATGCGGCGAACGGCTGCGGGTAGCGATTCCCGCACTTCGGGCAGGTCCTCATGGCCGTGCTATTGTACGCACTCATTCGTACCGGAACCTGGATTCTCGCGGTCGTTGCCGGATGCTGCTCGTCGAGCGAGGATCCGCCTGGCGCCGAGGAGCACGACGAGGAGTTCCTGCGCTGCGCGGTGCTCGACGCGTCCGGCAGCGAGTCCTTCGCTCGGGGGCGCTACCGGTACGAGCGAGACGGGCACGAGCTCGACGTGCAGGGGCCGAAGGACGGGCTGGCGAAGGTCGGGGCGCTCGCGGGCCTGGAGGACGCCGGCCCGGCGAGCATCGCGTCGATCGTGGAGCTCGCCGGTCGGATGCGGGTCGCAGAGGTCGAGGCGATCGTGGTCGCGGGCGGAATCGGCACGGACGAGGCGTCGGCGCGCGCGGTCCTCGCTCCGCTCGCTCGGCTCGACGTTCCGGTCCTGCTCGTTCCCGGGGCGAGCGAGCCGATCGAGGCGTTCAGGGCTGCGCTCGCCTCCGCTCGCGAGAAGGCGCCCAACCTGGTCGACATGGGCGTCGTGCGCGTCGCCCGGCTTCCCGACCTCACCGTGGTGTCGCTGCCTGGCGGACCGCGGGCGCATGAGCTCCTGGCGGGCGAGGACGGCTGCGGCCTGACGACCGAGGACGTCGCCGAGTTCGGCCTGCTCGTCCGGGAGCGTCCCGGCGCCCTGGTCGTGTCGGCGACGCCCCCCAGGCAACGCGGCTCCGCCGCGATCGACATCGGACGATCCGGCGTCGGCGCGGGGGATCCGTCCGTGACGCGCGCCCTCGCGAAGACGCGCTTCGGCGTCTTCGGCTACGTCTACGAATCCGGAGGTCGCGCCGCGGACCGATCGGGCCACCGGGCCGTCGCCGAGGGCGCGTGGTCGGAGGAGCTGTTCCTGAACGTGGGCGCGGCCGACGCGCTGCCCCGCGTGTCGAACGACGGGGCCCTCGCCGCGGGGATGGCCGCGCTCGTCGAGATACGGGGCCGACGGGCACGCCACAGCGTGCTCAGGACCGGTGACTAGCGGCCCAGGATCTCCGGGGCGCAGGCGAGGTCGCCGGCGATCAGCTCGACGCACGCGTAGCCGGCACGGCAGTCGCCGTCGTCGGTGCAGGCGTCGAGACACCAGCCGGTCTCGGCCACGCCCTCCGACACGCTCACGCAGATCGCATCGTCCGGGCACTCGCCGCCCTCGGCCACGTTGCAGGTCGAGATGCAGTAGCCGTCGGTCCAGCCGTCAGCCTCGGTGAGGCAAACGTCGCTCTCGCAGTCGTCCTGGGCGCTGCAGGCCTCGCCGTCGCGGGCGCCCTCGCCGACGGGCTCGCAGAGCCCGGACCACGCGTTGCACACGCCCGCCACGTCGCACTCGTCGTCCGAGCGACAGGCGGCGATGCAGGCGCCGAAGTCGTCCGGAAAATCGGCGAACGGCATGCAGTCGTATCCGTCGCGGCAGCTCCCCGGCGAGCAGCCAGGTACGCACGTGCCCAGCTCGTCGTCGGCGGTCAGAAGGACGCACATCGTCCCGGGATCGCACTCGTCGTGCGTCTCGCAGGGGACGGAGCAGAAGCCTGCAGCCCAGCCGTCCTCGGCCTCGAGCAGGCACTCGCCGCCGGCGCACTCCTCGTCCGCGGCGCACGGGGCGCCCGCGCCGCGCGGACAACCCTCCTCGAGCGCGCACTCGGGATCCTCGCAGTCTGCCGCCTCGTCGCCGTCCTCGTCGCCCTCGGCGCCGCAGTCCTCGCCCGCCGTGTCGCAGGCGGCGAGGCAGTCCGGATCCTCGCAGTCGACGGCCTCGTCGAGGTCGTCGTCGACGCCGTCGTCGCAGTCCGTCTCGATTGGAGGCATGCAAGTGGGGTCGCCCGCGCACTCGTCGTCCTGGCAGTCCGCCAGGCCGTCGAAGTCGTCGTCCGCGAGGTTGCCGCAGATCTCCTCGCCGCCACCCTGGCAATCGATGTCGAAGAAGCAGTCGTCGTCGTCGCAGTCCGCCCACCCATCGCCATCGTTGTCCGCGCCGTCCCAGCAGATCTCCTGGCCGCCGCCCTGGCAGTCGATGTCGAAGAAGCACTCGTCGTCGTCGCAGTCCACCCAGCCGTCGCCGTCGTCGTCCCAGCCGTTCCAGCAGACCTCCGATTCCTCCGTCTCGCAGGCGGGCTCGCCCGCGCAGTCGTCGTCGTCGCAGTCGGTCCATCCGTCGCCGTCGTCGTCGACTCGGTCGCTGCAGCGGGTCTCGCCTTCCTCGTCGCATCCGGGCTCGTTCCGGCAGTCGGCGTCGTCGCAGTCGATGCGGCCGTCGTCGTCGTCGTCGTCGTCGTTGTCGCAGTCCTCGACCGCACCGTCGCAGGCGGCGTCGTCCTCGCAGTCCGGGTCGTCGCAGTCGGTGTCGCCGTCGCCGTCCTCGTCCTGTCCGTCCTCGCAGTCGGACTCCTCGGCGCCCTGACACACGTAGCTTCCGTCGCAGTCCGAGTCGGAGCAGTCGGCGTCGCCGTCTCCGTCGTCGTCGACGAGGTTGTCGCAGCGCTCCCAGGGAGCGCAGACCTCGACCAGGACGCAGTCGCCGTCGTCGCAGTCGACCTGCCCGTCCCCGTCGTCGTCGAGGCCGTTGTCGCAGTCCTCGGCGCAATCGTCCCCCCGGCAGTCGTCGTCGTCGTCGTCGTCATCGCCTTCGTCTCGCGCCTTCGTCGCACAGGACATGTCGAGGCAGGCGAACAGGATCAAGCCAAGGCATCTGCGCATGGGTCTCCCTCCCGGAGATGACGCGTGTCAGTCGGTCCCGCGGCGGCGGCATCCTACCCCGGGACCGCCGGACCGACTCTTAGTGAAGGAACCGGTTGGGACCGTTCAACCCGCGCTCGGTGTCGCACAATCGGCCCAACAGTCCTAGAATGCCGCCGGACGCGATGGAAGCGCGCATGAACTGCCCCGGGTGCGGGGCCGGGATCGAGGAGGACTCACATTTCTGTGGGGCCTGCGGCCGAATCTTGCAGGCGGGCCGGGATGGCGGCCCGGCCCTGACCGTGCTGGGCGTCCAGATCGGCAAGCCGGACGGCGATGGAGAGCCGTCCGCGGCGGCCGCGCCAAGGCAAGCCCAGGCGCCCGTGAGATCGGCCGCCATGACCGTGCTGGGGATCCCTGCCGAGAGCCTCCCGTCGCTGCCGAGCGCCGGCGCGCCCGACGGCGCGGCGCGGACCATGCTCGGGGTCCCGTCTCCAGTAGTGAAGGACGAGCCCGAGCCTCCGCCCGCGCGCGGTCTGGAGCCGGCGCGGACGATCCTCGGGCTGCAGCTCGACGTCGGCCAGCTCGAAGAGGAGGCGCGGAGACGTGCCGTCGAGGCGATGGGCGCCGGGGTGGCGCCGCCGGGGCCCGCTCCCGAGGCGGACCGCGGCCAAGGGCCTCCGCCACCGGACGGCCGACCGGCCGACGCGCGAGCGGCAGGCCCCAACCCGCGCCAGCGGGCGATGGTGATGGCGCCGGTCGCGCGCGCCCCCGATCTGGGCGACCGGAGCTCGACGTCGGCGACCACCTCCTCGTTCTTCCTCGGGCGGCGCCGCGGGGCCTCGCTGGGCCTCGTCGTCGCGCTGATGGTGATCGGCGTGGCCGCGCTCGGCACGGCGATCTGGGTCGGAATCCGAGTTCTTTCCGACAGCGGACCGACCGCCGGAGGCGGGAGGCTCCGAGCCGCCGTGTCGCGCTCGCCGTCCGGCGATGCAGCCGTGCTCGATCTCACGCTCACGCCGTTCGTCCCGGGCACCCAGATCGCGGTCCTCGGCCAGAAGCTCCCCGTCGACGCCGGGCGCGCCCGATTCACCGTGCCGATCGGTTCGCTCGCGGTCGGGCCGAACGACATCCCGGCCGAGATCCACGGGCCTACGGGCGACCAGACCATCGAGCACGTCAGGGTGGTCCTGAGCTACCGCGTCCGGCCCGACCTCGGCGGCCTTGCGAAGAGCCCTCCGTCCTACTCGCTGGTCTTCGAGACGGTGCCCCAGGCCCGTGTCGAGGTCGAGGGCGTGGCGCTCCAGCCGGATCCGCAGGGACGCCTCGTGCACGAGGTCCCGCTCGCGACGGCGCTCGCCGCGGGTCCCGCGCACGCCGTCCGATTCCGCGTGCTCGCTCCATCCGCGCCGCCGGAGGACGGCCAGGTCACGACCACCTTGCCGATCGCGACGCTGGCGATCGACCGCCCGGCCGAAGGCGCCGTCGTCGAGGCGGACTCGATCGAATGCGCCGGAGAGGCGGAGGTGGGGGCGACCGTGACGATCAACGGACAGATCGTCGCGCTCACCGGCACTCGTTTCCTGCACCGCGTCGCGCTGCCGGAGCTCAAGGACTACACGCTCGAGCTCTCCTCGTCTGCGCCGGGCAAGGCGCCCCAGACGCGAAGAGTCGCGATCCGCCGCGTCGCGAGCATCGGCGCCGAGGTCGCCGCGTTCGTCGCGACGGTCGACAGGAGCCTGACCTATGCGCGCGTCTCGGAGAACGTCGCGATCTACGCCGGGCAGCGCGCCAGCTTCTTCGGGAAGATCTTCAACGTCCACACCGAGGCCGGACGGACGACGCTCCAGATCCTCGTGCGGGATTGCCCCGAAGGGCTCAGGTGTTCCCTCTGGGTCGTCTACGCCGGCGAGACCAACGCCGCGAACGGCGACTGGGTCGACGTCCACGGGACGCTCGCAGGCGCGCAGTCGTACCGGACCACGCGTGGGGAGGAGCTGACCGTGCCGAAGCTCGACGCGCGGTTCGTCGTCCGCTCGAGAGCCAGATGAGCGCCTGCCCGGCGTGCGGAGCGGAGAACCAGTCCGACAACGCGTTCTGCGGAGCGTGCGGCTCGGCGATCGACACCTCGCGCGCCCGGACGGTCACCGAGCAGCACCAGCGCCCGTCGGTCGACAGCCCTTCGTCGATCTCGGAGGTGGTCGGAGATCCACTGGTCGGACAGGTGATCGCCGACCGATACCGGATCCTCGAGCTCATCGGCCGAGGCGGGATGGGCGTCGTCTACAAGGTGGAGCACGTCGGCATGGGGAAGCTCATGGCGATGAAGCTCCTTCACGGCGAGCTGTCGCGCGACAGGGAGATCGTCAAGCGCTTCAAGCGCGAGGCGCAGGCCGCGTCGCTCCTGAAGCACATCAACACGGTGAGCATCTTCGACTTCGGACGAGCCGACGGCCTGATGTACCTGGTGATGGAGTACATCGACGGCGTCGACCTCGGCCGGATGATCCGCACGATGGGGCCTCTGCCCCAGGCGCGCGTGGCCGGGCTCATCGCGCAGTCGTGCGGCTCCATCGCCGAGGCGCACGAGTGCGGGATCGTCCACCGCGACCTCAAGCCCGAGAACATGCTGGTCTCCCAGACCCGCGACAAGCACGACTTCGTCAAGGTCCTCGACTTCGGCCTGGCGAAGCTTCGCGAGAGCGAGCACCAGCTCGAGATCACCAGCGCAGGATCGCTGATCGGGACTCCCTACTACATGGCGCCGGAGCAGATCCGCGGCGAGACCGTGGACGGCCGCACCGACATCTACGCGCTCGGCGCGATGATGTACAAGACGCTCTCGGGATCTCCGCCCTTCTCCGCCTCCACTCCCGTCGGCGTCCTGACCCGACACCTGACGGAGCAGGTCGTCCCGCTCGCCGAGCGTTTCCCCGAGCTCGGGATCTCGGAGGAGGTCGACCGGATCGTGCTCAAGGCGATGGCGAAGAAGCCATCCGATCGCTTCCAGCGCGTCGACGAGATCAGGGACGACCTCGTGGCGTACCTGGATGGCGAAGGGGTGGAGTTCGGGTCGGCCGACGGCTGGCGGCTCGCCGGCACCTCGAGCCACCCCGGCAAGAGCCCCGTCGCGCTCCCCGTACCCGAGGCGATCGCCGTCGGGCGCAAGGGCGATAGGGTCATCAAGGTCGCGACCCGGGAGGAGTACGACCGCTACGAGAAGCGGCTTCGGCGCGGCAGGTACGCCGGCTGGTTCGTCCTTCTGGCCATGCTGGGCGTCGCCTCCACCGCCGCGGCGCTGGCCTGGCGCAAGAAGGACAAGATCCTGCGGTCGGAGACGGAGATCGAGCCGAACGACATCCCCGACCAGGCGAACTCGCTCTGGCCCGATCAAGCCGTGCGCGCCTATCTGGGCAAGAGGCACTCGCCTACCGAGAGCGACCGCGACTGGTATCGCTTCGACGTGCCCGGCGGCCCCGGGGTGCTCAGGGCCGAGGTCACGCCGGTCCCGAACATGGACGTCGTCCTCGAGCTCATCCCGCAGGGCGAGAGCCAGCCGATCTTCAAGGCGGACGAGGACGGCGTCGGTGGGGGCGAGGCGATCGCCGGTCTGCGTGTCACCGCCAGGACGTACTTCCTCCTGGTGCGCGAGCTCTGGGTGGACGGCCATCCGCCGACCGAGAACGTCTCCGACGCCTATGACATCCACTTCGAGCTACAGACCCCGTCGCCCGCGATCGAGTCCGAGCCGAACGACAACCTCGAGCAGGCGGGCCACGTCCGGCCTGGCGAGAGCGTGGAGGGCTACGTTGGCGGGCGGCGCGACCTCGACGACTTCTGCGTCGCCGGCCCCGTGGAAACGGGCCGAACGTTGAGCGTGAGGGTCACGGGAGTCGAGGAGGTGGACCTCGTGCTTCGCGTGGTCGACCGCGCCCGGAGCTCGAGCCGCGTGGTCGACCAGGGCGGCACGGGGTTCGGCGAGTCGTTCTCGGGCATCGAGATCTCCGAGGGAGCAGAGCTGCCGTGCTTCGAGGTCGGCGTCCGGCAGGGCCCTGGAAGCCGCGGAAACCCATGGAAGCCGTACAGCCTAAGCGTCTCCTCCCCCTGACCGCGATCGCCGCGGTCCTGGCGCTCGCGGGCTGGGATCTTCCGACCGGCCGGCTCAACGTGGTGCCGATAGGAGACCCCGATGGGCAGCCGCACCCGATGCTCGGACGGGACGCGGCGCGGACCGGACGCAGCCCCTTCCGGGGGCCGATCGCGCGCCCCCGTGTCCGGTGGAAGCTGCATACGGGCGGCCGCCTCGTCGCCGGGCCGGTCGTGGCGCGCGACGGGACGGTCTATGTCGGCGGCCTGGATGACCGGCTGAACGCCGTCGACTCGGAGGGCCGCCTGCGCTGGAGGTGGCTCGCGGGCGGGGACATCAGCGGGAGCGCTGCGGTCGCCGGCGACGGCACCATCTACGTCCCCAGCGACGACCGGAAGCTGACGGCCCTCGATCCCCGTGGGCGGGTCCGCTGGACGGTCGCGACCGAGGGGATCGTGAGATCGAGCCCGGCGATCGGTCGCGACGGTACGGTCGTGTTCGGCTCGTACGACCGCGGGCTCTACGCCGTCGGACCGACCGGGATCGTGCGGTGGCGCTTCGCAGCCGCCGACGCGGTCGCCGCGCCGGCGGCGGTTGCGTCGGATGGCTCCGCCTACGTCGCCTCGTTCGACGGGACCCTCTCCGGCGTCCGGAGCGACGGCGGCGCCCTGTTCTCCACCAAGCTCGGCGGGCGGTCTCGCGGCTCCGTCCTCCTCGTCGAGAGCGGCGAGCAGCGGGCGCTCTACGCCTGCGCGGGCGACGGACGGCTGCACGCCGTCGACGCGGCAGGCACCGAACGCTGGGCGCTCCAGCTCGGCGCCGACTGCAACTCCTCGCCGGCGCTCGGTTCAGACGGGAGCGTCATCGTCGGCACCGACGGCGGACGCCTGGTCGCGGCGCGACCCGAGGGCACGCTCGCGTGGCGGGCGGACCTGCGAGGCAACCTGAGGGCGGGCCCGCTCGTCGACGCACGCGGAACGATCTACGTGGGCGGCACCGACCGGATGCTGCGCGCCGTGAGCCCGAGCGGGTCGCTCCTGTGGACGTTCGAGGCGAGCGCCGAGATCGAGGGCTCGCCCGCGCTCGGCGCAGACGGGACGATCTTCTTCGGCTCGGGCGACGGCTGGCTCTGGGCGTTGCGGTAGGCTGATTTCGGGGTCTCATGTACGTCTTGACCCAGAGATCATGAGACCGTAGGCTCTACTCTCATGAAGGCGCTGCAAGTGTTTCTCGGTGACGCTGACGCCGAGCGCCTGGAAGAGTGGTCGCGACGGCGCGGTTGGACCAAGTCTCAGGCGGTTCGCGTTGCCGTCCGGGCTCTCACGCGCCCGCGCGGGAAGGATCCGCTGCTCGATCTGAGCGGGTCCATCGTCGATGGGCTCCCCGCCGATGCGAGCGAGCAGTTCGACCGTCACCTGCAGGAGATCTTCGTTGCGCAAGGGCCCCCCTCGCGACGCCGGCGTGCGCCGCGTGTTCGTCGATAGCGGCGCCTGGATCGCGCTGGTCAGCGGCCGTGACCGGCACCACGGGGAGGCCGATCGTATGGTCTCGCTGGCGGTGGCGCGTCGCATCGAGCTCTTGACGACGAGCCTCGTGCTCGCGGAGGTGCATCGGTTCCTCCTGTTCCACGCCGGTATCGCACCGGCGATCCGCACCCTCGAGCGGATCGAGTCGAGCCCCAGAGTCGTGCTTCGCTTCCCGGGGCCCGAGGACCACGCGGCCGCGCGCCGCTGGCTCGCCAGGCTTGCCGATCAGGTGATCACCTACACGGACGCGGTCAGCTTCGCGACGATGGACGCCGCTCGGTGCCCGACCGCGTTGAGCTTCGACCACGATTTCACCGTCGCGGGATTCAGGCTCTGGCAGCACCTGGAGTAGCCCGTGGTTCGTTTTTTTCGGTGCTTGCGATGGGCGCGGGCGGCGGGCAGGATTGGACCCGGGTGGGTGGAATGGGGACGACATCGGTCGCGGCGATGGAAGCAGGGTTGTACGAGGCGATCTTCGATCACATCGCCCATCCCATCTTCATCAAGGATCGGCAGTTCAGGTTCGTCCTCCTCAACCGCGCGCTCTGCGAGCTGGTCGGCTACCGGCGCGAGGAGATGATCGGGAAGACCGACTACGACTTCTTCCCGGAGCCCGAAGCCGACTTCTTCCGGCAGAAGGACCTCGAGATGTTCACCTCTGGCCGAGAGGTCACGATCGAGCAGGAGCCCATCACCGACTCGGCCGGCGTCCGGCACGTGCTCGCTACCACCAAGGTGCCCCTGCGAGCCGCGTCGGGCGAGGTCACCCACCTGGTCGGCATCATCCACGACATCACTCGCCTCAAGGAGGCCGAGGAGGCACTCAAAAATGCCAACGAGGTGCTCGAGCTGCGGGTCGCCGAGCGAACGCGCGCGTTGCAGCTCGCCCAGGAAGAGCTGCTCCGCAAGGAACGGCTCGCGGTCCTCGGGCGGTTGGTCGGCGGCCTGGCGCACCAGATCCGCAGCCCGCTCGGCGCGCTGACGAACGCCGTCTACATCCTGAAGCGGAGGCTGGAGGATCTGCCGCCCGAAGCGGCCCACGCTCTGGAGATCATCAAGGAGGAGGCGTGGCGCGCCAACCGGATCATCAGCGACATGATCGACTACGCGCGTGTCCGCCCCATCTCGCCCACGCCGGTCCCCGTCACCGAGGTGATCGACGCCGCCACGCGGCGCGGCTGGATCACGCCGACCGTGCGGGTGGAGCTGGAGCTCCCCGGGTCATTGCCGCCCGTCGCCATCGACCGCGCGCAGGTCGAGGGAGCGATCTCGAACGTCGTCCGCAACGCGGTGGACGCGATGCCAGAGGGCGGTCCGTTGCGGATCGACGCGCGACAGGAAGGCGACGAGGTCGTCGTCGGGATCCAGGACACCGGCGCAGGCGTCCCCGAGGAGGTCCGCGAGAGGCTGTTCGAGCCGCTGGTGACGACCAAGGCGGACGGACTGGGGCTCGGGCTGACCACGGCCCGCGCGCTCATCGAGAACCAGGGCGGCAGGATCGACTGCGTGCAGAGCGGCCCGGCGGGCACCCGGTTCGAGATCAGGCTACCGGTAGCCGAACGTTAGCCCGGGCAGTGCTAGCATTCGGCGCAACGCCGATGCTCCTCGAGGACCTCGACTTCGAGCTGCCGGAGCGGCTCATCGCCCAGTCGCCCGCGCCCGAGCGCGAGGCCGCGCGGCTGATGGTCGTGCACCGGACGAGCGGTCGGCTCGAGCACCGGGGCGTCCGGGAGCTCCCCGAGCTGTTGCCCGCGGGCGCCTTGCTCGTCGTCAACGACACGCTGGTGCGCAAGATGCGGCTGCGGGGCAGACGAGCGACCGGCGGCGCGGTCGAGCTTCTCCTCATCCGGCGCTCGGTCGACGGAACCTGGTCCGCGATGGGTCGCGCGAACAAGCCCCTCGGGCCGGGCACGCGCGTCTCGCTCGGCGACCGGCTCGAAGCCGTGATCGAGGGTCGTGACGCCGGTGGGCTCTACCGGGTGCGCCTGGACAGCGACGGAACGGCCGAGGACGCGGCGATCGAGGCGCACGGTGAGGTTCCCCTGCCGCCCTACATCCGGCGGCCGCCGGCGGCCCAGGACGAGGCGCGCTACCAGACCGTCTTCGCCCGCGTGCCGGGAGCGGTCGCTGCGCCGACCGCCGGGCTGCACCTCGGAATAGGTCTTCTCGAACGCATCCGCGCCCGAGGGCTCGAGGTCGAGCCGATCACGCTGCACGTCGGCCCCGGCACGTTCGTCCCCGTGACGGTGCCGTGCCTGGACGATCACCCGATGCACGCGGAGGAGTACGACGTCCCTGCCGGTACGGCCCGCGCCGTGAACGATGCACGCTCCGCCGGCCGGCTGGTCGTCGCCGTCGGGACCACGGTGGTCCGCGCGCTCGAGAGCGCGGTCGACCCGGCGGGCGAGGTGCAGCCGGGCGCCCGGGAGACGCGCCTGCTCCTGCAGCCTGGGTGCGCCTTCCGGGTAGTCGACCGCATCCTGACCAACTTCCACGTCCCACGGTCGACCCTGATCGCGCTCGTCATGGCGTTCGCGGGCCGTCAGCGGATCCTCGAGGCTTACGCGGAGGCGATCCGACTCGGCTACCGCTTCTACTCGTACGGCGACTGCATGCTGATCCAATGAGAATGGCCAAGGGCTTCCACTTCGAAGTCACGGCTCGCCGCGGGAGCGCTCGACTGGGCCTTCTGACCACGCCCCACGGGGTGGTCGAAACGCCGGCGTTCATGCCGGTCGGGACGGCGGGGTCCGTCAAGTCGCTCTCGCCGGCCGAGGTCTTCCGGACCGGCGCGCGCATCGTCCTCGGCAACACCTATCATCTGATGCTGCGGCCCGGAGCCGAGCTGGTGGCGGAGATGGGCGGCCTGCATCGCTTCGCCGCGTGGCCCGGCGCGATGCTCACGGACTCCGGAGGTTATCAGGTCCTGTCCCTGGCCGAGCGGCGCAAGATCGACGACGACGGCGTCACGTTCCGTTCCCACATCGACGGCAGCCCCGTGCGGCTCGGACCGGAGGAGTCGATTCGCGTCCAGGAGCTGCTCGGGGCCGACATCGCGATGGCCTTCGACGAGTGCCCGCCCTCGACGGCGCCGCTCGCTCAGATCGAGCAGGCCATGCGGCGAACCACGGCCTGGGCCGGCCGCTGTCTCGAGGCCCGCCGCCGGGGGGATCAGGCGCTCTTCGGGATCGTTCAGGGCGGCACTCACCGGGAGCTGCGCGCCAGCCACGCCGAACAGATCTGCGCCCTGCCCTTCGATGGGTTCGCGCTGGGCGGCTTCGCCGTGGGCGAGTCGACCGAGGACCTGCACGCCGGTGTTCGCTTCGCGGCTGCGCTGTTGCCGGACGACCGGCCACGGTACCTCATGGGCGTCGGCACGCCCGAGGACCTCGAGAGCGCGACCGCGTCGGGGATCGACCTCTTCGACTGCGTGCTGCCGACTCGCAACGCCCGAAACGGTCAGGCCTTCACGAGCGAAGGCCGGGTCAACATCAAGCAGGCGCGCTACACCGCCGACCGCGGGCCGCTCGATCCGGCTTGCTCCTGCGAGTGCTGCTCGACCTTCACGCGCGCGTATCTGCGGCACCTCTACCAGGCTCGCGAGATGCTGGCCGCACGGATGCTCAGCCTGCACAACCTGCACTTCTACGGTGAGCTGATGAGGTCGATCCGCGAGCGGCTCCGGGGGAGCTAGACCATCGGGGCATCGAGCCGGCGCCCCAGGGTGTACGATTGGCGAGCTTGATCAAGACGATGTCGTGTGTTCTGGGTCTCCTCTCGATCGCCGCATGCAAGGGGGAAGAGGCCGGCGGCGCCATGCTCGACGATGCGGATCTCGCCGACCTCAGGATCGAGCCCGCCGAGCTCGATCCGACCGCCACCCGCATCCTGGCGCTCGCGGAGGTGGTGCCGCCCGGGACACCCGTCACCACCCTGGACGTCGCGACCGGCTCCGTGGCGCAGGCTGCGGCGTCCGATGTCGGGGGCTTCGACATCATCGTGCCGTCCGCCGCGCTGGACGATGTCTACTCCTTGCAAGCGGGCGAGGACCCGGAGCCGCTCGTCGTCGCGCTCTCGGACAGCGGGTCCGTCGTTCGAGCGTGGGGCGAAGGGTGGTCGAGCGAGATCGGGTGCGAGCTGCACGAGTGGGCGGGAATCATCGGCACGGACGCCGCGAGCCCGCCCATCGATCGTTGCCGGCTCGAGGCGCTGCGACAGGACGACGGGGCGGGCGTGCTCGGGGAGATCGAGCCGGTCGGCATCACCGCCGACACGGTGCTCAGGGCGCGGTCGCTCGTTCGACTGGTGGACGAGACCGCTCCTCGGGTCGAGGTGATCCTGGCGGAGGTCGACGGGACCGAGCATGCGCTCGAGTGGATCGCCGGGGCCGTCGACGTCTTCGAGGATCACTCCTCGATCCTCGCGCTCGACGTCCCGAGCGCGATCGGCGCATCGATCGCCGCGATCGCGATCCGCTCGTCCGGGGAATCGGGCCTGCTGGTCTCGGACGTCGCGCTCGTCGGGATCGAAGCGGCTCGGCAGACGGGCCGCTGATCAGCGGGGTCGCGCGTGCGGCGCCTCTTGCCCCGAGGCGCGCTTCTCCTGCATCTCGTACTTCGAAGGGCACTTGGCCATCACCTGGTCGGCGACGAACAGGTCGGATCGCCCCAGACGCCCCTGTGCGACGACGCCTCCACCCTCGCGGAACGTGTCCGGCATGATGCCGTGGTAGCGCACCCGGATGCTCTTGCCGCCCTTCGTTATGCTGAAGCGATAGTCGAGCGAGCCAGCCCGGCTCTCGAGCGAGCCCTCCTCGACGATCCCCTCGACCCGTACCGTGCGACCGACGTACTCGCCGCGGTGAGCGAGCAGCTCATCCACGTATTTGGAATAGACCATCTGCTCGCCGAAGCTCTGGCTGAGCAAGTACGCCACGGAGCCGCCCACGACCACCACGGAGGCCAGGATCTTGAGTCCGCGCTTCATACGAGCCCATTCTTGACGCCCCGCGGCCGATCGTCAACCCGGGCAGGGGCCGGGTCAGTCCAGCGGTCTTCGGACGTGCGAGAGAAAGCTCTCGTAGGCGTCGGCTCCCGCCTCGATCTGCACGAGCCTGAGCCCCATCCCGGGAACGGACGAGGGGCCGGGGCCGGTCCAGACGACCTCGGCCTCCGCGACGATCTCGGTCTCGTCGTCCAGCCTGAAGATGACCCGCGCATGCTCACCCTTGGGGAGCGGCGTCGCCGTGCGCAGGAAGAGGCCGCCCGTCGAGGCGTTCACGATCTGGAGATAGAGCGTGATCCGCTCGCCCTCGCACCAGGCGCGCTTGCCGATGCTCACCCTGGGCGCGCTTCGGTTATCCATCTTCCCCGGGCGTAGGGCAAAACGCCGATCCGCGCAAGGGGGGGGACGGGGTTAACAAGTTCACGAATGGGTACTACAGTCGGGCGGATGCTCGATTCGATCAAGAAGACGCTCCTGTCTGCCGGGACGGCGTTGATCCAGAGCCCGACGGTCATGAGGCTCCTGCAGGACGAGAGGATCATGAAGGTCCTGATGAAGATCCTCATGACTCGAGGGAAGATCGAGGGCGTCGTCGACGGTCAGCTCGAGCGACTCGCTCATCGCCTCCACCTCGCCACCCGCGACGAGATGCGCGAGCTCAAGCGCGCCCTGCGCAGGGTCGAGGAGCAGATCGATCAGGCTCGTGCAGGTAGACAGGCCAGGGGCGACAACGGGGCGTCGGACCACCAGGGCGCCTGAAGGGCTTGAATATCCGAGGGAACAAAGGAGTCGTTCCCGCACGATGCGGTACTGGCTTCCAGCGCTGACGTTGATGCTCTCGTGGCCGGGTCCGGTCCAGGGGCAGCCGCGGCCCGACCGCGAAGAGACGGCCAGGACGCGGTTCGCCCAGGGGCAGGCGGCCTACCAGGCCGGCGATTTCCCGGCTGCCGCCGAGGCCTTCCTGGCAGCCTACAGGGCCGTGCCCTCGCCGGAGATCGCGTTCAACATCGCCAAGGTGCACGAGCGAATGGGCGACCTGGACGTGGCAATCCGGTACTACGAGCTGTATCTGCGCCGCTCCGACCTCGAGGAGAGCGAGGCCGCGCAGGTGCGCGACGTCGTCGAGCGGCTCAAGGCCGAGAAGCGGCGGCGATCCCAGACCGTTCAGCCGGTCGCGGCCTCGCAGGGGGAGCTCGACGCGGAGGCACGGACCTTCTTCGATCGAGGGATGAGGATGTTCCGGCGACGTGACTACGCCGGAGCGCTGCAGGCCTTCCAGGCGGCCCTCTCGTTCGCGCGGCAGGCCCGAAACCCGGTCCCCGAGCTGTTCTTCAACATGGCGGCCACCCTCGAACGGCTGGGGCGCGCCCCCGAGGCCGCCGGCTTCTACGACAACTACCTCAGGCAGCACCGCGAGCTCTCCGACCGGGAGCGCGACCAGATACGGCACAAGATCGAGGAGCTCTGCGCCGGCGCGCCGCGGTGCCCCTGAGCTTGCGCCCCAGCGAGCTGCGCACGCTGGGGACCCTTCGACTCAGCGCGCGAGCTGCCCGAACAAGCCCCAGCCGAGCAGCATCGCGAGAACGAAGGGCGCCGCCAGCGAGGCCACTACCAGCGCGGCCAGTCCGAGGACCAACACGTGGTCGATCGCCGACGGCGGGGCCGCGCGATCGGCGTGCTTGCGGATGAGCTCGAGGTTCTTGACGTTCGCCTTCCAGGCGAAGTCGAAGACGTCACCGAGGATCGGCACGGTTCCCACCATGACGTCGACCGCCACGTTGAGGGCCATTCTTCCGATCACGGCCAGGGGAACCCTGCGGCGAAGCGCGACGAAGAACAGGTAGGCGGACAGGCTCCCGGTCGCGACGTCTCCGAGCCCCGGCGCGAGCATCCCGAGGAGCCCGTCCAGGCCGAAGCGGATCGAGGTCCCAGGCACCCGAAACGCCGTGTCCAGCCAGTGCGCGAGCCTGGCAGCCAGCGGGTCGACGTCCTCGAGCTCCCTCGCCGTACGCGCCAGTGAGCTCGGCCCGGAGGCCGGAATCGCAAGATCTGCCACGGCGGAAGCATGCCCCGGCCGGCCATGGTGGTCGAGGTCTCGACACGAGCCGGTCGATTGGCCTTCCGTCGCCGGATCAGGCCTGTATAATCCCGCGCCCGGAGGAACCGATGCCCCGATTGCTCCTTTCGAGCTTGCTGATTCTCGCTCCCGCGCTCGCGAATGCTCAGCCGACCGAGGGCGCAGCTGCGCCGCCGGCGGAAGCGGTGCCCCAGGACGGCGCCGAGCTCGTTGCACCGACGGTCGACGACGCTCCGCCCGCCCCGGATCAGGCCGATGAGCTGGGGACGACTGCCCCGGACGCGGCCGTTGCGCCGGACCCCAACTCCCCTCGCGAGGAAGCGAACAAGCCGTACTATTTCGTCGGCGCTCGCTTCCGGCTGCTGTGGATCCCCTCGTTCATGGTGGGTCTGTTCGCCGACGTGGAGGACTGGTCGGGCGCGATCAACCCGGCAGCAGGGCTCGAGTTCACCTACCGCAAGAACAGCTTCGACGTGATCGGCGCGCTCTGGTGGGCCGGGGCGTCGGCAGACCCAGGGTTCATGAAGGGCCAGAGCGACCCGGACACGTCATTCGAGGAAATAAAATCGTCGCTCAACCTGTGGATACTCTCGGCGGACTTCGTGTGGAGCTACGACTTCAACGAGGTGGTCTCGTTCACGTACGGCGCCGGGATCGGAATCGGCCTCGTCACGGGGAGCCTCATGAGGAACGAGGCTTATCGCAAGGGCGGGGAGTGGACCCCCTGCCCCTACGCGGGCTTCGATGGCGGCGGCCCGGACTTCTGCGAGGCCGAGGGTGGCCAGTATGATGTGAACGAGGCCGACGGAGGCGACGTACCGCCGGTCGTGCCTTGGATCTCGCTGCCCCACCTGGGGCTGCGCATCAAGCCCCACCGCAACTTCATGATGCGGATCGACATGGGCTTCGGGATTGGCTTCTTCTTGGGTGTGAGCGGCAATTACGGGATCTAGCGGTCGGAGCCGTCGGGCTTCAGAGCGAAGGCGGGAGAGATGAGAAGGTTGATCCTCGGTATCACGTTGGCGGTCCTGGCCGGGGCCGTCGGGCTCGTCAACGCGCAGCCCAGCAAGCAGCCGGAGTCGGACGAGAACCTCCCCGCGGGGGAGCGGCAGCGGCGATCGCAGGTCGTCGCCACGATCGGCGACGTGACGATAACGCTGGGCGAGCTCGAGGACCGGCTCAACAAGCAGAGCCCCTTCCTCAGGGCGCGGTACGCCGACGCGACCAAGCGGCGCGAGTTCCTCGACAACATGATCAGATTCGAGCTGCTCGCCAAGGCGGCGAAGAAGCGCGGCTACGACCGCGAGGACGAGGTCCGGCGCCAGGTCAAGCAGATGGAAGTGCAGACCCTGATGCGCAAGGAGTTCGACGAGAAGCTCTCGCCCGAGACCGTCACTCAGGACGAGATCCGCGAGTTCTACGAGGCGCACAAGGCCGACTACGTCAAGCCCGAGGTCGTCCGCGCGAGCCACGTCCTCGTCTCCGACCGCGCGCGCGCCGAGGAGATCCTGAAGAAGGCGCGGGAGCCCGCGGCTGACAACCGTGCCTTCCGGACGCTGGCGCAGGAATCGAGCGAGGATGAGGAGACCAAGACGCGGGGCGGCGATCTGCGCTACTTCCCGCGGCCGGAGGACCGCACGCCCCAGGATCCGGACGTCGATCCGGCCATCGCCGAGGCGGCCTTCGCCCTCAAGAACATCGGCGACGTGGCGCCCCGCGCGGTCAAGGTCGCCAAGGGCTACAGCGTCGTGAAGCTCACCGGGCGGCGGGCCGCGGTGAGCCGCTCGATCGAGGAGGCGACCCCGCAGATCAGGAACCGCCTCTGGCGGGAGAAGCGCCAGAAGGCGATCGACGACTTCGTCCAGAGCCTCCGCAGCTCGCGGCGCATCGAGACGCACGAGGAGCTGCTCAACCTGATCGTCATCCCCACGGCCCCAGGACGCGACGAAGGACCTGGCTTCGAGGGCCCGAGGGGGCCGGGGCATCCACCGATCCCGCGGCCGAGCCCGGGCCCGCCGGGGCGTAGCCCCCATGCTCCGGACAATCCGGGCGAGTCGACGCCCGAGGGCAACGAGTGACGGCCTCGACGCCGGCCACGTGGGGCCATTCGTCCCCACTTTCTCTTTGACGCGGCGAACTGCGATCCCTTAGGCTGGCAGCGGATCGGATGGTCGCCAAGTTCCCAGACCAGGTACCCCCCACCCAGATCACTTACATCGACGGTCGGCCGACGACGCTGACCCTTCGCAAGTGCAAGCTGGTCGTCTCGGAGGCGGGGCGCGAGCGCGAACACATCTTCGACAAGGACGCGATCACGATGGGCGCCATGGACGACAACGACGTCGTCGTCCACGACGAGACGGTCTCTCGTTACCACTGCAAGATCGTGATCGAGGGCGACTCCTACATCCTCCACGATCTGGACTCGACGAACGGGACGTTCATCAACCGCGTCCGGGTGCGAGAGGCGTTCCTGAAGCCGGACTGCGTCATCACCGCGGGCAAGACCGAGATCCACTTCGCGCCGCTCGACGAGAAGGTCAGGATCGTCCCCTCCGAGAAGACACGCTTCGGCGAGGTCATCGGCCGGAACGTCAAGCTGCGCGAGATCTACGGCATCCTCGAGAAGATCGCGCCCACCGACGCCACTGTCGTGGTCGAGGGCGAGACCGGGACGGGAAAGGAGGTCGTCGCGCGGTCGATCCACGACGCCTCGCGCCGCAAGGACGGGCCGTTCATGGTCTTCGACTGCGGCGCGGTCCCGGAGAACCTGATCGAGAGCGAGCTGTTCGGCCACGAGAAGGGCTCGTTCACAGGCGCGATCATGACGCGCCAGGGGATCTTCGAGCTGGCGAACGGCGGCACGGTCTTCCTCGACGAGCTGGGCGAGCTCCGCGTCGACCTGCAGCCGAAGCTGCTCCGCGTGCTCGAGCAGCGCGAGGTCAAGCGCGTCGGCGGAGCCAAGCCCATCAAGGTCGACGTGCGCGTCATCGCCGCGACGAACCGCAACCTCGAGGAGGAGGTGCGCGCGGCGCGCTTCCGCGAGGACCTCTTCTACCGGCTCTCGGTGGTCAGGCTCGTCCTGCCCCCGCTCCGTGATCGCAAGGAGGACATCCCGCTCCTCGTGAAGCACTTCCTCAAGAACCTCCTGTGCAACAAGGCGCGGGGCGATGAGCGGAAGGTCAACTCGATCTCGCGCGACTCGATGGACCGGCTGGTCGAGTACGACTGGCCGGGCAACATCCGCGAGCTCGTCAACATGATCGAGCGCGCCGTGAGCTTCTGCGACTCGGACACCATCGAGGTCGAGGACCTGCCCGAGCAGATCTCCATGCCTCGCCAGATCGCGGTCGCGAGCGGCGGCGGCGGCGGCGGCGCCCCGGCCGCGGTCGACGACGTTCCGTTCAAGGAGGCCAAGGAGCGGTGGGTCTCCTCGTTCGAGAAGGACTACATACTGCACCTGCTCCGCAAGAACGCGATGAACATCTCGCACGCGGCGCGGGAAGCCGACATCGACCGCAAGTACTTCCGCAAGCTCATGCGCAAGTACGGCATCTCCGCCGGCGACAACGACACCGACGATTAGGGGACACGCACCCGGTCCGCAAGCCGCGGATATGCCTCGGCTTCTGGACACAACCGCGCGATCTGTCTGGCGTGCCTCCGCGGTGCGGGCGCGCCAGACAGATCGCGCGGTTGTGTCTGGGACCCCCGTGATTTCGGCTAGTTACTGGCCGGGTGCGTGTCCCCTACTCCGCGGGGCAGCCGAAGACCACTTGGACCGCTGCCACGCCCGCGCGCACGTCGCGGCAGGCCGAGCCGTGCAGCTCGAGGCGGTTCGCTTCGGCGTCGTACTCGAAGCCCTCGATGCCGTCGTCGTCGCGGGGAACGGCCGCTTCGCCCAGGAAGACGAAGACGAGCTCGGGATCGCGAGGCCACGCCGCGAGGTCGAACGAGCACGGAGCGACGAGGTCCACGACACGGCCGATGGCCGAGGAGAGCTCGTCGGATGTCGCGGCGGACGGGACGCCGCCTTCCTCGTCGGTGTGCGCGGCGACGGCGATCTCGCCGAGGAGCTCCTCGTCGATGTCGTCGCTGCCGAGGCCGACGACGTGGACCTGGACCATCGGGTCGCCGGCGTACATGAGCTCCGTCTGGCGCACCGGCTCGCGCCCGCAGGTCTCTCCTCCGTCAGTGACGAGGAGGATGAAGTTGCCGCGTCCGGGGTCGGCGAGGCCCTCGTCGCGGCGGAGCATGCCCAGGGCGTCGCCCAGCGGCGTGGCGTTGAGCGGCTCGGCGGAGCGGAGCGCGTCGAGCACGGCTCCGGCGGTCCCCTCTCCCACGGCGACGTCGACGTCGGGCCCGCCGCAGTTGCCGCTCGGCCCCGGAAACATCGTGAGGCCCAGCCGGACGACCGCCTCGAGCTCCGGCAAGCTCTCCTCCAGTCCGTCGTTGAGGACGTCCCACTTGCGCCGCCCATCGGGGAAGAAGTTGGCCATGCTGTTCGACCGGTCGACGAGCAGCATCAGATTGGGCGCCACGGGGTCGATTGCGACGGTCTCGAGACCGCAGCCCAGGTCGCCCACGCCGCAAAGGCCCCAGGCGCCACAGGCCTCGCAGGGCAGGCAGGCCAGGCCCTCTTCGCAGTCCTCGTCCACGCAGCAGGCGGCGTCGGGCACGCAGCGCTCCTCGGCGCAGCACCTCTGGTCCGGGGCGCAGGTCGCGTCACCGCAGGTCGGGGCGGCATCGGGGCCGGAGTCCGGAGCCGCGTCGGGCGCCGCGTCGAGGCCAGCGTCCACGCGCGGCGGCCCCGAGTCGACTCCGACGACCTCCGCGTCCACGCCGGCATCGAGCGGCGGCGGCGGCTCGTGGAGCATCGACCGCGCGCCGCACGAGGCGAGGCCCAGGAGCAGGACGAGACTGACGCGCGGGATCGCCATGAGGCCCGGAGGGTACAGCAATCCGCGTGCCCGTGGTTTGTCCTCGGATCCTGCGGCGCGACCGTCCTGGACCCACTCACTTGTCAACTCCGTAGCGGCCAGGTACGAAGGGCCATGCGTCCGAGCTGGCTTGCGCCCGCCGTCCTCGCGCTTCTCTTCCCGGTCGCCGCGGCCGCACAGGAAGGCGTCGAGCCGGAGCGAAGGGGCCTTTCCGTCCAGGGGCTCCTCGGGCTGTCGGACTGCCTCGGCGAGTACTGCGATGACGGCACCTACGCGTTCGAGGAGACCCGGGTCGGCGTCGGCATCGCGGGCTCCGCCTGGTACCGCCCGATCGCCCTCGTCGGCCTCGGCGGCGGCCTTCACTACAACATCATCGGCACGGACGACGAGAGCGGCGTGGACTCGTCGGGCGACTACTTCAACCTGGAGGTAGGCGGCCGGGTGTATCCGCTCGAGCGTGGTCCGGCCGATCTGTTCGCGGGTCTCGGGCTCGGCTACACGTTCATGGGAACGAGCTGGGACACCGACTCCGACGTCTCCGAGGGCTCCTTCACGTTCAGGGGCATCACGCTCTCGATGGCCGCCGGTGGTGAGTACTACTTCGCGCCGCAGATGTCGGCCGGTCTCCTGTTCAAGCTCTACTTCCCGTTCTGGTCGTCGGGCTGCCTCGAGGAGGACGGGATGTTCGATTACGACGACTGCGACGACATCGAGGACTTCGAGGACGTCATTCTGGGCTTCGACGCCGACGATCTGCCGAGTATCTGGTTTCTGGGTGGGACATTCTCCTACCATCTCGCCACGTGAGGCGAGGTCGAAGTAGACTCCCGCGCATGTTTCTGCGCGCGCGTGTGGTGATCGCCTTCGCCTCCCTGGCTCTCACGGCCGCGTGCGGCCGCACGGCGACGCTGGCGCCGGTCGACGGCGGGCCGCCTCCGTTCGACGGCGGCGGCCCGAAGTGCGGCGACGGCGACTGCACCGGCACCGAGAGCTGCGAGGATTGCCCCGGCGACTGCGCGCCGTGCGAGGACTGCGGCGACGACGAGTGCGCGGGCGGCGAGACGTGCAGGTCCTGCCCCGACGACTGCGGCGAATGCTGCGGCAACGGTGACTGCGACGAGGGCGAGACCTGCGGCTCCTGCACGCAGGACTGCGGTCCGTGCGGGCGGTGCGGCGACGACGACTGCACCCCGGACGAGTCGTGCAACTCATGCGCGGCCGACTGCGGGGCCTGCGGCACCTGCGGCGACGGCGACTGCGACGCCAGCGAGAGCTGTGGCTCGTGCCCGGCGGACTGCGGCGCGTGCGTCGGCTGCGGGGACGGGGACTGCGCAGAAGGCGAGGGCTGCGAGAACTGCCCGCTCGACTGCGGCGTCTGCGATCTCTGCGGCGACGAGAGCTGCGACGAGCGGACCGAGGACTGCCGCAACTGCCCCGTCGACTGCGGTGCCTGCGAGTCCTGCGGCAACGGGAACTGCCAGCCGGGCAACGAGGACTGCTTCAACTGCCCGAAGGACTGCGGCATCTGCGAGAGCTGCGGCGACGGGGACTGCGCCACCTCCGAGAACTGCGCGACCTGCCCCGTCGACTGTGGCCTCTGCGAGACCTGCCCCGACGGCGACTGCGTGGACACGGAGAGCTGCTTCTCGTGCCCGGAGGACTGCGGCGTCTGCGAGTTCTGCGGGGACGGCTTCTGCCAGGCCAACGAGGACTGCCTCTCGTGCGCCCCGGACTGCGACGCCTGCCCCGGCTGCGGCGACGGCCGCTGCGATCTGGCGACCGAGACCTGCTTCACCTGCCCGGCCGACTGCGGGCGTTGCCCCGACTGCCCGAACGGGACCTGCGGCGGGAACGAGAACTGCGCGTCCTGCGACGCGGACTGCGGCGTCTGCTCCGTCTGCGGCAACGGCGACTGCGAGGGCGCTGAGTACGAGACCTGCTCGAACTGCCCCTCCGACTGCGGCAACTGCGAGCTCCTCGACTGCGAGGAGGTCATCGAGTGCACCATGAGCTGCATCGACTTCGGCGCCTTCCCCCCCAGCTTCAGCCTCACGTGCTCGGCGAACTGCGCGGCGCAGTCGTGCGCCGACGTGCAGTTCTTCATCGATCAGTGGTTCAACTGCGCGATCAGCGCCCTCTTGCCCTGCTCGATGTCCGGCGACTGCTTCGGGGGAGGCGGCGGCGCCGAGGAGTGCCTCGCCTGCATCAACGAGGAGTGCGAGGAAGAAGCGGCCGCTTGCGCGGGCGCGACCTGTCCGGATTAGCATCCGTTCCGCCTGCCAAATTCCCCCGCTTGATCGCCATTTCGATCTTGGCTAGCTTGCGCCCATGGCTCAGCGCGGAACGACGATCGAGCGGCACATCTTCGAGCGGCAGCGCGCGACCTCGAGCGCGACGGGGGAGCTGTCGGGGCTCCTTCAGCAGATAGCAACCGCCTCGAAGATCATCAACAGCAAGGTCAACCAGGCGGGCCTCGCGGATGCGCTCGGAGTCACCGGCGAGGTGAACGTCCAGGGCGAGGAGGTCCAGAAGCTCGACGAGTTCGCGAACTCGATCCTGATCCGCTGCGTGGAGGCGGGCGGGCACCTGTGCTGCATGGCCAGCGAGGAGGTCGAGGAGCTCATCACGATCCCCGACAGGTTCACGACCGGCAAGTACGTGCTGATGTTCGATCCGCTCGACGGCTCGACGAACATAGACGTGAACATCTCGATCGGCACCATCTTCTCGGTGCACAAGCGCATGACCACGGGTCGCAACGGAACTGTCGCCGATTGCCTGCAGCGCGGCACGGAGCAGGTGGCCGCCGGATACGTGATCTACGGATCGTCGACGATGTTCGTGTACTCGACCGGCGAGGGGGTGCACGGCTTCACGCTCGACCCGTCGGTGGGCGAGTACTTCCTGTCGCACCCGAACATCCAGACGCCCAAGCATGGCAAGACCTACAGCGTCAACGACGCCAACTGCTCGAAGTGGGTGGACCCGCTGCAGGCGTACGTGAACAGGCTCCGCTCGCCCCAGGCGGACGGATCGCTCCGGAGCGCGCGGTACGTGGGGACGCTCGTGGCCGACTTCCACCGCACCCTGCTCAAGGGCGGCATCTTCATGTACCCCGGGGAGAAGAAGAAGCCCGAGGGCAAGCTCAGGCTCCTGTACGAGGCGTCGCCCATGGCATTCCTCGCGGAGCGCGCCGGCGGCGCGGCGAGCGACGGCAAGCGCCGCATCCTCGAGATCGTCCCGGACAAGCTCCACCAGCGCACACCGCTTTTCATCGGAAGCGCCGAGGACGTGGCCGACGCGGTCCGCTCGCTCGGGTAGAGTCCGAGCGCCCGGGTAGAGCGGACCCCGCCGACAGGAAACCGCCGGTTGGCGAGCGGTGCCGTGGCGGCCGCCCGAACGCGGTGTTTTCGCGCGGTATGGCTCGTGCACCGTCGTGCACCACCAGGAGGTGGACATGCGACGGCTCTTCATCGGCGTGCTTCTGATCGGAGCGGCATGCGACGGACGGTTCGGTGGCCAGGGCGTCGTCGGGGGGCACGGCGCATCGCTCGAGCTCATCGACAACGACGGCGACGGGGTCGCGGACGCGATCGACCTCGACGACGACGGCGTCGCGGACGTCGACTTCGCCGGCTTCCCTGACATTTGCGTGGCGCCACTGCTCGACGGCGACGGCGACGGGATTCCGGACGAGGTCGACCTGGACTGCGACGGCGCCGCCGACGTCGACTGGTGCGCCGACGCGATCCTGGACGGCGACGGGGATGGAGTCGTCGATGGCGTCGACCTCGACTGCGACGGAGCGGTCGACTTCGATCTGGGCATCGGGGGCGGGGCCGGGGCGGCCTGCGACCCGCTCATCGACGGCGACGGGGACGGCGCGCCCGACGGCGTCGACCTCGATTGCGACGGCGCCGGGGACCTGGGGCTCGGCGGCGGCGGGGGAGCCTGCGTGCCCGCGCCCGTGGACGCCGACGCCGACGGCCTGCCGGACGGCGTCGACCTGGACTGCGACGGGGTGGCCGACCTGGACCTCGACGTACCGGGCGGCGTGGGCGGGATCGACCTCTGCGATGCTCCGTTGGTCGACGGCGACGGCGACGGGATGCCCGAGGGAATCGACCTGGACTGCGACGGCGAGAGCGACGTGGACCTGGGGATTGGCGGCGCGGCGGGCGGGGGCGGAGCCGGAGGCTGCGAGCACCTGGTCGACGCCGACGGCGACGGCATGCCCGACGGGCTCGACCTGGACTGCGACGGGGCCGTGGATCTGGCAATCTGAGGGTGAACGGGCCGGTGCCGGCGCTATACTCTGGCGTCGGGCCCCGGCATGAAACAGCTCGTCATCTCGGACGATGAGGGCAAGACCACGATCGTCCCTCTGGAGCAGGGAGAACTGACGATCGGGCGGGGCGAGGGCAACACCGTCCGGCTGCTCGAGCGAAACGTCTCCCGCAAGCACGCTCGCCTCATCGTCACCAAGTCGTCGCTCACGATCGAGGACCTCGGCAGCTACAACGGCGTCAAGGTCAACGGCCACAAGATCTCGGGGCAGCGAACCCTTCGCTCGCGGGACCTCATCCAGATCGGCGACTACCGGCTCAGCCTGCGGGCCAAGGGAGGCGTGATCGCCGCGGACGACGCTCATACGGCGAGCTTCGCGCCCGTCTCGGACGCGGAGACCGCGATGATCGCGATGCCGGCCGGCGGGACGCTGACGCCGCCCGGGATCGTCCCGGCGCGCCTCCTGTGCGGGCGGCTCGTCCCCGTGGCCCCCGCGACGGGCAGGGCGCGTGCTCTCGACCGCGACGAGATCGTCATCGGCAGCGCCGAGACGTGCGGCGTGGTGCTCAGGCACCGCTCTGTCTCGGGCGAGCACGCCAAGATCCTCCGCGTCAACCAGGTCTACAGGATCCTCGATCTCGACAGCACCAACGGCGTCCGGGTCAATGGCAGCGAGGTCCGCTACGCGGAGCTCGACGACGGCGACGAGATCACCCTCGGCGAGGTCGTGCTGCGCTTCGAGATCCCGGGAGCGTCGCGCTCGTATCCGGGGGCGCGCACGACCCGGATCCCCCTTCGCGCTCGAGGCCCCTCGAACCGTTTCGTCCTCGCCGGAGTGGCCGCCATCGCCATCCTCGCCGGGCTCACGATCGCCGTGATCCTCAGGCCACGCGGGCCCGCCAACGCCTCCGTGACGACCCCGAATCCGACGGCGCCGCTCTTGCCTCCGCCTCCCGGGCACGCTGGCGGGCGGTCGGCTCCAGGCGATCCGATCGAGGAGGCCCGCGAGCTCCGCCGGCACGGGGACTTCGAGGCGGCCCTGCGAATGGCGCAGGAGGCCCGCCGACGGCTCGCCGGCGCGGGCCGCAGCACGACCGAAGCGGACGCGCTGATCCAGGGACTGGGGTACGAGCTGCAGGGTCAGCGCCAGCTCGCGCAGGTGCGGCGCAGCCAGTCCGGCTCGGCGGAGGCCGTCTTCGCGGCCGCCCAGCTCATCCCGCAGGGAACGGCGGCCTACGAGGACCCGCTCGTCGTCCAGAACGCCATCGAGGTCTACGGGGCGCGGCTCGAGGAAGCCCGGCGCTCGTCCCGGCGGGGCGAGGCGTCGGCCGAGGTGCGTTCGAAGGTGGAGGAGATCCTGGCCGACCCGCGTGTGACTGGAGCCACGGACGCGCAGACCGAGCTTCAGGCGCTGCGGGCCGCGGCGCAAGCGGTGCTTGCGGACCTCGATGAGCGCGGCAATGGTCATGAGACCGTCGCGCGGGTTCAAGTTCCCCGCCAGACCGGCTCCAGGGTCGGCCCGCCCACCAAGGCGCCGACGAAAGCGCCGGGGCCCACGAAGGCGCCGACCAAGGCTCCGCCCCAACAAGGCGGTCCGGCACCCAACGAGGCGGCCTTGTGGCGAGCGGTCCTGAGCGCGCCGCCAGATCAGCGCAAGGCGAGGGCCTGCGCATTTGCCCGGCAGTTTCCCGGCACCCCGAACGGCCGCCAGGCCGCGCGCCTCTGCCAGCTCTGAGATCTAGTACCGCACCTCGGTCCAGCTCACCACGAGCATCCCTGGCAAGTGAAATGCGTTCGCCTCGCAGACGTCGCCCGTGCCGGCCCAGCCCGTGACCCGATAGGTGCGGCCCAGCTCGAGCGGGCCGCAGGAGCCCCCCGGGGAACAGTCGAAGCTAGATGAAGGGCCGCAGGGAGCACCCGACAGGACCAGCCCTTCATCCAGCGCCAGCGCCAGCTCCGTGCCATGTCGCGTCCGGGTCTCGATTCGCGTCGCGACGCCCTCGACCGTGCCGAGAATCGGGCCGACCTCGACGACGTCGGCCGCGCGCCGGACGTCCCCGATATCCTCGTGGGGCAGGCAGGCCTCGGTGTCGAAGACGCACTCGCCGCCGCTCATGACTGACCTGAGCGAGCCCAGGTACGGACAGCACCAGGCTCCGCCCTCGGGCTCCGGCTCCACGTCCTCCCGGCGAACCGTGACGGCCCCGCAGTCCCGCAGGGCGACCACACAGGGGCTCGTCCGATCGGGCGGAACGGGGTCGCCGGCGAGATCCGGCGGCCCGGTCAGACCCGGATCCTCGGCGTGTGACAGGTAGCAACCGGACGCCAGCGCCGCGAGGACGCCCCATGTGGTTCGTCTCATCGAGACGGTCGCGGAGCAAGCCTTGGTCCAGGTGCCACTCACGCTCCCGGCGCGGAATGCTCAGGGTCGGAGCAGCATCGGCTCGACGGCGGGGTCGGACGTCCCCCGGCCGACCGCCTCACGTCGTCAGGTCGCGCAGGAGCCGGGCAGCCAGGCGGTAGACGTCGGATTGCTCGCCTGGTCGTCGCTCCCCGACGACGAGGACGGTGACTCGCCGCTGCGTCTCGTCGATCTCGTAGAGCACCCTGTAGTGGTCGCGCGCGGCCCGAATGCTCCAGATGCCCTCGAGCGGCGCCGCGAGCGGCTTGCCCTGAAGGTCCGGTTCGTGCGCCAGGCCATCGATCGCCTCGCCCAGCTCGCGGAGCGTCTTTCGATTGGCGAGGCGGCGCAGCGACGCAAAGGCGGTCGGCGCGAGATCGATCGCGTAGCGGCGCGCCAACGCTCAGCGACCCAGGCCCAGCCGGCTCTTCGCCTCTTCCCAAGGGATGGCCTTTCCCGCGGCCACGTCGGCGCGGGCGCGGCGCAGACGTCGAAGCGTCCGCTCGTCGCCGAGGACCTCGATGGTCTCGAGCAGCGCGTCTAGCCTGCGGGCCGACACGAGCGCCAGCACGCGGCGTCCGCGCTTGGTCACGCGCACGATCGTGTCCGGGTCCTTCTCTATCTCGTCCGCGAGACGCAAGAGCCGGGTCCGAGCCTCGGTCAGTGTGATGTCCATGGTGTACATCCGAGCGTACATCATTCTGCACGGTCCGGCCAGGGGCGAGCGGCGGTCGGTACGGAGCCCGACCCGTTCCGACGGTCAGAACGCCATCGCCAGGCGCGATTGGACCGTCCATGGGAGCCCCGTACCCACGGTGCCCAGGCCGTCCATGGGGAAGAGGAGGCCCGCTTCCAGCGCGAAGCGGAAGTACCTCGCGAAGTCGATCTTGGCGGCGAGGTCGGTCTCGACGCCGAGGGGATCGTCGGACTCGATGACCGTGTCGACCTGATCGGGCATGGCGAGGAGCGCGAGCGCGATGAGCTCGAGGCCCGGCAGCGGTCGGACCTTGCCCGTGAGCGAGAGGTAGTAGGAGTCGTAGACGCCGCCCAGGGACCAGAACCCGCGCGCGCCCGTGCCCCAGGTCTGGGCGGTCTTCTCGGCCAGGACTTCTTCGTACAGGAGCAGCCCGACGTTGAAGTCCGGGTGCAGGGGACGACCGGTGAAGTCCTCGTCCTCTCGAACGGCGTCGCCCGAGGCGTAGCCGGCCTCGAGGCGCACGCCGAACAGGGGCGTCTCGACGCCCGCGCGCGCGACGCCGCCCCAGATGTCCGCGTCCTTCTGGTCGGCGAGCTCGCCGGGGTCGGGAGGCGGAAATGGAATGGCGCGCGTCGAGCCCCAGATGTGCAGACCCTCCGCCTCGGCGAAGAACATGCCCCACCGCAGGCGGACGTATGCGTCGCCGATGAAGGCGTTCGACTCCGTCGAGGGCTGCTTCCGGTTGACGAAGTAGACTCCGGCCTTGATCTCGTCGGAGACCCGCAATGGGTTCGGCGCGGTGTCGTTGTAGAAGGCGACGAAGGTCCATTGCCTGACGTCGTCCGCGCCCTCCGCCAGCCAGTTGCCGTAGGGGCTGCGGTGCGAGTCGTCGTCCAGCGGGATCTCGACGAGCAGGTCATAGGCCACCGCGAGGAGGAGCGGGAAGCTCCCGGGCTCACGCCCGGTCAGCACGCGCCCGATGGCCACGGGGCGAGTGGCGAAGAGGATCCGATCGAACGTGCTTCCTCTGACGTTGTCGCCGAAGTCGTCATCGAAGCCGTTGCCGTCGCTCGTCAGAAGGCCCATTCCCCACTGGGACGGCATCCGGCCCACGCGGAGAAGCCCCAGGGGGAGCATCACCTCGAGCCAGGCGCGCTTCAGCAGGATCGACGGGACGTCGGAGGAGCGGCGATCGACCGTGGACGGGTCACCGGCGAAGAGAGGCACCGAGGCGAGCCCCGAGTTGTCGCCGAAGACGACGTCGTCGAGCGCGTCGACCTGGATGCGGAGGGCGCCGATGGGGCTCTGAGGGTTCGGGCCGTAGGTCAGGGCAGGCTCGAGCCTGAGCCGCTGCACGAAGAAGCGCGCGGAGTCGACGTCGCTGAACAGACCCGTGTCCTCGCCGTCCTCGAGGATGTTGTGCAGCTCGAGGAAACGCACGCGGTAGTAACCGTGCAGGTCGAGGCGCACCCGATCGGGATCGACCTGCGCTGCCGGCGGAGGCGCGGGCGCGCTCGCCGTCGCCGCCGCCGGCGCGGGTACGGGTACGGGTGCCGGTATGGGCTCGGATACGGAGCCGGGCTCGGGCTCGGGCTGGGATGAGGACTCGGATTCGGGCTCGGTTGCCGGCGATGCGACGTTCGCGTCGGGAGCGGAACCCTGGCCTTGCTGCATCACCGGCGGGGGCGGCACGGGAACGATGGGCTGCCCCAGCGCCGGGCTGGCCCACGACGAGAGGAGCAGCAGCGCCGCCGCTGTGGCAGGTGCGCCGTAGCTCGGTGAGGACGAGGAGCCAGACCCCAGAACCTTCCCGCCTTCCCGCCTTCCTGTTCGATCCCCTCCGGAGCGCCCCACGACG